>CAZIXS010000068.1:0-15470 GCA_964543335.1 uncultured Phycisphaeraceae bacterium | reverse complement strand
ATCCTGCAGGATCGAGACACGCGTCAGCACGACGACATCGCCCGGGGTGAGGTCGCCGTCGACGGCATCGGGATCGATCACGGGAACATCGGTAAACGCGCTGCCCTGAGAAGACGCATCGACCGTGGTGAGACCGGCCAGGGCGGCGAGGACATCAAAGGACTCGGGGGTGATCTCGCCGAAAACGGTAAAGCCTCCGTTCTGGTTGTCGAGGTTGTCCGAGTTGTCGGCCAGGTTGAAAAAGAACTGGCTGGTGGCGGAGTTCGGATCGCCACCGAGTTTGGCCATGGCGATCGTGCCGAACAGGTTCGACAGGTTGAACTCGTTCTGAATCGGCGCGTCGGTGTCGACTTCGCTGAAGTCCTCGTCGGCGTAGAAGCCGCCGCCCTGGAGCACGAAGTCTTCGACGAGGCGATGGAAGAAGGTTTCGTCGTAGCGTCCGGACTGGGCGTAATTCAGGAAGTTCGCGACGGTGATGGGGGTGGTGTCGCGGAACAGCAGGATGTCGATGTTGCCGAACTCGGTGAAGATTCGGGCGACGAGGTCGTTCTGGGGAGGACGAGTGAAGACAAGGAACTCGCCACCGGCGACGCCGTCACCGGTTTCGTTGCCCATGCCCATGAACTCGGCGTCAATGAAGTCGCCCTTGGCGTCGCGGATCTGGTCCCCGTCGACTCGGATGGCGTACCGGGTGGACTGGTCGAAGTCGCCGTTGATGGTGATCTGGTTGTTCAGCGCGTCGTAAGACACAACCACATCCGCGATGACATCGTCCGCGGTGCCCAGCAGACCGTCGGGGCCCGCCAGCAGGATCTGCACGGTCGACCCGTTGACGGTGTTGCCGTCGAGGGCCTGCGACATCTGCAGAACCACATTGCCCCGGTCATCGGCTTCGAACCATTCGATGAAGGTGAGATCCCCCGTCAGCAGGACGCGCCGTTCCAGCTGCTCGAATTGGGCGAGGTCGCTCTCGATCGCACGCTGGGCTGGTACGAATGACGGGGCGGTCTTCAAGGTCTTCATCGGTCTCTCCACCACGAGGAGGAATGCGGCCCCAAGCCCAGACGGGCCCGAGTGTTCCCTACAATGTCCCAATTTATCGGAGCCGTCACACTGTGAACACCAACTCCGATGCTCGGAGACTCGTCAGGATCGCTGCCTCTCCTTCATCATCAGCCGTAAGTTCAGCTTTGGCAAGGGTTTTTGCAAAAAAGCGTGGCTTCGCGGGCGTCTGAAAGGGTCATCTGGTACAGACAGGGGAATCAGGGGGCCGGGCGAACGAAAGTGGCGACATCCAACTCCGTCACGCTTCCACCGGGGAGCGTGAAGGACAGGATGTCGTGGTACAGCCCCGGTTCAAGGTCGGGTTTCAGGGTGAATTCCACCTGCACGAGCCGGTCTCTGGCCCGCCTTTCATCCGTTTCCACCGACACGATTCGTGCTTCGACGGCGGGCGGGGATTGCTCGGTCCGGTTCGTCTGGCCACCGATGATCGACTGGCCGGTCGCGGGACGGAGGGCGATCGAGAGATCCGAATCGTTGCTCCCGCGTGGCATCCGGGCCAGGGTGATGGTCCGGGTGACGGTCGGGGCCGCGGAACTGAGTGTTCCGACCTGGACGAGTTGATTCTCGGCTCTCCAGAAAGCCGGATTCGTGGTCAGCGGCGCTCTGAGGCTTGGCGGAGCCATCGTGATGATTTCCGTCATGGGGTCACTCGCGCGGTCCGTCAGCACATGGAGGTGGCGCGGGAAAGCGTTGTCTTCTCGAGACGCGATGTCGTATCGCAGCAGGTATGAATTCCGGGGGGTGTCGGCTTGTGGATCGAAATCGACAAACTGAGGTTCGCGCCCGTCCACGAGCAACACCTGAAACGGCTGGCCGTCGTGGCTGACGAGTTGGAATTCGCCCGATGGTTCGCGGATGACCGGATCAGAATCGGGGTTCGCGCGGATCTCTCTGCCGATGGTTGCGACGAAGCCGATCACCGGGCTGTGGTTGGGGAACTCGCGGGTGCGTAGTCGTACGGACTTGCGAGCCGAGATGTGGGGGTAGCTCTCGGCGGTGTAGGTCAGCGTCAGGGTCGCGGCTTCACCAGGCAGGATCGTTTCCGGCTCAAGCTGGGCAGTGGTGCACGGGCAGGAAACGATGACCTCGATCACCGTGATAGGCTCGTCAGACGGGTTGAAGATGTCGACTTCCTGAGTCCCGGCCTGACCGATGAGGATGTAGCCGAAATCAACGCTCTCGGGCACGAAGACGAGCGGGTTGCGGTCGGGCTGTGGCGAGGCCGGAGTATTCACCGCCGGTGCGTTTTCTCCGGCGTTTGGGATAGGAGGGGCCACCAACTGCGGCTGATCGATCACGGGGGCGGAGGACGGTGGTGGGGCGGGCGAGGGCGTGGGCGAAGTGGCGGGGTACGCTCCAGGCGTAGAGTCGGTGATTGGGCCGGATGCTGGCTTGGGGGACTGCCCTCTGAACACCAGGACCATGGTGATGGCCACGAGGACCACTGCGGCGAGGGTCACGAGCTGGGTGTTCCCTGAACGGGCTTTGGGGGATGGAAGCGGGGTAGCGACCGAATGCGGCATGGGGTGACTTCCTCCGAAGACCAGGCGCGGCGGAACAGCCGCCGCGATGAGGCTCTGTACCATGCTACCCCGCTCCGGGTTCGCAAGAAAAAAGCCGGCCCTATGGGACCGGCTGCGTGAAGGTCGGTAGCAGATCGGTTTATCGGCCGGAGAAGAACTCTTTGATCCGGTGAAGGGTAACCGCTCGGCCCATGGCGGCGATGGACTCCGTGAGCGGGATCTCCTTGGGGCAGACCTTCACGCAGTTCTGTGAGTTGCCGCAGTTGTTGATGCCGCCCGGTCCGGCCAGCGTGTCCAGGCGCTGCTTCTTCATGGTCTTGCCGGTCTCGTGCATGTTGAAGTAGCGGGCTTGGGAGATGACGGCGGCGCCGACGAACGACTCATCGAACTTCGATTCGTCTTCTTCGAGGGTGTACTGCGGGCACGCCTCGAGGCAGCAGCCGCAGGACATGCAGGTGCTGAGCTTGTAGCGGGTCTGCTGTTCCTCGGGTGTTTCTTCGGGGCCTTCACCGAGGTCGTAGGTGCCATCGATAGGGACCCACGCCTTGACCGATGCGAGTGCTTTGAACAGGCGGCTGCGGTCGACCCAGAGGTCCCGGATCACCGGGAACTTACTCATGGGTTCGATCGTGATGGTGTCGCCGTCGTTCGGGGCGTAATCATCGACAAGGCAGGAACAGGCCTGGCGGGTTTTGCCGTTGATGACCATCGTGCAGGATCCGCAGACTTCCTCCAGGCAGCCGGATTCGTACACGACCGGAGTCGAGCGTGTGCCATCGCTGGTGACCGGGTTCGAGGCGATCTGCTGGAGACAGGCGATGACATTGATCGCGCCATCGCGATCGCCCGAGGCGGGGATGTCGACCTTGAATTCCTCGAAGCGGACATTCTTGCCGTGCGCGTCGGCTCGCTTGATGCGGAAGCGGATGGTGCGGGCTCCGGACGGCCCGTTGCCGCTCGCGGCTGAACCGCGAGTGTCAGTGGCGAGTTTGGTATCGGTGTTGGACTGGATCATTGCTGGGTGCTCACCTTCTCGGTTGCTTCTGGCATGCGAACATCACGGGCACCGGATCGATCGGCGTTCGGATCGGAGGTTCGGGGTGCATCCTTCGGATCGCTCGAAGCGGAGGGACCGGACACGGTCGCCTTGGCTTTCTTGGTGGTGGAGTAGTCGCGGACTCGAGGGCCAACCAGGCCGCGCTCGATCTCTTCGTAGGTAATGCGCGAGCGACCGGTGGCTGGATCGAACTCGGCGATGGTGGTCTTGAGGAATCGGCTGTCGTCGCGGCCGAGGAAGTCGGTGCGGTAGTGAGAGCCGCGGGACTCTTCGCGGGCCAGACCGCCTCGGACGATCGGATCAGCCAGAGCGATCATGTCGCCGACGGCGCGGGCCCAGGACAGGTTCTGGTTGGTCCAGAATCCGCTGTCGGAGAGGGAGATCCGCGTGTACCGATCGCGCAGCTCTTCCAGCTTGTTGAGCGACTGCTCAAGCCTGGGGCCGGTCTTGATGACGGTCGAGCTGGCGGTCATCTCGAGCCCGAGTTCCTTGGCGATCTCGTACGGGTTCTCGCCGCCCGAGGATTCGACGAGCTGCTTCATGCGGCTTTCTTCGACCTCGACGCCCTTCTCGAAGATCGAGTTGGGCAGAGAGGCAGCCGGGGTGTGCGCCCGCTCGCGGACGAAGTTCACCACACTCCGGCCGCAGAACAGACCGTCGAAGGTGCAGCTCAGAAGCGCGTTCGCCCCGAGGCGAGTGCCGCCGTGGTACTGGTAGTTGACCTCGCCGAAGGCGTAAAGCCCCGGGATGTTGGTCATCATGTTGTTGGTGGCATCGGGATCCATGCCCACGGCCTGGGTGTCCTTGCCGTGTAGATCGGCGAGGGAGACATAGGGCTCAAGCTTCTCGGTCGATTGCTTGGAATCTTCCAGTTCCTGGATCCTCGCATCCTGACCGCCGCGATCGCGCAGTTCGGCGATCTCTTGATCGATCTCGTAGTTCCGCTGAAGGACCTGGTTGTTGCGCTTCTGTACCTCGAGATTCCGGGCCTCGATGGGCGCGTTCATTTCGCGCAGCTTGCCCGCGATCTCGTTGTACTTGCGGTTGGGGGTGTACTCGGTCCACAGGCCGCCCATGGAGTAGTGCACACCGGGGAAGATCTTCATCGGGACTTCGGCGGGATCCTCACCGACGAACTTGCGGTAGATCTCGATGATGCCGCCGAGCTTGGTTTCGAGTTCTTCGCGAGACTTGTGCGACAGGTCGAGGTAGACCATGTTGCCGCCGCCGACGCCGAAGCCCTTCATGCAGGTGTCGAAGATCTCGCGGGTCGCGATATCACGAGGCACGATGTTGCCGTAGGCGGGGTATTTCTCTTCGAGGATGTACCAGCGTTCGTTGTTTGGGATCTTGCGCGGGTCACGACCGGAATCGGGGTGGGGCTGCCAGCGCCCGTTCTCGTCCTTGACCGCTGGCACCCAGACGCGTCCGCCTTCGCCTCGCGCCGATTCGGACATGAGGCGGAGTTTGTCGGCACCGGGGATCGCGGTGGGGTGGACCTGGATGAATTCGGGGTTGCCGTACTTGGCGCCGGCCTGGTAGCAGCGGCTTGCCGCGGCGCCCGTGCACATGACCGAGTTGGTCGATTTGCCGAAGACCAGACCGGGGCCACCGGTCGCCATAACGACCGCGTCGCCCCGGAAGGCGCGGATCTGCATGGTGCGGAGATCCTGCGCCACGATGCCGCAGCACACGCCGTTGTCGTCCATCAGCGGACGCAGGAATTCCCAGAACTCGTACTTGTTGACCAGGCCCTCGGCTTCGTAGCGTCGGGTCTGCTCATCGAGGGCGTACATGAGTTGCTGGCCGGTGGTGGCGCCGGAGAAATGGGTGCGCTTGTAGAGCGAACCGCCGAAGAGGCGGAGCGCTCGCTGGCCTTCCGGGGTGCGGTTGAACGGCACGCCCATGCGATCGAACAGGTCGATGATCTTCGGTGCCCACTGGGCCATCTCGTAGACCGGCGGTTGGTGCTGCAGGAAGTCGCCGCCGTAGAGCGTTTCGTCGAAGTGCTCGTACTCCGAGTAGCCCTGCTGGCGTGCGATCTTGTTGCAGGCGTTGATGCCACCTTGGGCGCACACCGAGTGGGACCGCTTGACCGGGACCAGTGAAAACAGATCCACGGGCATGCCGGACTCGGCGATGCGGATGGTCGCGGCGAGACCGGCGAGGCCGCCACCGACGACGATGACACGCTGTTGTGCAGAGGGTGAAACCATGGTGCGAGTGTCCTTGTGCTACCGAAAAGCCGGTTCAGGCGAAGACAAGTGTAGGGGTCGAGTCGCTCCGGGAGAGCTCAGGCTCTACTGCGGGTTCGACCATTTCGGCTCCTTTGTTTCGGAGCATTTCCTCTTCGATATCTTTGGCGGCCTGAACATCCAGGAACAGGAACCCGAAGAGCGCGGCCCACGCTGCGCCCATCAGGCCAGTCCCTAGCGCGGCACAGACATACCCCCAGTTGCGCTGGGCCTTGGCGGTAATCGTCACCCCCCAGGTGATCGCTGCGGTCCACAGACCGTTGGCGAAGTGGAAGACCAAGAGCGAGACGCCGACCAGATAGAAGAGCGAGACCAAGACACCCAAGCCGGTCCAGTCGCCCGTCTCGGAACCCTTCAGCGCCATGGCCAGTGTGGACGAGGCGTACTCGTAGTCCCACTTGGTGCCGCCGGGGATCAGCCAAGTCCAACCCCAGCGGAGCGTGGCGATGTGGTACAGGATGAAGAAGATGCCGATGTACCCGGAGACTCGCTGGAGGGTGTACCGCCAGTTGGCCTGATACTCGTAGTTCTTTGTGTTGGTTTTGCCGGTTCGGGCGTAGTAGATCCCGAGCACCGAGTGGAAGCCGATGGCGAGCCAAAGGGTGATCTCGATCAGGATCAGGAACGGGACCGACTCGTTGATGAATGTGACCTCGTGCTGGAAGGTCCCGACCTGACGGGCCGTGGCTTCTCCCACACCCGCGACGAGGTCGGGATCCATCGCATGAGTGGCGCGGCCGTTGATCGCGCCCCAGATGATGGTGGAGTTGGTGGTGAGGTGGGCCATCAGGAACACGCCGATCGGGACGATGCCCGTCAGACTGTGCAGGCGACGCAGCAGGAAATGGTGCTTGGTCATGAAGGACTGGTTGTTCGTCACGGCATCCTATTCCTAGTAGGCCTTTGATTTGCAGGCCGGGTTGATGCGGAGTCTGTCAATCGAATGTCTTGATACCTCGTCGGCATTTCGAGCGGGGATGGCCCACGGATTCCGTGGGCATTTGAGACCCGGTCTCAGCCCCGCGGGGGCATCGGCCCCGCGCTGGCGGCGGCCTGCTGCTTGGCGACGATCTGCATGAGTTCCACAAAGCGGCTGCGGAGTTCATGGAGTACCCCGGCAATCTCACCGGCTTCCTCGTCGCTCAGGTTTCCCTTGGTCTTCTCCTCAAGCACTCCAAGCAGATCGATCATGTGCTGGGCGTACATTGGGTCGAAAACGGGCTTGCCGGTGTTGGGGTCGGCGATCCCTCCCATGTACATCAGGGCTTGGGTCGCGAGCATGCCCATCAGCCCGCGGAAATCCGCTTCTGGCATGTCGCCCTCGCCGGGGCCCGACTGCTCGGCGGCCTGCTTTTCTGCCGCGGCGAGCTTCTCGCGCTCGGCCTGGGCCTCGTTCTTCCAGTCGGAGTCGATGATCAGTTTCGGGGCTTCGCCGGATTCGTCGGCCATGTCGCGGTCCTTTCGGGGCTCGCGGTTCTTGTCGTACAGTGAAATGTGCTGAGGAAGTCTATCAGTTTGGGCGGCGTTTTCGACCCAGAGGGCCACATCTGGCGATAGTTTGGCAGACGAATCCCTTAGGATGGGCCCATGCCCCATGCACGGAAGCCGGTCATGATCCAATCGCCTGTCGACTCACGCTTACTCACCCGCAGTCGCGCGGCCTCCGTCGGAGCGGGATCTCTGATCGCCGCGATGCTTCTCGCGGGGTGCTCTGGGAAGGCAGGAACTGACTCAGGAGCAATGCAACGACTCAGCCCGGTCGATTTTCGGGTCGAGCGATCCGCCTTGCCCCCCGAAACTGAATCGCCATCCACTCCGAGCGACCCTGCTTTGCCACGAATCATCAGTGCGCGTGAGGCGCGGGGCGGTGATCCAGATGTGCTGACCTTGGTGGGTCGTCCAGCGGACATCGACCGAGCGGCCCGTCCGGTGGAGCAGACAGGAGATCAAGCGACAGGTCAGGACCAGGCCGGTGACCCGAGACCGGTCATCACGGGACCAGTCGCCGGAGAAGCCGAAGTGGTGCTGGAAGAGGGCGTGGTCATCGATGAGATGGTCGGTCAGATCAACGGCAGACCGGTGTACGCCGCGGAGTTCCTGAGTTCGCTCGATGACCTGCTGGCGGCGGAGGCGATCGAGAAGACCCCGCAGGAGTGGCTGCGTATCGCGAGTGTCCTGATCCAGAATCAGCTGCTCGAGCGCATCCGGGACGAACTGCTGATCGCGGAGTTCAACGCGGGGCTGACCTTCGAAGAGCGCATCGGGCTGTTCGCGTTCGTCGAGCAGATCCAGCAGGGAATCATCGACCGGGATCTCGGCTCGGCGGCCAGAGCCGATGAGCGGCTTAGAGATCAGGAGAATATCTCTCTGCGCGGCAAAGCCGAAGCGGAATTCAACCGCGAGATTGTGTTCGAACAGCTTCGTCGCGAAGTGACCCGCAAGGTGCAGGTGAGCTGGCGGGACATCGAGCGGTACTACGAACAGAACATCGAGGTATTCAGGCCAGCGGCCACAGCCCGCCTGCGTGTGCTCCGAGTTCCAAACGACTCAAGAGCGAGAGTTCAGGAAGCGATCGCGGATCGGTCGGTGATCAGCGAGACCATTGCTGCCGAAACGACTTTCCGTTCCAGCGAGGGCGGGCTGATCGAGGTCGAACTGGGTGAGGGAGGCCTCGCCGAGGCGGACTTCTTCGGCCCCGCAGAATTGAACGATCCCGCGACGCGGCTCACCAAGGGTGAACTGAGTGAGCCGATCGAGTTCGGCGGTGATGTCTGGTGGCTCTATCTCGAGGAGATCGAACAGCCCGAGGTCGTCTCGCTGTATGACGCTCAGAACCGAATCGAGCAGCTCATCCGCTCCGAGCGAGAGCAACGAGAAAGATCGCGGTATTTCGAGAAACTCTTCGGCTCCTCGACGGTGACCGAGCAGCAGATCGGTGAGATGCGCGATCGTCTGGTGCAGTTCGCAGCCGAGCGATACCTCGGCGACGGCCAGTCGGACTGGTAACGGTGCATCTGCTCCGCCGCGTGATGTCCTGTTTTCACACCGGTTCACTCGCGCCGCACCTTCGTACCGGCGCGAGCGGAGAGCGACTGGCAGGCCGCTATCTTCGTCGCCACGGCTACCGGATCATCGCTCGGAATCTGAAGACCTCGGTCGGTGAGGTGGACATACTGTGCCTCGCGCCGGATCGACGCACCGTAGTCATCCTCGAGGTGAAGACACGCCAGATGCGAGCGGAGGGCTCAGGGCGATCAGAACTGCCGCCCGAACTCGCCCTGAATGCCGCCAAGAAGCGAAAGCTGCTGGCGATCGCGCAGGACCTGATCCGGCGCAAGAAGTGGACCGGGCGCACCGTGCGGATCGACCTGATCGCGATCGACCTCCGGGCAGGCGAGAAGCCGGACATTCGCCATCATCTCAACGCGGTGATCAAGCCGGGGCGATGATCAGTCCCGACCTGCGATTCTCTCGGCCTCCGCCGCGACCTGTTCGTGTTCCGTGAGTTTGGTCGGGTCGTACTCGACGGGTATGACCACGCTGAACATCGCACCGCGATCTTCTTCACTGACCAGATGGATCTCGCCCTGGAGCATGTCCGCGAACTGACGCGCGATCGCGAGGCCGAGGCCGGTGCCCGCGGCGGTCTTCGTGTGACCCGAATCGAGCTGGCGGAATTTCTCAAAGATCGCCTTCTGCTGATCGGCGGGGATGCCCGGGCCGGTGTCCAGAACGCTCATGCGCACGCGAGGCATGCCCTCGGCGGACACGATCCGCTCGGCACGCAGGGTCACCCGTCCCTGGTCGGGGGTGAATTTCACCGCGTTGCTCAGGAAGTTGAAGACGATCTGCTGGAGTTTCTGCGGATCGGTATGCACGACTGGGATGTCCGAGCCCGGTTTGCCTGAATAGGAGGGCAACTGCGATTGGCCGAGCTGCAGACGCAGGTCGATCTGCTTCTTTTCTGCGAGCGGGCGGATCAGGGCGATGAGCGCCTCGCACAGATCCGGGATGTTCACGGGTCGGATCTGCAGCTCCATGCGTCCGGCCTCGAGCTTGGCCATAGTCAGCAGCTCGTTGATCATCTCCAGCAGCGACCGCCCCGCGCTCACGATGTGATCGGTGTACCGCTGGCGCTTCGCCAGCTGATCGGGCGTGGGGGGTTTGAGCGTCTCGGCATCCCGTTCGCTGCGAACGATGTCCTGCAGGATCTCCGCGAAGCCGATGATCGAATTCAGAGGGGTTCGGAGTTCGTGGCTGACATTCGCCAGGAATTCACCTTTGAGCTTGGCGGCTTCAAAGAGCGCGATGTTCGCCTCGGCCATCTCCGTCAGTTTGAGGTCGAGCGAGGTGTTGATTGCACGAAGCTGGTTCTGCTGCTTCGAGATGGCTTCCAGCATGTCGTTGAAGGTGTCGGACAGTTCCTGAAACTCGTCGCGGGTCCGGATGTCCGAGCGAATATTCAGGTTACCCTCGCGGACGAGTTCCGCCGTGTCGCGCAGCTCGCGGACGGGGCTGAGAATGATGCGGGTCGTGATGATGTAGAACACCGCGACCGCGACCGCGGAGGCGAGCATGCCCGAAGCCAACAGGAGCATCCGGTTCACGAACAACTGGCCCTCGGCGATTTCGGATCGCCGGGAGAGCACCACCACGCGATCAAGCGATCCGTCCGGGTCGCGGAAGGCGCGGGCATAGTCATACCGGCGCGCGCCACCCTCGCGAATCACCTGGAACAATTCATCGGGTACCGATGTCTCCGCCGGGTCGCCTGCGAATTCCGGTGTCAGTGTGCCTCTGGCGGCCACCTTGAATTCGCGTTCGTCCTCGGCGGTTCTGGCGAGAGATGCCCACTCGTCGGGCAGATAGATCGTCAGTGCGCCGAACGCATCGCTCTGACGCGGCGTGTCGGCATCTGGTCCGGCAAGCTTCCGATCCGCGATCGCCGCGAGTTGCCTCGAGGTTTCGATCTGGGCATCATCGATAATCTCGGCCAGCCGGATCCACGGAACGATCAGGGCGACGGACACAATGACCAGAACGGCCAGACTGAACAGGAGCAGGCACTTGTTGGCGAGGGAGATGCCACGAACCATGATCCGGTGAGTGTACCTCGCGCGATGGTCGGGCAGGGTTACTCTTCTTCGTCGGCGGCAGAGGGCTTCTCGTCCGGACGCAGGTTCGCGCGGTTCCGGACCGCTCCGCCATCACCCGACCAGTCGAGTCGCGGGGCATCGCCCCAGAGCATCTCGAGGTCGTAGTAGATCCGAGTGTCCGGTTCGAAGACATGGACCACGACATCAACGAAGTCGATCAGGAACCAGTCGGCGTCTCCGTCACGGAGATTGTTCGTATGGGCTTTGAAGCCCTGCTCCTTGCCTAAGGCCATCACGGCCTCGCAGGATGAGCGCATCTGCACTTCCGAGGTGCCGCTGGCGATGACGAAGAAATCGGTGACCTGAGACCGGCCACGCAGATCAAGGACCAGAATGTCCTCGCACTTGTCGTCCTTGAGTGATTCCGCAGCGGCGATCGCGAATCTCCGGGCTGCCTCCTCGGCTTCCGGGCTCACATTGCTGGATTGGCCATCTTCGGCAGGGGAACGGTTCACCCCGAGGGCCTGTTCGCGGTCGGAGGGCTTGGGGCGCTTGCCGGGTGCGCTTTCGCTGGATCGTGGTTCGTGCGAATCGGTGTTCATGTGCCGCGAGCGTAGGTCCCATGGGCCCCGCTCCGCAACTCGGCCAGAAAGATTGTGTCAGGAATCACCGGAGGTCTCGCCAAGCCAGCGGGCCATATCGAGATCGCCTGCGGAAAGGCGATCCTGCCAGTGCTCCAGAGCCTCTCTGAGGACCGGGTCCGAGGAGGCCGGATGGGGAGCCGGGGGCGTCTTGGGTTTGGGCGAGGGCCGCTTTGAAGGTTTGGGAGGTTCGGAAGAGGGCTTGGCTTTGGCAGAGCACGGCCTGGCACCCGGTCCCGCAAAGTCTGCGGCGATGTTGAACTCGTCCATCCATGCTCTGACCGAATCGGCCGCCAAGGGGGTCTTGCGAGCAAACGCAGGGCGAATGGGTTGGGGGGCTGGGGCGGCGCTGTCCCGCACGATCTGGCCCAGGAACTGCGGGCTGCTGAACCACCGACCGCCGCGCTTCCGCACCGCTCTTTGCAGTCGGCGGTCGGAACTGGCCACGATCATCGATCGCGGGGCACTGTCTCGCTGGATGATCGACTCGATCACGGAGTCGGCGTCCTTACCAGCACCGGCGAAGACAACCTTGCAGGGGGCAGAGAATTCAGGTTTCGCGGCTTGAAAACGGCGTCCATCGCAGACGATCGTTACTTTCCCCTGCGCGTAGCGGCTGCGGGCGATCAGGCCCGATAACGATTGCAGTTCCTGGTACCCACCCGGATCCGGGCCTCCACCCCAGGCATGCAGCACATTGAAGGCATCGACAATCAGGTGCATGGGGGCTCAGGAAGTGGGGTTGCGAAAGCGTGCCGGAGTGGCCATACTACGCGGCTCGCCGGTTCTGATGGATTGAGCCGCGCAGCCGCTTCTCGACCGAGGGCGGACCCAAGACCAGTTCGAGTTGAGGATAGGCACGATATGGCAATCCGGATCAAATCCCGCGGCGGCGAAAGCGTCGAACAGCTGATGCGTCGCTTCAAGAAGCTTTGCGAGAAGGAAGGCCTCACCAAAGATGTGAAGAAGCGCGCCTTCTACGAGAAGCCCAGCGAGCGCAAGCGTCGCGCCCGGCGTCGCGTGGGTCGCCCCGTCACCAGCCGGTAAGCCTTCCGCTCGATCGCGGATCGACCCGCTGGGTTGCAGATATGCAACCTCGGCAAATCTGACAGCAAGCCGCCTTTCGGGCGGCTTTTGTCTTTTGGTCGGCGTAGGTCCGGAGCCTGCTCCCCAAGTGTCATTTTCTGCCAACTCCGGCGGAATTGCTCGCCAGTATCGGCCAATCCCATAAAAAACTCGTTAGACTGCCCGCCCAAGTTCGTCCGTCGTCCGGTGCCCGGACGGAGCTTCGGTCATCCGTAGCGGCACCCACAACCCGATGATTCGCAGTCTGCCATGTTCGAATCCCGAGCCGAGTGTCCGGCTCGGGCCCGGCTGCGGGTTCCGCGATCGATGAGATCATCGCTGAGCCTTCCGCCCTCCGTCTTGGCAAGCGGCGAAAGATTTACCAGGAGTTCAAGAGGTGAACATGCTGAGTCCGCAGATTCTGGCCGGGATCGAAGAGATCCATCCGGCGTACTGGCTCGCTCCGCTTGGAGCGATTGTCGCGCTGGTGATGGCGTTCGTGTTCCGCAAGTCGGTGATGACCTACTCGGAGGGCGAGGACGACATGGTCCGCATCGCCCAGGCGGTTCGTGAGGGTGCGATGGCGTACCTGACCCGCCAGTACCGCGTGATCGCGGTCGTGTTCGTCGCGCTGCTCGCGTTCCTTGGGCTCATGTCCTTCCTCGGCCTGCAGAACGCGTGGTCGATGGTCGGCGTGCTGGTCGCCGGCCTGTTCTCCGGCCTCTGCGGCTGGTTCGGCATGAAGATGGCGACCGATGCCTCCGCCCGTACCGCCTTCGCTGCCAAGGAATCGCTGAACAGCGGCCTGAAGGTCGCGTTCCGCTCGGGTGCGGTCATGGGCCTCGTGGTCGTCGGTTTCGCGCTGCTCGACATCTCGCTGTGGTTCTTCATCTTCAACGCCATCGGCGCGTTCGACATGATCACCACGCTGACCACCGTCATGCTCAGCTTCGGCATGGGCGCTTCAACGCAGGCGCTGTTCGCTCGTATCGGCGGCGGTATCTACACCAAGGCCGCGGACGTCGGTGCCGACCTCGTCGGCAAAGTTGAAGCCGGCATCCCCGAAGACGACCCCCGCAACCCCGCGACCATCGCCGACAACGTTGGTGACAACGTCGGTGACGTGGCTGGCATGGGTGCCGACCTGTACGAGTCGTACTACGGCTCGATCCTCGCGACGATGGCGCTCGGTGCCGCGGCGGCCTTCACCATGGGCCTCGCCAGCGGCGCGACCAAGCTCGCCTTCGGGCTGGCGGCGGCGCCGATGGCGATCGCCGGTGTCGGCATCCTCTGTTCGGTGGTCGGCATCTTCACGGTGAAAGCCAAGGAAGACGCCACCTTCGCGCAGCTCCTCAAGGGCCTGCACAAGGGCGTGTACATCGCCTCGGCGATGATCGCGGTACTCTCCTTCGCCATCCTCTGGTTCATCTTCGGTCGCGGCGAACAGCCGGCCGATCTGCCGTTCACCTGGTGGGGCATCGGTCTGGCGATCTTCTCAGGCCTTGTCGCTGGTAACGTCATCGCCTACGCCACCGAGTACTACACTTCCTACGAGCACAAGCCCACCCAGCGGATCGCCCAGCAGGCCCTGACCGGCCCGGCGACTGTGATCATCTCGGGTATCGCCGAAGGCATGAAGTCCACCTGGGCATCGCTGCTGACGGTCGTGGTCGCGATCATCGCGGCGTTCACCTTCGCCGGTGGTGGTGATAACTTCCTGATGGGCCTGTACGGCGTGGGCATCGCCGCCGTCGGCATGCTCTCGACCCTCGGCATCACTCTTGCGACCGATGCGTACGGCCCGATCGCCGACAACGCCGGCGGCAACGCCGAAATGTCCGGCCAGCCCCCGTTCGTGCGTGAGCGCACCGACATGCTCGACTCGCTCGGCAACACCACGGCGGCGACCGGCAAGGGCTTCGCGATCGGCTCGGCGGCTCTCACCGCTTTGGCTCTTTTCGCGGCGTTCATCCAGGTCGTCCAGGTGCAGATCACGACCCAGTCCGAATCCTTCATGAAGGCAAACGCGGCGACCATTCAGGCGCCCGCGGATGCGAACTCGTACGCGGTGTACGAAGGCTACGGCAAGTGGGCCATCGTGGTACCGGGTGCCGGCAAGGATGGCGCTGATTATGTTGACGGTGCCATGCTGGTCGACAAGACGCAGTTCGACGCAGGCGACCACTACGACTCGGTGATGACCAAGGGCCTCGTCGGCCTGGTTGAGCCCGCACGCGCGGGTCTGACCGTGCAGGACAGCCGCGTCGTGAACATCTCGATCGATGTGCCGCACGGCAACCACTCGCACGAGAAGACCTTCCAGGTCATCAAGACCGGCAACGCGGAACTCACGGATGTGCTGTCGTTCTACGAAGTCACCCCGCTGAACCCCCGCACACTCGGCGGCCTGTTCATCGGCGTGCTGCTCACCTTCCTGTTCTGTGCTCTGACCATGAACGCGGTGGGGCGCGCGGCGTACGCCATGATGGGCGAATGCCGTCGCCAGTTCGCCAAGATCCGCGAAGCGCTGCGGCAGGGTGGCATGAGCGAGGAAGACCTCGCCAACCCGGATAACTGGCCCCGTGATGGCGTGGACCTCGACGGTCACCACTACCCCGACTACGCCAACTGCGTTGCGATCTCGACCGCTGGCGCTCAGAAGGAAATGATCGTCCCGTCCGTGCTCGCGATCGCGGTTCCGATCGCGGTTGGTCTGATCCTCGGCGTCCCCGGCGTCGTCGGCATGCTCGCCGGTGGCCTGACCTCCG
>CAZIXS010000067.1:0-16016 GCA_964543335.1 uncultured Phycisphaeraceae bacterium | reverse complement strand
AGCGTAGGGTGCTCTGACGACGGTCCTTTCGAGGTCGCGCTCGGCGCGCGACAGGCGGGCACGGGCCTGTGAGACCCTGGCTTCGGCGACGGCGAGCTGCGTCTTGCGAAAGTCGAGCTCCTGTTCGGCGACGATCTGCTGCTCGCCAATGTACAGGCGAGAGCCATCATCAGACTCCGTAAAGAGCGTGTACATCCCCGGTTCCGGAACCTCGATGAAGCCTGCGAAGACCGCGCCCACATCATCGGAGCGGCCGCTATCCGCAAAGTTGCCGCCGGTCGATGCGAAGTTGATCGACTCGGACTCGCTGACGGCGTAGGGCTCCAGCGCGTCGAAATCCGGGAGGACTTCGGGCTGATTGAGTGCAAAGAATGAAACCGAAACACCCGGAGTGGTCGCGACCGGGGCATCGGGCTGGCGCAAGGCGAGGACATCGATTTCGACCGTTGCCGCTGCCCCACCGCTGATGGTGTACCCGAAGGAGTCGGCCCCGGAGAAGCCAACCGGGGGTGTGTACCGCGCGAAATCGCGCCCGTTCCCATTGGGATCGACCACAATCTCGACATCTCCACCCGCCTGACTGACCGGATCGATCGTGGCGAGTGAGACCGGATCGCAGCTTGAAGCCTGGTCGTTGACCAGGATGTCAATCAGAACTGATTCCCCGGGCAGTGTCGCGACAAGGTCATCGACCGCGACCGCTCCGTTGGCGGTCAGATCACATGCGGATTCGAGATAACTGAGGATCTGTGCGCGGACCAGCGGATGGAAGTTCAGCGTGATGTTGCTGATACCCCCCGGGCAGGTGTGGCAGTAGCTCATGATGGTGCCGTTTTCAGCACCGGTGCAATCGTCGTTGCCGCAGTTGTCGATCGGCGGTGAGTAAGCGCTGTGCGTGTGCCCAGTGCCGAAGTTGTGCCCGAGTTCATGGGCGACCACGACCAGATCCCAATTGCCGCCGTTGTTGTTGATCAATGGGTACGGGAAGCTGCCATTCAGGTATCCCGAGAGACCGTACCCGAAGTTCGGGCTGCAGAGCACGCTCAGATAGGCCACGCCGCCGTAGGGCAGGTTGTTTCGACCGGAGAGCAGGTGCGCCAAATCTCGCTCCACGCCGCCCTGAGTCGAGTTCCAATGCAGACGGAATTCCTGCAGCAGGTCACCGCCGAGGTTGTACGGATCGCTGTTGTCTTCCCAGAGCCGAAGGTAGCCGACCACAAAGCGGACATTCACATTGTTCTGGTAGATCTCGCTGACCCCGGCGATCAGGCTGATCGCGTAGGCCGCCGCGGCATCCGTGTCGCCACCAAAGATCTGTGCCGAATATTCCCAGTCGGTGTCGATGGCCAGACGAGCGACGCGGCAGAGTGGCCCCTCCGGCGCTCTTTGCATGAGTTCTTCAATCTCCACCGGCCGTGCCAACCCATTGGGGTGAAGCTCTGGGTCATCGGGTTGTACGCCGCAGGTGACCGGCGGCAGGTTCCAACCATGGATCGGGCCTTCGACCTTGGTGATCCGAAGATCATCCGGTGCACCGAAACCATCGGACTGAAGTCCCGACGAGACCGAGTACACATCGCCGCTGGTTTTCAGATACCCCTGAACGCCATAGTGGGACAGAGAAAGAAAGACCCGCGAGGAGTCGTCCCCCACGACCTGACCGCGGAGCAGCACGAGACCGGAGAGGTCAAGGGTGCGATCACCTTGGGCTCCCGACGAGATGATCTGCGCATCCGGAGCGAGCACATCGAACCGCTGCAACTCAAGGTCGACCACGCGATCCTCAGCAAGCGTGACCTGGTTGAGTCGTGTGGTGCCGCCGATCGGCAGGTCCGCGACCGCCGCGACGCTCAGGTCGAACGGAATCGACTTCAGTGCCGCTGACGGAGTCTCTGGCGAGGCCACCGTATTGCCGACCGAATGGAAGCAGACCGCCAGAATCGCGGCTGTCGCCAACGAAATGAGGGAGGTCCTGAGCCAGCTTTGTGGGATCTGCATGAAATACCTCGGTGTCTTGAAATGTGCAGTGATTACAGGGTAATTCGGCAATCCGGAAGTTCCAGTCCGGAAATGGCGAGGCCCGGAATCGGTCGATTTTCGACGCAACTTTTGACCCTGCAGACCGGATTGCTTGTGACCTAGGGCCCGAGAAGGGATCATCGGAAGTCATGCCTACCCTATCCGATTCAGATACCCGCCTTCTCCAGGCAGCCATCGCGCAGGCCGAGAAATCCTATTCGGAAGGAGGTATTCCCATCGGAGCCGCCCTTGGCTCCCCTGACGGAACGGTCCTGGCGCTCGGACACAACCTTCGGGTTCAAACCGGGGACAGCACGGCACACGCCGAAGTGGTCTGCCTCCGCAACGCAGGGCGTCGTCGTGACTGGCATCGCCTGACCCTCGCCACCACACTCAGCCCCTGCATCATGTGCACAGGCGCCAGTCTCCTTCACCGGATCCCACGCATCATCATCGGGGAGAACGAGACATTTCTGGGCGGCGAGGACACGCTTCGCCAGAATGGAGTATCGCTGCTTCATGCCAATGACTCTCGATGCCGCGAACTCATGTCGCGCTTCATCGAGCAGTTCCCCGAACTCTGGAACGAAGACATTGGCATCCCCGAGGAGGACATGGCTTCGTGACCCCTGTCCAGCCCGCCTCCATCACGGTTTACTGCTCCTCCAGCGCGAGCGTTGATCCCGCTTTCCTGGCGGTGGCTCGAGAGGTTGGCACTTTGCTTGGGGAGTCCGGTCGGCAACTCGTCTACGGCGGCGGTGCGCAGGGTCTGATGGGTGAGGTCGCGCGATCCTGCCGGGAGTCCGGCGGACGCGTGGTAGGGATCATCACCCGTCGCCTGTGCGAGGCCGAGCTGTTCGACCAGGCCAACCATGAGAACATCATCGTCGACACGATGCGCGAGCGCAAACGGCTGCTCGAAGAGCGCGGCGACGCATTCCTGATTCTCCCGGGTGGAGTCGGCACGCTCGAGGAGTTCTTTGAGGCATTGGTCGGTCGTCTGCTCGGAGAGCACCACAAACCCCTCGCCCTGGTGAACCCACGGGATCCGATGGATGCTCCACTCCAGCAGTCCAACGACACGGGAGACAGCGGCAGCGGATATTGGTCTCCGCTGCTGTCGATGTTCGACCACATGGTGCACAACCGGTTCATGAAACCTGGCGTGCGGACCCTGTTCGCGGTCCATGCCGATCCCCGCGCCGCGCTGCGAGCGCTCGAGGACATGGCCGAGGCAGGTGGGCACGGCTTGCAGGACGCCGATCTGCTGCCCGGAGTCCGACCGCAGCACGAGGAGCGACGCCATTGAAATCCGCTCCCCCGGTCATCCTGCCCGACCCGCCCGAGCCCCCCACCCCGATGGGTCTTATCGCCGGGGGCGGGCAACTCCCGATCCTCGTGGCCAAGGGCATGAAGAGCATGGGGCACCCGGTGCGATGCCTCGGTCTGGCTGGCCAGTTCGAGCCAGAACTCCGAGACCTCTGCGACGAACTCACCGAAGTCGGGGCTCTGCGGTTCAACAGCTGGGGAAAGCGCCTGAAAGCCATGGGCGTCGAATACGCCGTGATGGTCGGTCGTGTCGACAAGGCGAGATTGATGCACAGCTGGGGTACCATCATTCGGAATACCCCGGACTTGCGGGCGCTCTGGATGTTCCAGAAACTGCGTCGGGACCGACGCAGTCACCTGATTCTCGCGTCGATCGCGGACGAACTGGCGAAGGACGGAGTAAACCTCATCGATTCCACCGCGCACATCACCGATCACCTGGCCACCAGCGGGGTCATGACGCGGAGCAAGCCGAGCGGGCGGCAGAAGAACGACATCGCGCTGGGCTGGCCCCTGCTGCAGGAGATGCTCCGCCTGGATATCGGTCAGGCGATCGCGGTGCGTGAAGGCGATGTCGTGGCGGTGGAAGCCGTCGAGGGCACCGACCGGATGATCAAGCGGTGTGGCGAACTCTGTCGCAGCGGCGGCTGGACACTGCTCAAAGGTGCGAGGGCGGGGCATGATCGGCGGTCGGATGTGCCCACGATCGGCCCGACGACCATCCAGAATCTGCACGACCACGGGGGACGCTGCATCGCGCTCTCGGTTGGCGACGTCATCATCATCGACAAGCCCCAGACGCTGGATCTCGCGGATCGGCTTGGCGTCGCGATTGTCGGCATCCCACAAGGCCCGAGCGCCAGCGAACCGCGCGTGACCGCCAACGAATGACCACACCGAGCGATGTCCCGAACGAGACTCCTCGCTTTGCCAGCCGCGGCGGTCTCAAGTTGCAGCACGCTCTCGATGTATTCGGCGTGGATCCGGAGGGGTACTGGTGTGCGGATCTGGGCTGCTCGACCGGCGGCTTCACGGATTGCCTGCTGCAACGCGGTGCGCACAGGGTGTACTCCGTTGACACGGGATACGGCGTGCTGGATTACCGCTTGAGAATGGACCCCCGCGTCCGTGTGCATGAGAGGAGCAACGCGCTGCATCTTGAGCCGCCGGACGAACTCATTTCCCGCGGAGGAGCCGATCTGGTCACCATCGATATGAGCTGGACCGTTCAGGAGAAATGCCTCCCCGCGGCTGAGCGTTGGCTCACACCTTCCGGTCTGGTGATCACCCTCGTGAAGCCCCACTACGAGGCGACCGGGGGGCCGTTTCGAGACGAATTGAATGCTCTGGTGATCGATGGGGTATTGCCAGAAGCGGATGCCCGGATCGTGCTCGACAGGACCCTGAGCGACCTCCCTCGCCTCGGCTTCCGCGTCCTGAACTCGACCCCCTCTCCCATCCTTGGAGGCAAACCCAAGTCCAAGAAGCGCGGACGATCTTTCCCTGCGGCTACCGATTTGGCATCGACGGGAACCGGCAACATCGAATACCTCGTGCTGCTGCAGCGTTGACGCACGGGTGGGTCTCATAATCCCCATTTTCGGGAATGTATCGCCTGGAACTGATTTCCCGATCCGCCTTCATGAAGACCGCATCTTGGGTGGATACAAATGCCAAAGGAGATGCCTCTCCCATAAGCGGCTTAAGGAGTGCTTGGGCCGAGGCCTGTCTTTCCCACTTTGAAAAATCCGGAATCCAGCCCCCGATTTGAGGCGAACCCGCGACTATGAATGTCTCCCCGATTCTCGAGACCGGCTCTCCATCGAAACGACCGCGGAGTTTGGCATGGCCACTGGTTTGGGCCTGCACCGCTGCAACCCTTCTTGTTGGATGCTCCGAACCGAGCCAAGATGCGGACTCACCGGCGGCTGCATCCTCGCCCACAGTAATCGAAGTCCGCGGCGTTGAGGCTTGGACCAGCCCGGTCGAGGAAACCTCCCGATACATCGGCTCGACCAGGGCCGTGGACTCGGTTCAGATCACTTCTCAGGTCGCCAGCAAAGTGGAATGGATCGGGTTCGATGACGGCCAACAGGTCACTGAGGGCGACCCTCTGGTTCGTCTCGATGATCGGCGGGCGCAGGCGGATGTTCGAAGCGCCAAGGCTCGAGTTGACCGCCTGAAACTCAGCGAAGCCCGGATCGAATCGGCGTACGAGAGCGGGGCCGCCAATCTGACGGAGCTGGATGACATCCGTACCGCCGTCCGAGAGGCCGTTGCCGAATTGGATCGAGCCGCCGCGGTTCTGGAAGACCACGAAATCAATGCCCCCTTCTCCGGCCGAGTGACCAGGCGACTGGTCAGTGTCGGTGCTCTGGTCCAGCCCGGGGATGCGGTCGCTGAACTGAACAGCGTGGATCCGATCGATATCGAATTCGCGGTGCCGGAGACTGATCTCCTCCGACTCAAGGAGGGCCAGCAGGTCATCGCCGAAGTTGTCGGTCTGGGCGGTGAACGGTTCACCGGTACACTCGCCACGACGGGCGCTGTGGTCAATCCGGTGTCCCGATCCGCGATCGTGCACGCCGAAGTTTCCAATCCGAGCGGGACGCTCCGCCCCGGCATGTTCGTCACGGTGACGCTGGTCACCGGGCTTCGTGCGGATGCGGTGCTGATCCCCGAATCAGCGCTGATCACCGAAGGGCGACGCACGGAGGTGTTCGTGGTCCGCGATGGGAAGGCCGAAAGACAACGCATCGAGGTGCTCAAGCGGCATCGCGGGATCCTTGAGATCGCCAGCGGACTTCAGCCCGGCGATCAAGTGGTCACGAGCGGCATCCAGAAGATCCGAGGTGGTGACACCGTGAACATGACCAACGATGCTGACCTCGCGCTGCTCGGGATCATCCCCGGCCTACCTCTGAAAGAGCAACCGATTTCCCTCGGAAAACGCGAACGCGATTCATCCAGCGGACCGGACGGCAGCTGATGCGTATATCCACCGTCTCGGTTCGCAAACCTGTTCTCGCGGGTGTCTTCGGTGCTGTGCTGATCGTCTTCGGGCTGGTCTCCCTGACCCGGCTCGAGGTTCGTCAGTATCCGGATGTCGATCCGCCGGTTGTCTCGGTTTCGACGGTGTATCGCGGTGCGTCTGCTGCGGTGGTCGATGCGGAGGTCACCAAGCGACTGCTCGACCGGCTGAGCGGCATCGAGGGGATCCGCACCATCGAATCGACCAGCAGCGATGGCGAGAGTGATATCGATATCGAGTTCGAACTCAGCCGCAATCTCGACCTCGCGGCTGCTGATGTTCGCGATCAGATCAGCCGCGCAAGGGAGGATCTTCCGGCCGATGTGGAGGAGCCCGAAGTTCGCAAGGCGAGTGCGGATTCTTCTCCCATCATGTGGCTGAGCCTCACCAGCGACCGGCTGACCAACATGGAACTCACCGACTTCGTGGACCGACGCCTCGTCGAGCGGATGTCGCTGCTCGATGGGGTGTCCCGGGTCCGGATCGGTGGTGAGCGTCGCTACGCCATCCGCATCTGGCTCGATCGCGATGCGATGGCGGCCCGAGGCATCACGGTGGCGGATGTGGAGAACCGCCTGCGCGAGGAGAATCTCGAGCAACCGGCGGGCAGGGTTGAGTCCGTCTCACGGGAAGCATCGATCCGCACGCTCTCCCGCCTCGAGGACGCGAGTCAGTTCTCCGAGCTGATCATTCGGAGAACGGCAGCCGGTCCGATTCGCCTCCGCGATGTCGCACGCGTGGAAGTCGGTCCGGAAGACGAGCGATCCGATTTCGGCGTGAACGGCAAGACCGCGGTTTCTCTGGGCATTGTGCGCCAGTCGAACGCCAACACCGTTGAAGTGGCCGACACGATCAAGGCAGAGGTCGAGCGGATCCGTCCGACGCTGCCCGAAGGTGTTGATATTCAAATCTCTTCCGATGACTCATTGTTCATCAAAGCATCGATCCGTGAAGTCGCGGTCACGCTCATCATCGCCATGGTGCTGGTGGTTCTGGTGATCGTCGTCTTCCTCCGATCACTCCGGGCGAGCATCGTGCCGGCGATCGCGATCCCGGTCTCGATCCTCGGTGTGATCACCCTCCTGTACGCTGTCGGCTTCTCGGTGAATGTGCTGACGCTGCTCGCGGCGGTACTCGCGATCGGCCTAGTGGTGGACGACTCGATCGTGGTTCTCGAGAACATCGAACGCCGCATCCGCGAGGGTGAGCCGCCGCTCGCGGCGGCGGTCAAGGGAGCATCCGAGGTTGGGTTCGCCGTGATCGCGACCACCGTGGTGCTGGTGGCGGTCTTTGTGCCTCTCGCGTTCCTGACCGGGCGCGTCGGGCGACTGTTTACGGAATTCGGCCTTACGCTCGCCGGAGCCGTGATCATTTCCAGCTTCACGGCGTTGACTCTGGGCGTGATGCTCAGCAGCCAGCTGCTGCGCGCTCCAAAGAAGGCAACCGGTTCGGATCAACCGGTCCGACGCTCGCTCATCGGGAAGGTCAAAGCCGGCATCGATTCGGCCTTGGGCGGGGCACTGAACTTCTACGGGTTTCTGGTCGGCCTCACCATCAAGGTTCGTTGGGTCGGCCTGATCGCGGTCTTCGCCATCTCGGGAGCCGCGTGGTACTTCTTCGGCCTGCTGCCCAAGGAACTCACGCCCACCGAGGATCAGGGGCGCTTCATCGTTTCGGTCGAGGCGCCTGAGGGCTCGTCGCTGGAGTACACCCAGATCCAAACGAAGGCCGTCGAGGCTATCCTAGATGCGGAGATGGAACCGAACGGCCCGATCGCCCGGTACATCTCAATTCTTGCACCCGGCTTTGGCGGTGCGAACGCCGTGAACACGGCACGCATCATCGTCCGACTCGTGCCGTGGGAAGACCGCTCCATTTCGCAGGCCGGTCTGGTCGACAAGCTTTCCCCAGCGCTGAGAAGCATCCCTGGGGCCCGAGTAGTCGGTATCAACCCTGCGGGTCTCGGCATCCGAGGTGGTGGTGAACCGATCCAGTATGCGATCGGAGGCCCCGACTTCGAGTCCGCGCAGGAATGGGCACAGATCGTTCTCGATCGGGCCTCGAGTTTGCCGAGCATGGAGAATCTGCGTCTGGATTTCGAACAGACCAGGCCTCAGTTGCTTGTGGAGATCGACCGCGAACGGGCCATCGATCTTGGCATCGATGTGCAGACCATCGGGAGCACGCTGCAGACATTCTTTGGGGGCCGCGAAGTTACCGAGTTCATCGATCAAGGCGAGCAGTACGCCGTGATCCTGCAGGCGCAGGATGCCGACCGCGCCACCCCCAGTGACCTCGATCGCGTGTATGTCCGTTCGCCATCGGATCAACTGATCCCGCTGTCCACCCTGCTGACCATCAACGAGTCCGGCACCGTTCGAGACTTGACGCGGATCAATCGCGTCCCGTCCGTGGTTCTGACGGGATCGGTCGCCACCGGGAGTTCGC
This sequence comes from uncultured Phycisphaeraceae bacterium, assembly GCA_964543335.1. Lineage (GTDB taxonomy): Bacteria > Planctomycetota > Phycisphaerae > Phycisphaerales > UBA1924 > JANSXG01. The sequence continues at coordinate 7,189 of CAZIXS010000067.1, read as the reverse complement.
TCGGCGAGGCTCTCACCCAACTCGACCAGATTGTGCAGCAGGACCTGCCCCCCACCGCCTCGGTGAACTATCTCGGAGAGTCTCTGGAGTTCCAGGATTCGTCCAACCAGCTCTACATCATGTTCGGGCTCGCGTTGATTCTGGTCTACCTCGCACTCGCGGCTCAGTTCGAAAGCCTGGTCCACCCGCTAACCATCCTGATTTCCGTTCCCCTGGCGGTCACGGGCGGCCTCGCTATGCTCTGGCTCGTCGGTGAATCGCTGAACATCTACAGCCAGATCGGCATGATCCTACTCATCGGCCTGATGACCAAGAATGGCATTCTGCTGGTGGAGTTCGCGAACCAACTGCAGGCCCGCGGAATGGAGTTGAAAGAAGCGGCGGTGGAGGCGGCCAAGCTCCGACTCCGACCGATCCTGATGACCGCGATTTCGACGGTGCTCGGCGCGATCCCGTTGGTGTTCGCGTCCGGTGCCGGGGCGGAAGGTCGCCGTGCCATTGGCCTGGTCATCTTTGGCGGGATGACGTTCGCGACTGCGCTGACCCTCTTCCTGATCCCTGCCCTCTACACCCTGCTGGGCACGATCGCCCGGCCCGCGGGTTCGGTCGAGAAGGCTCTTAAAAAGCAGCTCGAGGGCAATTCCAGCGAGCCACGACCAGCGAGGCAGCCAATTCCCGCGTGATCCCGCGGTATGGCCCCATAACAGCCGTCTCCTGTGCTGTTAGAAATTTGCACCACAACGCCCCTTCCGGTGTCCCCGCAGACTCTCCTGCTGCGCCTGTCTGGTGAGAGCGATCGTGCTCTCTCTCCCTTGGATCTATCCCGGGTGAGGTACACCAGAATCAGCAGGAGGATACAGACATGACTCGTACCGGAATCGCCGCAGTGGTTCTGCTCGCGGCAGGGAGTACCGCCCTCTCAGGCGAAGTGACGAACTTCGCGCGTTCGACCTTTGATCTGTCCGAATGGACTCGAGAAGTACACACCAAGCCGTTGAACGGGACCGAGGGCGGCGCTGTGTTCATCCTGAACGGAACCCACCCTCAGACTGGTGGCTGCCTCGAGTTCCGTTGGTTCACGCCGGTCCCGTCGGTCATCGCGGGGATCGCGTTCCTCGACGAGGCGACCTGGGATCCGGCGACGGATGGTGCCATCCTTGAAGTCTCGGCGGCGATGGTGGCGCTGCAGATGGACGCGAACCTTGAAACGATTCAATCCGGCAATCTGTACATCGAACAGGATGGGCGGTATTTCAGGTACATCATGGGCTCAGGCGTTGATGACGTGGTGCCGTTAAACGCGCCGGGCCTCACGGCTTCGGACTTCGACGAAGTGTTCTTTGGGAGTTCAGAGCCTTCGGACCCCAACTCCAATCCGGACTTCTCGGCCAACGGCTCGCCGATCCGCTTTGGTATGGGCCAGTCCTTTGCGTTCTTCGACGGTGTCGTCGGGATTAATGTCAAGACCGGCCTCGACAACTTCTCGCTGCAGATCACGCATGAAGCGGCACCCGGGCCGATTTGCCCCGGAGACTTCAACAACGACGGGCAGATCAACCTCGCCGACCTGAACATCCTTCTGGCGAACTTCGGCGGCAGTGTTCCGGTTTGGACCAACGGAGATGCGACCGGCGATGGTGCGGTCAACCTCGCGGATCTGAACTTCGTTCTTGCGAACTTCAGCACGAGCTGCTTCTGATCGGCAGCGAATCAGGTCAGTTGGCGACGCCCTGGAGCGTCTGCCAGCAGGCCTCAAGCAGTTCGGTGGTGCCTTCACCGGTGGCGGCGGAGATCGGGTAAACGCGCTCGTCCGCGCCGAGCTGCAGGGTGGCCCGCAGGAGTTCAACCGCGGTCTGTGCCGACTCGGACCCGCCAAGCAGGTCGAGCTTGTTGATCGCGATGATCTCGGGCTTCTCCGCCAGCGCAGGGCTGTACTCGAAGAGCTCGTTGCGGATCATGCGGAAGTTCTCCGCCGGGTCTGATCCGTCAAGCGGCTCGATGTCGATCACATGCACCAGCACTCTGGTCCGCTCGATGTGTTTGAGGAACTCGTGCCCCAGCCCGGCGCCCTGAGCCGCCCCCTCGATCAGCCCGGGAATGTCCGCGAGCACGAGACGCCGCACCGGATCCAAAGAGGCGATGCCGAGCTGGGGTTTCAAGGTCGTAAACGGGTAGTCACCGATCTTCGGGGTTGCCCGGGTCACGGCGGACAGCAGGGTCGATTTGCCAGCGTTCGGCTTGCCGACCAGGCCGACATCGGCGATCAGCTTGAGTTCGAGGCGGAGGGTCTTCCGCTCTCCGGGCTCTCCGGGTGTGCACTCGTAGGGGGCCTGGTGGGTCGCCGATTTGAAGTGATCGTTGCCGAAGCCGCCCTTGCCGCCCTTGGCGATGACCGCCCGCTGGTCCTCCTCAAGATCCACGAGGAGCGTCAGCTCGCCGTCCTCGGACTCCTCGTAGATCAGCGTGCCCGGGGGCAGGTTGATCACGATGTCGTCGCCATCGGCACCGGTCTGGTTCTTGCCGTGGCCTGAGCCTCCAGTCTGCGCGGTCCAGAGTCGCTGGTGCCGAAAGTCGAGCAGTGTCTGGGTATTCGGGTCGCCGAACGCGATCACCGAACCGCCACATCCCCCGTTTCCGCCGTCCGGGCCGCCTTTGGAGATGTATTTCTCGCGTCGGAACGAGACAACCCCGTTGCCGCCGTCCCCGGCTCGAACTTCAATGGTGGCGTGGTCGACGAACATGGCGGGCAGTGTAGCGGTCCATCGCTCTTCACGAGGGACATTTTGGACGCAAGGGCTTGGAACCGATACGCTTATCCGTCCACCCCCCTTCTGTCGGAAGGCCTCCCATGCCCCGTGTTGCTGTCATTCTCTCCGGTTGTGGTGTGTTCGACGGATCCGAAATCCACGAATCCGTCAGTGTCCTCCTGCACCTTTCCCAAGCGGGTGCGGAGACCACCTGCTTTGCGCCGAACATCGAACAAGCCCATGTCGTGGACCATCTCGCAGGCCAACCCGCTGAGGGTGAGTCTCGAAATGTCCTGACCGAATCGGCCCGAATCGCTCGAGGCGTCATCCGCGATCTGGCAACGCTGGATGCGGACGAGTTCGATGCGATCATCTTCCCCGGAGGGTTTGGTGCCGCCAAGAACCTGTGCACGTTCGCGTTCGACGGGGCAGGCTGCTCGGTGACCCCTGAGGTTGAGCGTACCATCAAGGCTTTCCACGCCTCGGAGAAGCCGATCGGGATGTGCTGCATCGCTCCGGTGATCGCCGCGAAGGTGCTCGGTCGTGAGGCCGGTGGTCCTGGCTGCTCGGTCACCATCGGCTGTGACCCAGGCGCCGCGCAGGCGATCGAGAGCATGGGGGCCTCGCATGTCGAACTTCCGGTCACCCAGGCTCATGTCGATGAGGCCAACCGGTTGGTGACCGCCCCCGCTTACATGTACGGCGACGCGAAAATCCACGAGGTGAGCAAAGGAATCGGGCAGATGGTCACGAAGACCCTTGAGTTGGTGGGCAGCACCCAGACCTCGGGGGCCTGATGGAACGCCGCGTGCTGCGGGGCGTCAAACCGCTCCGAAGGCAGACTCCGGGTGTGTCCGGGCGATCGATCGCCAACACACCGCGAAAGAAGACATCGCCGATGATGACGGACAGGATAAGGAGCAGCAGTTTGTTCACAGGTATGCGGCGGATCTCGAATCGGCCATTTCAGTTCGTCCTTGTGGCCCTGATTAGCGCAACCGCTGTCCTTGGGGCATGCAGCAAAACGCCCCAGCGCCCGGCGAGCACGGTGCAGGTACCCACGGTCATCCGAGACACCCAGACCATTCTGCGCGGCACGATCGGCTCCGAGGCCTCCTTCCGAGGCACCGAGGGCACCATCGTTTCCGGGTACGGCCTGGTCGTCGGCCTCGATGGAACCGGTTCAGGCGTGGTGCCGATCGGCATCCGCTCGGTCCTCGAGCAGGAGATGCTGAAGAACGGCGTCGGCCAGGGTTCACCGGAGCGAGGGCTGCTGGCCACGATCACTCCCAGCCAACTCATCGACAGTCCGGACACCGCCGTGGTTCTGGTGCAGGCGTTCGTGCCGGCCGGACTCCCAGGTGGGGCCGAGTTTGATGTGGAGATTACCGCCCTCAACGGTAGCGGGGTCACGAGTCTCGAAGGCGGCCGGCTGTACACCACCGACCTGAGACGAGGCGTGGCTTCACCCTCAGCCCCGGATACACGGGTCGTCGCTCAGGCCAGAGGGCCGATCTTCATCAATCCGTTTGCGTTCGTGGAGGAAGGGTCCACCAGCACGCTGCAAGGCCTCGAACGAACCCGTGGACGAGTGCTCGCGGGGGGCCGAATTACCGATGCGGAACCGATTCTCATCATTCTTGATAACCCTTCCCACGCTCGAGCCCGAGAGATCACGCGCGCGATCAACAACAAGTTCCAGACCGGCTTCCGGGGCGACATCGCCGTCGGGCGCAGCGAGGAACTGATCTTTGTGAATGTTCCGGTGCAGTACCGCAACTCGACCGCCGAGTTCATCAACCTGATCAGTTTCACCCGGATCGATCAGACCTTCCCCGAAGAATGGGGACGGCGATACGCGAACGCGCTGGTCGAGCAACCGGAGCTGGCGGCCCAGCTGAGTTGGTGCCTCCGAGCGCTGGGTGAACCGGCGATCCCCTACCTGAGACCTCTGTACACGCACCCCGAGTCCATCCCCCGTCTGGCCGCGATCGAAGCCGGGGCCTGGGTCGGCGATCTCACGGTTCGCCCGTACATCGAAGACCTCGTCGAAACCGGACCGATTGGGCTGCGTGACGACGCCATGGACTGGCTCACCAGGCTGCCGGTTCGCCGGGATCCCGGGATCCGTGAATTCCTGCGGGAGCAGCTGGACAATCCCGATCTGGCACTGCGGATCAGCGCGTACGAGGCGCTGAAGTCCATAGACGATGCACGGATCATCAGCCGACCGATGGGCAACAAGTTCGTTCTGGACATTGTCCCGTCGAGCCAGCCCACGATCTACGTCACGCAGAGCAATACGCCGCGGATTGTCCTGTTCGGCTACGAACTGGAGCTGCTGCAGGACGCATTTGTCGAGGCGTGGGATGGGCGTCTGCTACTGAAATCCGAATCGAGCAGCAACCAGGCAGAGATTTTCTACCGCCCGCACTCGCGGATGAGCCCAAGAGTCGTCAAGGCGGATCGTGACCTCGCCTCGATGATCCGCAGGATGGCGTTCAAGCCGACTCCCGACCTGCTCGAGGACGGTCTCGACATGGAGTACAGCGAAGTCGTGACCGTGCTCTACAAGCTCGCCGAGAGCGGTGCGGTCCCCGCGACCTTCTTCCCTGAAGACGACCGCGAGAACATCGAGAACATCCGTCGCCTTGCGAGCAGCTTTGCCGATGAGCGCCCCGAGCTCGCGCCCGACGACGCGGCCCCATTCAAGCCGCGAGAAGAGACGGTCGCCTCCGAAGAAACCGGCACACCGGTGAGTCCGGACAGCCCGTTCGTCGTTCCCTTGCCGCGCCCTCAGCCCAAGGAGAGCGGGCGGGAAGAAGGCAGCGGCCCGGATTGATCGCACCAGAACGTACCTCGGACTGGATTCTGTCCGCAGATAGTGCGTATAATGCGCGTCTTCTTTGACAATTGGGGCCGACCGGTATCGACCGGACAGGGAATGTGTGTCGTGGCGCGTCGCGGCGAATGCAACCGCGTTATCAAGCGTTCACACTTATAACTGCCGAACCGCAGTTTGCTATGGCCGCCTAATAAAGTGGCCTGAGCGTCACCCGACGCCCGATGGGGTGACGCTCAATGACATCGGGCTGGCCGAAAGGCGGCGCCTCAGCGCCAATCGGTGAGAACTTTCTGAGACTGGCGCGTTGAGCAGGGTGTCCTGCTCGGCTCAACGAGCGAGATAAAAACAGCGACTACACTCGTAGAAGCGGCACGCGGACTGTTCCGACACGGGGGTTCGATTCCCCCCGGCTCCACTTTTTCGACGACTCGCGACAGCGGGCGACTGGGCGTGCTTCGGCACGCTTTTTTTTGCTCTGCTCAGATCCTTCAGGCCAGATGCGGGATCCGCGAACAGCCAGTTCGATCAGCGGGCCGACATTGCGGAATTGTCCGGGCCTTCGGGGGAGCCGAAGAGTGTCAGGCGGATGAGTTCGGCGATCTGGGTGTTGTCCACTGATCCACGAACGCGGTGGCTGTTCAGTCCGTCGGCTCGCACGAGGACTCCACCGGAGACATCGTGCTGGCTTGCCCAGACGATCATGAACGGGAGCGATCGTCCCATTCGATCGGGTGCTGCCATGAAGGGCGCGGTGCCGGTGCCGTGGACCCCGTCGATGGGGCCGCCGTTGGTGTCCCATGCGGGGAGTTTCGTCGGGGGATTGGCGCCTTGGTCGAGCACGATGCCGCGCATCCGCAGGCCGCCGCCGTCGCTGTCGGCGCAGGTGAGCAGGAGCGTTTGCGGGTCATCGGCGAGGTATCGCAGTGCCACGCCGATGGCCTCGTCGGCGCGCTTGGCTGCTTCGAGTGTTCCGGATGCGTTGTTGTTGTTGCCCATGTTGTCGGTGGCTTCTTCCTCGACCACCAGGAAGAAACGCTGACCGCCCGCGGACAGGAGGCGGATGGCGACTTCGGTCATTTCGGCGACCGTCGGGGCATCCGGGTTGAAGTTCGACAGGCCGCGTTCCTTGAGGATCTCTTCCGGTCGGTCGTTGAATGTCGCATCGTGCGCGAAGAGGCCGAGCACTTTCGGTGTCGAGGTTGGGAGGCTGAGCAGTTCGTCGCGTGTGCGCACCACGGTGTAGCCGCGGTCCATGGCTTCGGCGATCAGATTGCGACCGTCGGTTCGCGTGCCTTCGCCGTGGACGCCCTGGGTGCCTTCGGGCAGGAAATGCTTCTCTCCGCCGCTGAACAGGACCTTCGCATCGGACTCGATCAGCTGCGCGGCGATCTCGAAATAGTCACTGCGTTTCGCGGCTTCCGTCACAAAGCAGGCGGTGCCTGGTTCGGCGGAGATGCCCGTCTGCACGAGCCCGACCGGGAGGCCGGCTCGCATCGCCTGCATCGCGACGCTGCGCGAGTGTCCATTCTGATCCACGATCCGCTCTCCATCCGTTCCACCAGCCGTGAGGCCGAACGCATCGGAGGCGACCTTCACG
>CAZIXS010000066.1:0-16102 GCA_964543335.1 uncultured Phycisphaeraceae bacterium | reverse complement strand
GTTCGACACCGTCAACCCGACCGCGGAACTCGTCGCGCAGACCATCGGCGAACGCCTGGCAAAGACGCTGCCCGGAGGTGTCCGCGTGGTCAGCGTGCGGGTCACCGAGGCCGTGGGTTGCGCAGCGGAATACTGGCCTCGATAGATCGACTCAGCCCTTGCCGGATTCCTTCGCCCACGAGTCCTTCAGCGAGACCGTGCGGTTGAAGACCAACTTGGCATCGGTCGAGTCGTGGTCGAGGCAGAAGTACCCCTGACGCTCGAACTGCACGCGGGTGATGCCATCGGCGAAACTCGCCTCGTTCGCGCCCGGCTTCCAGTTCGGTTCGAGGTAGCACGCATCCAGTACCTGCAAAGAATCGCGGTTCAGGTTCTCGTAGAACGACCAGTCGTCACCCGCGTCCTTCGGCTTGCGATCCGGCTTCTCCACCGAGAACAGCCGGTCGAACTGCCGAACCTCGACCTTCACCGCGTGGTCCGCCGACACCCAGTGCAGCGTCCCTTTCACCTTGCGGACATTCCCCTCCGCATCCGCGGGCGGCGAGTCGCCACCACGCGTCTGCGGGTCGTAGGTGCACAGCAGTTCGGTGATGTTGCCATCGCTGTCCTTGATGACCTCGTGGCAGGCGATCCAATACCCGTAGCGCAGGCGCACCTCGCCGCCGGGCTTGAGCCGGAAGAACTTCTTCGGCGCATCCTCCATGAAGTCATCGCGCTCGACGTACAGGTTCTTCGTGAACGGCACCTCGCGCGAACCGGCCGACGGATCTTCCGGATTGTTCACCGCCTCCAGCCATTCCGTTCGGGCCTCATCGCCACCGTCGCCCCAGTTGGTGATCGTGACCTTGAGGGGGTCGAGCACAGCCATTCGGCGCGGGGCAACGCTGTTCAGGTGCGCCCTCGCGGCGTTTTCCAGCCGGCCGATGTCGATCATCGCGTCGAACTTGGTCACACCGACCTCTTCGCAGAAGCTGCGGATCGATTCGGGCGTGTATCCTCGCCGCCGGTACCCGGAGATCGTCGGCATGCGGGGATCGTCCCAGCCCGACACCACGCCGTCCTGCACGAGTTTCAGCAGGTTCCGCTTGCTCATCACCGTGTAGGTCGGCCTCAGCTTCGCGAACTCGATCTGCTGCGGGTGAACGATTTTCTCGCCCCACTCCGAGCCGGGGCCGCGCCCCTCGTTGATGGATTCGATGAACCAGTCGTAGAGCGGCCGGTGATCCTCGAACTCCAGCGTGCAGATCGAGTGGGTGATGCCCTCGATCGAGTCTTCGATGCCGTGCGCCCAGTCGTACATCGGATAGATGTGCCACGCGCTGCCCGTCCGGTGATGCTTCGCGTTCAGCACGCGGTACATCACCGGATCGCGAAGGTTGATGTTCGGCGAGGCCATGTCGATCTTCGCGCGAAGCACCTTCGAGCCGTCGGGGAACTCGCCGGTGCGCATCTTTTCGAACAGGTCAAGATTCTCCTCGATCGATCGGTCGCGGAACGGAGAGGGCGCTCCGGGTTCCTTCAGCGTGCCGCGGCTCTCGCGGATCTGATCCGCGCTCTGATCGTCCACATACGCCTTGCCCTTCTTGATCAGCTCAACGGCGTAGTCGTACATCGTCTCAAAGTAATCCGACGCGAACTTCGGCTGGCCCGCGAAGTCGAACCCCAACCACTGGACATCCGCGGTGATCGAATCGACATACCGCTGCTCTTCCTTGGCCGGGTTCGTATCGTCGAAGCGCAGGTTGCAGGAGCCCGAGTAGCGCTCGGCCAGCCCGAAGTTCAGGCAGATGCTTTTGGCGTGCCCGATGTGCAGAAACCCGTTCGGCTCCGGGGGAAAGCGCGTCCGGACCTGACCGCCCCACTTCCCGGAGGCATTGTCAGCTTCGATGATGCGGCGGATAAAATGAATCGGGGCGTCTTCGGTGGCGGTCATTACGCGGGTACTCATGCGTTGCGGGAATGATCAAAGAGGGGATATAGCAAAAACTCAGACTCCGGCCGCCAGCAGACGCTGGCACTCGACGACGCAACGGTCGATCCGGTCCAGCGTCTCGTCCTTGCCGAGCGCCGCCAGCGTCTCGCCGATGGGCGGGCTGACCGGCGTGCCGGTGACCGCGACGCGGATCGGCTGGGCGACCATGCCCATGCCGATCTCGTTCTTCTCGCAGTAGTCCGCGACCACCTTCGACAGGGGCTCGGTCGACCAGTCGTCATGGTCGGCCAGCACACCCCGGAAGTCGCGGAGCACGCCGAGGCCTGCGGCGTCGTTGCGCGTCAGGTTCTTCTTGACCGCCTTCTCGTCGTACACGATTTCCGAAGCGGGCGTCACCGCGAACACGCAGCGACGGGCCGCATCGAAGAAGGTCTTGCACTGCGGCTGCACCGCCAACGCGATCACGCGGAACGCCTTTTCCGACAGTTTCTCAACGATCCCCGGCTCGTAGTCCCTGCAATAGCCCGCGAAGCGGGCGACGAACTCGTCGGCCGGCAGCTGCGTGATGACATCGGTGTTGAATGCCATCAGTTTCGCGCGGTCGAACCGCGCGTTCGACTTGCCGATGCGAGCGATGTCAAAGTCCTTGGCGAGGAAGTCCATGTCGAATTTCTCGCGGTCGCCGCCGCCGTCCTGCTTGCTCGGCGTCCAGCCCAGGAGCGAGATGAAGTTCGTGATCACCTCCGGCAGGTAGCCCGCCTTACGGAAGTCCTCGACCGATACTTCCGGTAGCAGGATCCCGAGCGCCTCGGCCAGTCGGTCGATCGTCTCGCCCTCAAGCTGAGCCTTTTTGTCGCCGGCCCACTCGGCGAGATCCTCGATGTCGATGATCCCCTCGGGCAGTTCGGCGTAGACCTCCTCCACGCTCCGACGCTTGAAGATCTCCTTCACCGTCGAATCGCGCTCGCGCTTGCTCATCTTCGCGCCCTTGTCGTTGAAGATCAGCGGCATGTGCGCGTACACCGGCGTGGGGAAGCCCAGCGCCTTCTGCAGCGCCACATGCCGGGGCGTGTTGTTCAGGTGTTCCTGACCACGCAGCACATGCGTCACACCCATCAGCGCATCGTCCACCACCACCGCGACGTGGTAGGTCGGGTAGCCGTCCATCTTGCGGATGATGAAGTCGTCGAGCTCGCCCGGCGCGAAGCTGACCTCGCCGAGCACCTCGTCCTTCACGCTCACGCCCTCATCGGGCATCATCAGGCGCACCACATGCTCCTCGCCATCGGCGACCCGCTGCAATCGCTCGGCCTCCGAGAGCTGCATCGCCGCCCGGTCGTACCGATACTGCCGACGCTCGACCTGGGCGCGTTCACGCTTGGCGGCGAGTTCGGAGGCATCGTCGAACGCGTGGTATGCCTTGCCCTCGGCGATCAGCCGGTCGATGTGCTGGTTGTAGATCTCCAGCCGCTCGGACTGGGCGAACGGGGCCACCGAGCGCGGGTCACCCCCGACTTTGCGCCCCTTGAACTCGATCTCGGGCCCCTCGTCCCAGTCGATCCCCAGCCACGCCAGATCCTCCAGAATCGCCTTGGCCGACGCCTCGGAGGACCGGGCCTGGTCCGTGTCCTCCAGACGCAGCAGGAAATGCCCGCCCTTTGCTTTGGCATAGGCCCAGCAGAACAGGGCCGTGCGGGCTCCCCCGATGTGGAGGTGACCGGACGGAGACGGGGCAAATCGCGTAATGACGGGCAAAGAATCGGTGCTCATACCGCCAGTGTAGCCGTTTCGCCCGGCGCGTTAGGATGCCCCCTCGCTCGGTCGCATCGGTCGTCCGATCTTCTTTCTCTCAGACCAGCAGGAACACCCTCCCCATGCCCTTGATCGTCACCGGAAGCATCGGAATCGACACCATCGAAACGCCCTTCGACCGGCGCGAGAAGATCCTTGGCGGCTCCTGCAGCTACTTCTGCGCCGCCGCCAGCTTCTTTACCGATGTCCGCATGGTCGCCGCCGTCGGCGGCGACTTCCACGAGGACTACCGGGCCATCCTGAAGAAATTCCCGAAGGTCGATATCTCCGGCCTCGAAGTCCGCGAGAGCTCCAAGACCTTCGCCTGGGGCGGCAAGTACTTCGACAACTGGAACCAGCGGGAAACCCTGTTCACCGAACTGGGGGTGCTGGAAGAACACCCACCCAAGGCCCCCGCCGCCTTCGCCGACAGCAAGTTCGTCTTCCTCGCCAACACCCACCCGGCGGTCCAGTACGAGATGCTGCACTCGTTCCCCGAGCGGGTGTTCAGCGTCGCCGACTCCATGAACCTGTGGATCGACATCGCCCTGGACGACCTCAAGAAGCTCCTGCGCGACATCGACGGGCTCATCATCAACGATGAGGAAGCCCACATGCTTACGGGCATCCGCAATGTCATCTCCGCGGGCAAGAAGATCATCGAGACGATGGGCCCGATGTTCGTGGTCATCAAGAAGGGCGAGCACGGCTGCGTGCTGGTCCACGATCAGGGCGTGGCCATGCTCCCGGCCTTCCCGGTCGAGAAGGTGGTGGACCCCACCGGCGCCGGCGACTCCTTCGCCGGCGGCATGATGGGCCACCTCGCCGCGGCCCACAGCAAGGACATGAATGTCTCCATCGGCTCGGTCCAGCAGGCCCTCGCCCACGGCACCGTCATCGCGAGTTTCGCGATCGAGAGCTTCGGGCTGGACCGCCTCGCCGAACTCACCAAGGAAGAGGTGGCCGAGCGCTACACCGACTTTCAAGAGATGGTGAAGGTCTGAGGCACGGGCTCAGGCGAACCGCTGGCCGATGGCCGCATTGATCCGCTCGATCGCTGCGGCCTGCGCAATCGTCTGCTCAGCCGTCGGGCGCAGTTCGACCGTCCCCGCCATCGCATCATTGAAATGCCGAAACATTGACGGTGCCCCGCCCTCGCCCAGCGGCGGCGTGATCGTCTGCTCCCCCTCCCCATCCGGGTGGCTCGCAAATCGGGTCAAGTGCACGCTCAGGTCGTCTCCACCGGGGTTGTAGGGGCGGGTGGTCGTCAGCCGCCCCCACGAGCCGGTGAGCGTCGTCGTCACGCCCTCGGTCACCTCCATCGAGGTGAAACTGTGCCCCAACACGCCGCCCGGAAAGCGGAACGCCATCGAGAGCGAGACATCTACGCCCTCGCTCTCGCCCGGCAGTGGTTCGGCGAAGCGGCCGGTCGCGCTGACGGTTTCCGGCTCGCCGGCGAGCAGTCGCATCAGCGACAGCGGGTACACGCCAAGGTCCATCAGCGCCCCACCCTGCATGGCGTGGCTCAGCCGCGTGTTCTGGGTCGGCCCGCCGACCAGCGTGTGCGAGCGGTCGCAGCGGACGAGGCGGAGTTTGCCGATCAGCGACCCCGGCGTCTCTCCCGCCGTGGCAATCTTCACCAGCCAGTCGGTCTGCGGGTGATACAGGTAGGTCCACACCTCCCCGATCAGCTTCCCGGCCTTCTCCGCCTCTGCGAACGCCCGCTCGGCCTCCGCCCTCGTCGCGCTGAATGGCTTCTCGCACAGCACATGCTTGCCCGCACGCAACGCCGCGATCGACTGCTGCACATGCAGGTGGTTCGGTGTGGCGACATACACCGCGTCCAGATCGTCCCGCTTCAGTAAATCCTCAACGCTGCAGCCAATGTCAGGGTCCAGCCCGGCCGACTGTGCCAGCGCAGCCCCCCGCTCTGGATCGCGACTGGCGATCGCGCGGACATCGCAACCCACCTCAAGCATGCACGGCAGGTGCCCGGCTGCGATGCGACCGGTGCCGATGATGCCCCAGCGGGGTCCGGACATGGTGTGTTCCTACTCGGAAAGAACGATCAGCGGGCCGACGCCGCGGCGACCTTCGCCCGCGCCTTGTCGCGCTCGGCGGAGATCTTCTCCATCTCTTCGAAGTCGCTGCTCTTGCGCGCTTCCGCCTCGGCCAGTTCCGCCTTGGCTTCCTGAACATCGATCTCTTCGATGGCGACCGCACCCTGGGCGAGGATGGTCAGCTCGTCGTTCACATTCTGCATGAACCCGCCCTCGATGAACCAGCTCTTGGAGCCGGAACCGGGGAACTCCAGACGCAGCCGACCGGGCCCCAACTTGCCGACAATCGCGCCCGTCAGGTGCATCACGCCGCGCTGCCCGTCGTGCATGGGCACGGAGGCGTAGGTGACCTCGGCATCGAGGATGCGGGCTTCGGGCGTGATCAGCTTGCAGGTGAAGGACTTGTCGGCCACAGGGGACTCCGTCTTTCGGGAGGACGATTCAGGCGCTCGGCCCGGGCTCGAGGACCCGGACAAGGAGCCGGATTGTAACGATCGCCGGCCAATCCTGCCCGGCATGAAACCTTGATTTGAGGCCCGAATCAGCCGCCTTCGCGGTCTTTCCGGGCCGCTTCCACGATCCGCTGAGCAGTGCGGACCGCTGCGAACCCGGCCTCCGCGTCGATCGGCGGCTTCTCGCCCGTCCGCAGGGCGTGCAGGAAGCTGGAGATCTCCATCTCGAGCTGGTCCGCGTCGTCAATCTCAAGCGGATCGATGGTCAAGAGGTCGCCGTAATCAAGATCCGACAGGTCCGTCCCGGCACGCAGGGCCTCGCGGATCTCGTCCATCTGCATCTGGTTGGCGGTCTTGCGGATCAGGACGCCACTCTTCTTGGCGTAGTCGATCGAGACATAGCCGTTATCGCCGATGATGCGGGTCTTGCGCTCGGTCTTCATCGCCAAACGGCTCGCCGTAATCGTCGCCACGCACTTGCCCGCCGGGGTGTCGAACGTGAGGCGGGCGTTGCAGACATCCTCGTGCTCGGTCAGCACCGGCACGCCCGAAGCCTGCACCTCGCTCGGTTCGATCCCCCCCATCAGCCAGAGCACCACATCGAGGTCATGGATCATCATGTCCATGACGACCGAGACATCGACGCTGCGGAAGGTCATTGGACTGACCCGGTGCACCTCCATGAATCGCGGCACGATGCCTTTGGTCCCGCCGGTCCCATCGTCCATGGAAGTCCGCTGGGCTTTCTCAAGAGCCCGCACCGCCGGGTTGAACCGCTCGATGTGCCCGACCATCAGGCACGCACCGTGGCGCTCGGCCAGGTCGGCCAGTTCGCGGGCCTCCTTCGAGTCATTCGCCAGAGGCTTCTCGATCAGGCAGGCCACCCCCGCTTCCAGCAGCGGGCGAGCGCACTTGAGGTGGTAGGTCGTCGGCACCGCGATCGAAACCGCATCGACGCCCAGATCGATCAGTTCCTGCTCGGTCGCGAACCCTGGCACGCCCAGACGCTCGGCGTTGGCGTTCCGCTGGGCTTCGCCCTGATCGACCACGCCGACCAGTTCGACCGGACCGACCGGGGACTTATCGCCCAGATCTTGAAAGTGCTTGTACTTGGTGGCGTGGTGCCGGCCCATCCGTCCAACGCCTACGGCGCCGCAGCGGAGGGTCTTCGTGGCCAGATCGTTGGACGCGGTCCCGACGGGGGAGGCGGAGGAGTGCGTAGACATGTGCCCAAAAAGCTCCGAAACGGCAGAGCCAGGCGGCTTGCCTCGGGGTCGTGGTCAATAGGACTAGGGTAGCAGACCTGGCCAGACTCGGGCCCGATCCGAGCGAGGTTTGCCGCGGGTTAGCAGACGCTAGTGTGGCATCACCCTCCAACTGCATGACCTTAGTCCTCCAGTTTGTAGGGGTTGTAGTCCTTGTCGTCTTCGTGGTCCTGCTCATCCAGATCCGAGCCGGAGTCCACCAGCTTCACGCCAGCGTCCTCAGGAGAAACGGTTTCGAACGCCGGTGCCGCGGCTTCGGACGCTGCTGCGGTGCGGGCCACGAGTTCCTCGGCACGCTTGCGGTTGCGAGCGGCGATCCGAGCATCCCTCTCGCGCTCGGTGCGGGCGTTGTGGATCGACCAGCGCACCGTCGAGGCAAAGAGCATCGAGAACACGAAGATCATCAGCAGGCAGCCGAAGGCGAAGATGCTCAGGATGAAGACCACGAACCCGAACACCGCGCCGAGACCCATGGCAAATGGTGACCCGCTGAACAGGCCGCCGATCGGCATATTGATCACATACCCCAGCGCGTTGATGGCCAGATACAGGCCGAAACCCATCGAACACGCCCGCAGTTGGTTCGCGCGGCTGTCGTCTCGGGCCCAGTCGGCGAGCAGCGAGATGTGCCAGCCCGCGAGACAGAGCCCAAACCCTGCAGCATAGAGCAGCGGCTGAAACACCCAGTCCGGGATCGTCAGGCCCGTCGCGGCATCGAGCGCCGCAAGGCCGGCGAGCAGGTACATGCATACATAACCAGCGAGCACGCCACGGCGCAAGCCGACCCACTCCCCCGCTTCGCCCTCGGGTTTGAGTTTGAGGTGAGGGCGCACCCGCTTGCGCAGGATCACGAGCCCTGCGATGGGAAGCACGGCGATGCTCGCCAGAGCCGAATAGGCTCCGCTCCTCACGCCGATGATGCCCAGAAAACCACCCAACGGGATCAAGAGGCCCGAGATCCCGAACACGATCAGCGCGCTCGCCAGCGTGTTCAGGTACGTCGCCGGCGCGTTGCCCATGTGATCATCCGCAGTCCTGCGGCGTTTGGCGATCAGTGTGCCGCATTCCGGGCAGGGATGCCCGACCGACAGCCCCTGCAGGTTGTAGCCGCATTTGGCGCAGGCCAGCGGCTCGTCGACCAGTTCGCTGATGTCTCTGGAAATCTTCGTGGATCGGGGCTGGTGGTCATTCATGGGCGGGCACTCCCGGTTCTTCGGCGGCAGGGTCGAGGGTTCGCATCGAGTGTAACGGCATCCGCGGCTTTACCGAGCCGCCTGCAGCGCTCGGATGCTCATCCCAAACCGGGCCACCAGCCACACGGATCGAGCCAGCGCGAATAGAAACGCGCTCGGCACCAGCACCACCGCGATCACCGCCCACGCGATCGGAATAATCCCGAAGAACCCCACCATCAGGATCGCGACCGGGTACAGCACCACCGCGAGTACCGCGAAACCGGTGGTGTACACCGGCAACCAACCCGTCTGGCGCAGACTCAGAGCCAGCGAGCCGGGGTTGAACTGGCTGCAGTCGCCATCCAAACGCGTCGCGAGGCGGGTGAGGTACCAGATCCCGGTGAGCTGCGTCGCCAGGGCACCAAGCAGGGTTGCAAGGAACGCCACGCCCAACCCGAGTTCCGCGCCGGAGCCACTGACCCAACGCAGTACAGCACTCGCCGACCCGGGCTCGATGAGTATTCGCAGCATCAGCAGCGAGATGCCGCCGACCGCCAGAACGGTGGACGACAGCACGAACAATCTGGCGATCGCCCGCGGGCGCTGCATGCCGTCGCGCCCACGCGCCTCACGGGTCAGAGGGGACGGAGCGCTCAGGAACCACCAGCCGATGGCCAGTTCCACCGTGATCAGCACCAGCGGCAGCCAACTGAACACGCTCAGTGGCAGTTCAAGCAGGGCATCATCAAACAGCAACACCATCCCCACGAGCGCAAAAGCCACGATCAGCAGCAGCAGCGCGAGAGAGGCCGACCACACCATGGTGCTCGCGGTCGCGAGTTGCCGGCGGTACACGAGCGGATCGCGGCCGAGCCACCGCCAATTCATCGTCTCGGCGATCGGCAACGCACACTCCGGGCAGGGCCCCGATGGCCCGAGCCCTCCAAGGTCATACCGGCACCCCAGACAGAGCATCCCGGGGCGAACGGTTTCGTGCACGCTCTCGGATTGCACGCTCTCAGATGGACGGGGGATCTCGCTCACCAGCCAACCGTATGCAGCCGGGAGGAGAGCGTCACAGCCCGGGAGGGTCGGGGTGTCCCCCAATCGGCCCGATCTCGTCCTGAGAGCGGTCCGGACCTCGCTCGGGAGTCGCCGAGGCCTCATTCATGGAAGGGTCACCCGGGAGCACACCCAAGCGGTTGCGCTCCTGCCTTCGCAGTTCGTCCTCGGCCCGCTCGATCGCGCCAACCAGCACGGTCAGCCGGGCATGAAGCCCACCGAAGGTCCACGCGAACACCACGCACAGCATCCCCGAGATCAACAGCACGCCGGTCTCGATGAAGTTCACGAGTCCGAATCGAAGGCGGAGCAGCAGATCGAGGCCCACCAGCACCAGGACCCCCACCACGCCTGCCAGCAGACCGACACCCACGCGCAGTCTGGCCAGCGACGATCCCTCGCGCCCAACCGCCGCTCGACGAGTGAGCAGACCCGCCCGCAACCACAGGATCACCAGGCCGAACAGCGAGACCGTCCCCACGATCAGGGTCAGCAGCGGCGCACCCTGCCAGGCGATCAGTGCCAGCGGCTGATCCGGATCCGCCACAAGCGGAGGCAAGCCGAGCCGGATCGCGGCCAAGACCACCCCGAAGCACAACAGGAGCATCGGGCCGAGGACCGCAATGGTTCTGGCGAGCGTGCCGAGCAGGTCGGGCCGGCCAGGTTCGGGCCACCGATCGGTGAGACGCCACGCGCTCTTGGACATCGCCACCGACCACGGCAGCAGGAGCAGCAGCATGGCAAGCAGGACCGCGAAGTTGGCGATCGGCTTCCGAGGCCCGAAACTCGGCAGCGCACTCAGCCAGCCGATGATCAGGGCACCGGCAACACACCACGACAGGGTACCGCTGGCTCGATGCAATCGGGCGAGGTGATAGGCGGGCGCGTACCCGAGATGGTGCTCAGGAAGTTTGGGCTCGGGTTGCGTGGGCGGAGCGGTCACGCCGTTGCCGCGGCACCAGTCACCGCCTGCACCGCCGAGCGGAAGAAGCCCAGACCCGGCGTGATCCCCTGCTTCATCGACGAGGTGAGGCGCGTCGCGTAGGGGTGATGGTGCCAGCCGAGGTATCGCTCGGGGTGAGGCATCAGCCCGAAGATGCGACCGGTCGAGTCGCAGATCCCAGCGATGCCGCCAAGTCCGGAAGGACCGCCCTGTGAGCCGTTGATGTTGCGGGTGTAGTACAGCGCCGCCTGACCGGAGGCCTCGAGCGCGCTGATCGTTTCGGGCAGCGGCGCGACGAAGCGGCCTTCGCCGTGCGCCACGGGCAGCTGGTGCAGCACCGGATCGGCTTCGGTCTCCCGCAGGTGCGTGGTCCAGACGCAGGGGCTGTCCGGATTCGCGCGGACACCGACCCAGGTGTCGATGAACCGCCCTGATTCGTTGTCAGCAAGAGTCACGGCGTTGGGCGCAGGCGTTTCGGGCCACTCCTGTCCGGCGCCGGGTCCGGGGAGGAGACCGGTCTGGGTGAGCACCTGAAAACCGTTGCACACGCCGATCATGCACACCCCACGCTCGGCCGCCGCGGCGAGGGCCGGGTAGAGCTGCTCGCGGATGCGCATCGCCATGACGCGACCGGCCCCGATGTCGTCGCCGTGCGAGAAGCCACCGGGGAAACCGATGAGCTGGTACTTCTCGAGGCGCTTCGGGTCGGCTGCAAGAGCGTTCAAGTGCACGAGTTCCGCGCTGGCACCGGCGAGTTCGAACGCGCGGCAGAGTTCGGCGTCGCAGTTCGTGCCGGCGGTGCGGATGATCAGGGCGTTGGGCCGATCGGTGGAGGGCATGGTCGAGTTCCTTACCAATCGAGCGGCTTGGTGAAGGCGGTGAGGCAGTCGGCCACACCGACCGACAGCAAAGTGGATTTGAGCGAGTCGAAGACATCGAGCTGCGCATCGTCGGTGATGATGCCGATGGGCTCGGCGCCGAGGCCCGCGGCTTTGGCGTTATCGGCGATGGCCGCCGAGCGTCCGGGACCGACCTGCAGCACATAGCGCGACGGGCCTTCGCCGAACAGAAGACGACGGCGATCTTCCTCGGTCGCGCCGTTCATCAGCTTGTCGATGAACAGACCCGCACCGGGAGAAGCCTGCGTGGGGTCGAACGCCGCGAGCAGCATCTCCGCGACGCAGGCGAGCAGGCCGCCCTCGGAACAATCGTGGGCGGCACGGACTTCACCTTCGGCGATGAGCTGCGCGACGAACTTCGCGGCCTTCGGCCCCAGTTCGAGATCGGGCGTGATCATCGGTTCGGTTGACCCTCGGCCCAGCAGCAGGTCGGCGTGCGAGCCGGTCATCGAAACGCGGTGGGGCTGGCCATCTTCGGAGGGGAGGCCGATCAGCAGCAGTTCGTCGGGCTCGCTGCCAGGAGCCGACGGCTTGGCGTCCATCGTGGTGAGGCGATCGAGCGAGCCGACGATGCCCATACCCGTGACGAGCAGCGTCGGCGGGATCTCAACAAGCACCGGGTTGCCCGAGGCATCGGTGTAGCGGAACTGGTTGTTGAGCGAGTCCTTGCCGGAGACGAAGGGCGTGCGGTACGCCTTCGCGCCGTCGTAACAGGCGATGGCGCAGCGGGTCAGCGCGCCCATGTTCTGCGGGCGATCGCAACTGGGCCAGCAGAAGTTGTCGAGGATGGCGATGCGATCGGGGTCGGTGCCGGTGCAGACGAGGTTACGCACGCACTCGTCGATCGCGCTGAGCGTCATGGTGTAGGGATCGCCGCCGGCGACATCGGGCGTGCCGAGGTTGGTCTGCAGGCCGCAGGAGATCGCGAGGCCCTGATCGACACCTGGCACGGGCTGGATCACCGCCGCGTCGCCGGGGCCGTCGCCACCGGGGCCAACCAGCGGCTTGAGCATGGTGTTGCCCTGCACTTCGTGATCGTACTGGCGGATGATCCACCGCTTGCTGGCGATGTTCGGGTGTGACAGCAGTTTGAGCAGCAGCTCATCGTTGTCGGCACGCTCGGTTTCTTCGATCGCGCGCCCTTCGGGCGCGGTCCATGAGGCCTCGCGCGTGGGCATGGGGATGCCCTCGTGCAGGAAGTGCATGGTCATGCACCCAACCTGGTTGCCCTCGAATCGCAGGACGAGCTGCGGCTCGCCGGAATCATCCTTGGAACCGAATGTGCCGAGCACGGAGAGCTCGACGCTCTCCTCATCGCAGATGCTCTGCAACGCATCGAGGTTCTCCTGCGGCACCGCCAGCACCATGCGTTCCTGGCTCTCGGAGATCCAGATCTCGTCGTAGCGCAGGCCCGCGTACTTCAGCGGGGCCTTGTCGAGATCGACGACCGCGCCGACCCTCTCGCCCATTTCGCCGATGGCGCTTGAGAAGCCGCCGGCACCGCAGTCGGTGATCGCGCTGAACAGCGGCGAGCCGTGCTCATCCCGCGCCCGCATGATCGCATCCAGCGTGCGCTTCTCCTCAATCGCGTTGCCGATCTGCACGGCGTGGGAGAACTCGTCGGCGTGGGTGTCGGTGAGTTCGGCGCTTGAGAAGGTTGCGCCGTGGATACCGTCCTTGCCGGTGCGTCCGCCGAGCGCGACGATCAGGTCGCCGGGCTTCGCGGTCGCGTTGCCATCGCCGCCAGAGAGTTCGGTCGGGAGGGTGCCGATGCAGCCGCAGAACACCAGCGGGTTGCCGATGTAGCGGTCATCGAAGTACACCGCGCCGTTGATCGTGGGGATGCCCATGCGGTTGCCATAATCGCGCACGCCGTCCACCACGCGGGTGAGGATCTGCCTCGGATGAATCACTCCGGGCGGCAGCTCGGACTGCTGCGGGTGGGCCACGCAGAACACATCGGTCGCGGCGACGGGCTTGGCGGCCAGTCCGGTGCCGATGATGTCGCGGATGCAGCCGCCGATGCCTGTCGCCGCACCGCCGTAGGGCTCGATGGCCGAGGGGCGGTTGTGCGTCTCGACCTTGATGCACACCGCGGTATCGTCGGTGAATTTGATCACGCCGGAGTTGTCGTGGAAGACGCTGAGCGTCCAGTCGACGCCTTCTTCGATGAGCTCGAAGGTCGCCGCGGCGACGGTGGACTTGAGGATGTTGTCCACGCGGACCGTGCCGTCGGATTCGACGGTCACGCCGGGTGCCCGCTTCGCGCTCCAGTCGATCGGGTCGCTGGCCATCGAGGAGGTGTAGCGCACGCTTGACTTGAGGGTCTTGTGCACGCAATGCTCGGACCAGGTCTGCGCGAGGGTCTCCAGTTCGATATCGGTCGGCTCGCGTCCGGCGTCGGCGTACCACTTCTGGATCGCGCGCATCTCGTCGAGCGAGAGGAACAGGTGGCCTTCCCGGGAGAGCTTGGCGAGCGCCGCGTCATCGAGCGAGGTGATCTCGACATGGCGCAGGGTCTGGTCGGCGGAGCGGGCCTCGGGGAATCGGTCGGGTTGCCACGGAGAACGGTGCACCTGCTCGATGACCGGGTTGTACAGCACGCGTCGCGCGAGCTCGTCGGCCTGCTCGCGGGTGAGCCCTGCGATGTCGTAGCGCATGCCGGTCGTGACTTCGAGGTGCTCATCGGAGCCGAGGCCCAGCAGGTCTCGCACCGCCTGGGCCACGGTCGCGGCGGCGGGGTCCATCACGCCCGGGAGCGGGGCCACTTCGACCACCTGCACACCCGGCTGCGGAGGCAGCACACCGAGCATGCCACTCTCACGGGCAGGGTCTGCGAGCAGGCCGGTGAGCACGCGATCGCAGTCGGCCTCATCGAAGGAGGCCGCGATCAGGTAGACCTTGGCGGTGGACACGCTCGAAGGGTGGAGGCCGAACTGCGCGGCGGCACGCACCAGCGCATCGGCCCTCGGATCTCCGATCGCGGGCAGGGAACGGACCTCGAAGCGGCGGACGGCGAGATCGGTGCTGGAAACGGTGGCGGTGGGCAAAGGCGTCCCCTGCTGTGGCGAGAAGCGGCGGAAATGAGCTGCGAACCCGATTGTATCGGACGGCTCCGAACACCGCGCCGTTTCCCGAGGGCCAACTGGCTACACTCCGCCCCAATGCCCCGGAAAGACTCACAGCCGACGATCCTCACCGACGACCGCCCCACCGTCGAACTGTTCACCGACGGGGCCTGCTCGGGCAACCCCGGCCCCGGCGGGTGGGCCTTCCTGCTCAAGCACGCCGCCTCGGGCAAGCAGAAGGAGGGCTCGGGCGGCGACCCGGCGACGACCAACAACCGCATGGAACTGCAGGCGGTCATCGAGGGGCTCAAGGCCCTGACGCGCCCGAGCGTCGTGGACCTCTACTCCGACAGCAAGTACGTGCTCGACGGCCTGGAGTCCTGGATCAAGGGCTGGAAGAAGAACGGCTGGAAGACCAAGGCCAAGCAGCCGGTGAAGAACGCCGAACTCTGGCGTGAGCTCGATGAACTGCGGAACCAGCACACCGTGCGGTTCCACTGGGTCAAGGGCCACAGCGACCACCCCGAGAACGAGCGCTGCGATGAACTGGCGGTCGCCGCGCGGGACGCAGCGGCCGGACGCAGCTGATCAGTCCCGCCCGACGCGCACCCACTTCTCGAAGGTGAACGCGTGCTCGTTGCGCTCGTCGGCCTCGTGAACCTCGAACCAGACGCGATCCCACAGCCGTCCGTCGATCGCTGGGAAGCGGGTGTCGCCGGGCGGGCTGGCGTGGACGCGGGTTATATAGAGCGTGGTCGCATGGGGCAGGAACAGGTCGTAGATCTGCCCGCCGCCGATGACGAAGGCCTCGTCTTCGGCCTCGACCTCGGCCAGCGCTTCATCGACCGAGTGCACGACGACCACGCCGAGATGGTTCGGCGCATCGCCGACGGTGGCATCGGGGTTCAGGAAGTCGTGCTCGCCCCAAGACAGGTCGCGCGTGAGCACGATGGACCGGCGCTTGGGGAGCGGCTTGCCCATGGTGTCGAATGTCTTGCGTCCCATGATGATCGAGTGGCCCAGCGTGACGCGCTTGAAGTACGCGAGATCGTCGGGCAGGCGCCAGGGCAGATCGGCCTCGCGACCGATCACCCCATTCTCGCCGACCGCCGCGATCATCGACAGGTTTCGTTTGCGGCTCCCGCTCATATCGCTGCTCACACCGCCACCGGAGCCTTGATCGCCGGGTGCGGGTCGTAGTTCTCGATGACGATGTCGTCGAAGCTGAAGGCAAACAGGTCACGCACCTCGGGATTGAGTTTCAGCGACGGAAGAGGGCGGTGCTCGCGGGCGAGCTGGGTCTGCACCTGCTCGATGTGGTTCGTGTAGATGTGGGCATCGCCGAAGGTGTGGACGAAGTCCCCCACGCCCAGCCCGGTCACCTGCGCGATCATGTGTGTGAGGATCGCGTAGCTCGCGATGTTGAACGGCACGCCGAGGAACAGATCGGCCGA
>CAZIXS010000065.1:0-16301 GCA_964543335.1 uncultured Phycisphaeraceae bacterium | reverse complement strand
GGCGATTTGTTTTTTTGGATCACTCCAACTCAAACGCCCGCATTGGACAGCTTCTCCAGCCGCTCCACCGCCGCGTCGATCGTCTTCTGCGTCTTGCAGAACGCGAAGCGGAGCAGGTGCTGGCCGCGTTGTTTGTGGTCGTAGAACGCGGTGGGGGGGATGGTCGCGACGCCCGCGTGCTCGATCAGGTGGTGGCAGACCTCGACATCAGTTTTCAGCCCCAGCGGCTCCGACACGCCGCGATGGTCGGCGAGGATGAAGTAGCCGCCAGCCGGTCGGTTCACGGTGAAGCCCAACCGCTCGAGCGCGTTCGCCAGCGCGTCGCGTCGCTGCGCGAAGGTCGCGATCAGTTCTTCGTAGTAGGAATCTGGAGCGCCCAGCGCCTCCGCCGCGGCGTGCTGCATCGGCGTGTTCACCGCGTAGGTCAGGTACTGATGCGCAGCGCGGACGCCCTTGGTCAGTTCCGGCGAAGCGATCGCCCAGCCGATCTTCCAGCCGGTCAGACTGAAAGTCTTGCCCAGCGAGTTCAGCGTGATGGTGCGCTCGGCCATTCCGGGCAGCGACGCGATCGATACATGCTCGGCTTCGGGGTTGTGATGATCGCGGTACACCAGCCGGTCGTACACCTCGTCAGAGATGCACAGCAAATCATGCTCGCTACACACCGCAGCGATCTGTTCCAGCTCCGATCTGCTGAACACTTTGCCGGTCGGGTTGTGTGGCGTATTCAGGATGATCGCGCGGGTCTTGGGCGTGACGGCGGCACGCAGTTCGGCCTCGTCGAAGGCGAACGAGCCGCCTCGATCGTGCAGCGTGACGAACACCGGTTTCGCGCCCGCCATCGCGAGCGAGGCCGGGTACGAGTCGTAGTACGGCTCGAAGACGATGACCTCGTCGCCGGGGTTCAGCAGGCCCAGCGTCGTCGCCGGGATTGCCTCGGTGCAGCCCGCCGTCACGGTCACCTGCGTGAGTGGGTCGATGTCCTGCCCGGTGCTCTGCTTCCAGCGGTCGGCGATGGCCCGAGCCAGTTCCGGTACTCCCCCCATGGGGGCGTACTGGTTGGGCTTCTCGTCGATCGCCCGCTTGGCGGCGAGCTTGATGAATTCCGGCCCTTCAAAATCCGGGAAGCCCTGACCAAGGTTCACAGCCTTCGCCGCGACGGCGCGGCTGGTGATCTCGGCGAAAATGGTGGTCCCGAAGGGCTTGAAGCGGTCGGCGACGGTCATAGGCGGGCTTTCAACTGGGGCGAGGCGGAACTGTGTGAGCATAGCGGCGGAATCGATTCTGTCGCCTGCGAAACGCCCCCGAACGGGCTAGACTGGTGATCCCCGAAGGGGTGTTTGTCATTACTAACTTGGCCTGCGGGCCGTTTTCTCGACTCAACCGGCGGCTCAGCCGCGGAGGATGAACGACCATGCGTCGCGCGAAGATCTCGATCATCGGTGCTGGAAATGTCGGAGCCACCTGCGCCCATTGGGCGGCTCAGAAGGAACTCGGCGACATCGTGCTGCTGGACATCCCCGACAAGGAGGGCGTGGCCAAGGGCAAGATGATCGATCTCGGCTGCTGCGCCCCGATCGAGGGCTTCGACGGCAACCTCGTCGGTACCTCGGATTACAAGGACATCGCCGGTTCGGATGTGGTGGTCATTACCGCCGGCCTGCCCCGCAAGCCGGGCATGAGCCGCGACGACCTGATCGAGACCAATGTCAAGATCGTCAAGAGCGTGTCCGAGCAGATCAAGCAGTACGCGCCCGACTCGATCGTGATCGTCGTGTCCAACCCGCTCGACGCGATGGTGTACACCGCGTGGAAGGCCACGGGCTTCCCGACCAACCGCATCATGGGCCAGGCCGGTGCGCTCGACTGCGCCCGCTACCGCGCCTTCATCGCGTGGGAACTCGGCGTGAGCGTTGAAGATGTGCAGGCCCTGCTGCTCGGCGGGCACGGCGACGACATGGTCCCGCTGCCCCGCCTGACCTCGGTGCACGGCATCCCGGTCACCGACCTGCTGTCCGAAGAGAAAATCACCGCCTGCGTGGAGCGCGCGAAGGTCGGTGGCGGCGAGATCGTCAAGCTCATGGGCACCAGCGCGTACTACGCCCCGGCCTCGGGCACCATCCAGATGGTCGAGGCGATCGTCAAGGACAAGAAGCGGATCATCCCGAGCGCCGTCTACTGCAACGGCGAGTTCGGCGCGAAGGACCTGTTCGTCGGTGTGCCCGCGCTACTCGGGAAGAACGGCGTCGAGAAGGTCGTCGAGTTCAAACTCGACGCCGCCGAGCAGAAGCTGTTCGAAGAGTCCGCCTCGCATGTGGCTGATCTGGTGAACATCGTCAAGAACATGTTCCCCGAACTGGCGTAAGCCAAGGCTGAGGGATCGAATCAGACCGGGTGGCCCCAGAAGCCGCCCGGTTTTTTTGTGATTCAGGCGAATATGCCTTGCGTGTAGGTCCAGTGTTTACATAGACTTACGATCAGGGATCGGGGTTTGAGGAGTGGCCAGGACGATGCTCATCGAGTGGTACCAATGCCCCAAGTGCGGGCGCCGGGAACGGTGGCGGGCCGAGATTGCCGGGGCCGAGGTGGAGTGCCTCTGCGGGGCCTGGGTGCTCTGCCCCGATGTGGATGACCTGGAGGAGTCGGGCGTCAGCACCAGTGAAAACTCGTCGGATGGCCTCGTGGCCATCGTCCAGGCACCGCGAGATGCCGACGCGATCGACGATGAGTTGATCGAGACCGAGGCAGAGCCCACCGCGGAAGAGAAGCAGCGCCAGCGTATTCACCGTCTCGGGCGGATCGGTATGTTCGGGCTCACGGCGTGCGGGCGCGTGATTTTCTGGTTCGTGCTCTCACTCGCCGGATTCACGCTTCTCGTCCACGCGCTGTACCTGCAGACCCCTGCCTACATCGCTTCCGCGGCGGTGGTGGCCCCGGTGTCGTGGTTCAACCTCTGGCGGGCTCAGCGCGAGTGGCTGTTCGGGCGGGGTCTGCTCGATGGTCTGCAGTCGCTCGCCGAAGGGCGTGAACGCCTGCGGGTCAGGTAAGAAAAAACCCCGGCTGAAACCGGGGCGATTGATCAATCAATGATCAGCTAGGCTCAGCTGGCTTCCGCCCGCGGGTGGGCGTCGTCGTACGCGTTACGCAGACGCTGTGTGGTCAGGTGCGTGTAGGTCTGGGTGGTCGAGAGCGACTGGTGACCGAGCAGTTCCTGCACCGAGCGGAGGTCGGCACCGTTGTCGAGCAGGTGCGTCGCGAAGGAGTGGCGCAGGGTGTGCGGGCTGATCGAAGGATCGAGACCGACCTGACGCAGGTACTTGTCGAGCTTGCGGCGGACGGAACGCGAGGACAGGCGTCCGCCGTGCTTGTTGATGAACAGGGGTGGATCGGCCTTGTCGGGACCCCACGCCGACGAGTAGCGCTCGTCGTTGGTGAGGATGTTCACATAGTGGCGGATGGCGGTGAGGGCGTGCGAGCCCAGCGGGACCAGCCGCTCCTTCTTGCCCTTGCCGCGGATGCGCAGGGCTTCGTGGTTCTCGTCGAGGTCGCGCATCCCGAGGTCAACGAGTTCGGAAACGCGGATACCCGTGGAGTAGAGCGTTTCGAGCATCGCGCGGTCGCGGGCGCCGAGCACATCGGTATCGTCGGGGGCCGAGAGCAGCTGCTCGATCTGCTCGACCGTGATCGCCTTGGGCAAGCGCTTGGCCTGACGGGGCGTGCGGATCATGGTCATGGGGTTCGTCTCAACGAACGCGTGCTTGAGGGCCCACTTGTAGAACGAGCGGAGCGTCGCGATCTTGCGGGCCATCGTCGCCGGCGAGTAGCTCTGATCGGCGAGGTAGTTCAGGTACAGGCGGATGCTGTCGGCATTGGCCTGGCAGATGTGCCCGGTAATGGTGCCCGAGGCGCCGGCCAAGTTGCCCGCGCGGACCTGCTCGACCGCGTTGGCTTCGGCGGCGTGATCGGCACGGATGTTCAGTTCATCGATGAGGAACTCCACATACTGGCGCAGGTCGGCACCGTAGCAGCGCGCGGTGTACGGGCTGAAGTGCCGCTCGTCGGTCAGGTAATTCAGGAATCGGTCGACCAGAGGCAGTGAGGAGTTCGTCATTGGATCGCTCCGGGTGGCGTGGGTGTGGGACGGTGTTGGGGAGAGAATCGGTCGAGCGCTCTGGCGAGCGATCAGCCGCGTGTGGTGTCGGTGGTGGGTGGTTTGGTGGGGGACTTGGTAAATGCTTCGATGCTGGCGTGGACACGGCGTTTCAGTTCGTGAGCGACGAGCGCCGCATCGAACCAGTCGAAGTCGATGTCGTCGGATTCGGCGAGTTCGGAGACCGCTTCGAGCAACTCGGGCTCCTCACCGGCGGCGCAGGCGATTCGCCAGCGGTGCCCGTTCTTGAGCAGCGTGACCTCGTGCTCAGCGCACGGATCGCTCTGCCCTTCGGGGCCATCGCTCGAGTTGTTTCTGGCGTGCGTGGGCATCGCCGGATCTCCTTCGCCGCGCTGACGCGGCGGGAGCCGGCTTCAGCGGGTCGGTGTGCTGTTCTGCCTCTGGGTACGCTCGAAAAGCCGCTGGCGTTCTCTGCTCAGCAGTTCCGAGAGCGCCTGGAAGCAGGCGAATTCTTCGAACCTCGCCATGCTTTGGGTGTACTGCTGCCAGCCCATCGCCGACTCGGGGTCGTGACGGGCGTGGGCGTAGTCCTGGAGGTATTGACGCACGAGACCGTTTGCGGCGTCGTACATCGCGGTGATCTGGTTGATGGACTGGCCCGGGGTGTTGGTTTCCGCGCGGAAGGCCGTGTCGCTGGGAGCGGTTTGCAGGCTGCGCGGGTTGAACTCTTCCTGGTTGAGCAACTGCATCGTTTCCGAGCGAGCAAACAGAACGAGATTCAAACCCAAGGTCGGCGGGTCGTAGGGGTCCCAGGCGGTGATCGTTCCGACCAGCACCCCATCGGCATCGAGCTGGCGAGCCAGCTGAAGCGCCTGGGCCTGGGTCGTGATCGCAGGGAGGTTCATGGACCGCATGGCCTCGATGGATCGGTTCAGCGGCAGGGCGGTGACACCCCGGGCCTGGACGATCTGAGAGATCATCGCATCAGAAATGCGCAGTTCGTTCACGAAGCTGACACCCGATTCGTTTCGAAAAGGGGCGACCGCCCAAACGACTTCCCGCTCGTTGGCGTACGGCGCTGACAGGATCAGCGGATCGTTCGGATAGCGGGGCTTGCTGCTGCATCCGACCACGAGTGCCAGCGAGGCGATGAGCATCGCGAGCACGGAGCGTCGGAAATGGCTTGAAAGCATGGCGTGTTCGGTTGTCATGGCGTCCTGCCCGATCCGCCGGAATCCTCCCGACGGTGTGAAATTGGTGCGAGTCGCCGCTCCCGGTTCAGGGTGGGCGTCCGTATATCTTCGTCGGACAACCCGTGGCTTTGACTTGCGAATCGCGGCGGTGGCCTTTCGGTCGCTGCCGCGAGAGAGATCGGAGTGGGGGATGACCCCGGCGAATGTGGTCTCAGTCGTTCGGATCGAGCGGCACATTGGCCAGATCGGTCCGCGTCGGCATCGAGTAGCCGGCGGCGGTGATCGCCTGTTCCGGGCCGATCGACCAGATGTTGTCGTTGCCCGAGCGGTCGGAGATGAAGTAAATCTTGTTGTCCGGGCCCCAGGTCGGCATCACATTCACAAACCAGCCGCCCGTGAGGTTGGTGCGCGACGAGCCGTCAAGGCGCTGGATCCAGATGTCGGCGAAGTCCGGCTTCTGGGTGTCGTCGGCGGGGGGATTGAACACCGTCGAGAAGGCGATGTACTGGCCGTCCCAGCTCCAGGAGGGGTTGATGATGGCGGCGACCGCGCTGGTGGCGACTTCGGTCGGCGACATGGCTTCCCCGTTGGTGTAATCGATGGTCCAGAGCGAGAAGAGGCGTCCGCCTCGGTCGCGAGCACGCTGGAACATGATCTTGTTGCCGTTGGGCTGCCACTCGGGGAACAGGCCGTAGGTCAGGAACTTCAGGCGTGAGGGCATGCGGACATCGGTGACCCAGACTTCCCAGCGGTCGCTGGTTTCACCCAGGCGGCAGAAAGCGAGGGTTCGCCCGTCCGGCGACCAGGTGGGATGCAGGTCGTTGGCGGTGTCGGAGGTGATCTGCACCGCCTGACCACCCTCTGCGTTTACCACATAGATGTCCCAAGAGCCGTTGCGGTTGCTCGCGAAGGCGATCCGAGAGCCATCGGGGCTGACGGCGGGCATGATGTCGTGAGCCGGATCGGAGGTGATCTGGGTCACCGCGGTGCCATCGATCGACTTGCTGTAGATCGAGGCGGTGGGGGTGTGGCGGGTGGAGCTGAAGTAGATCGTCTTGCCGTCGGGAGCGACGGTCGGGTCGAAATCGATCCCCTCAGCGGAGAAGGTGATCTGGCTGATGTTCTCGGTGGCATCGGGCAGCGACTGGTAGGACTGGCTGCGGGCGTTGGCGTTTGGGATCTCGCCGAACAGGTTGAAGTTCGGGGAGCGGGTGGTCCCCTCGACGCCGACATTGGCCTCACGGAAGGATGCCGGGATGGTGGTGGTCGGGGTGGTCACCGTGCCACGCTTGCCGGCGAAGGGAGCAAAGGGATCGCGGTAGAAGGTGCCGCTGGTCTGCTCCTGGGGCTGTGCCTGAGGCTGGAATTCCGCGACCGGCTGCGACGAAGAGCAGGCGGCAAGCAGACCGGCCGGGCAGATCAGCGCGACCAGAGCGAATCGACGAGTAGTGGTGAGCGAGCGGTGCGACATGACTTTGGAGTCTCCAGCGGCGTGAAGTGGTGGGAGCAACCGGACCCGCCCCGTGTTGTGAGGGCGAGTGACCTGAAGCCCGCGGAGCCGACTCCGTCGACAACCAAGCGAGAACGACTGTTTGAGTGGGCGTTCCGGTCTTGCCTCGACCCGGAACCCGTCGCGTTCCACGCAGACGGTCTTATCGGACTCGGGCGATGCCTCGCTTGAGCGGGGAATCATCCGAACCAGACCTTCTATTCGGACCACAGCGTTTCGGACCTGAGCGGAAAACTCGCGCGAGGGGCAACTTTTCTCGGAACTAGAGCCCTTGGGCGGAATTTGCGCGATCCTGCAGCGGACCCATGGAAACACCGCGAGCCGGTGAATACTCCAGCCAGCGCCTCCTCCGAACGCTGGCGAGCGTGTATCGGCTCGCGGGTGTACCGCCTCGTGAGGCGGTTTTGTCAGGTTTTCCACCGTCCGGGAGCAGGCCCGGGACTCACAATGTAACGCCCGTGGTCCGCCATGGAATCAAAAATCTGGCGATCAGGGCAGAAAAAAACCCGCTCGAGAGCGGGCTTGGATCGACGCGGGCGGCAATTGCCGACTCGGATGTGGGATTACTCGGCGACGGACTCGAGGCGTCCGGTTTCGAGGACCTCATTCGCCACATCGATCAGCTTGCGGCGGTTGTTGCGGGCTTCGCGCTGCAGGCGGGTGTGGGCCTCGGCTTCGGTCCAGCCGTGGGCTTCGATGAGCTTCCACTTGGCCTGCTCAACGATGCGCCGGTGGGTGAGCGTGGTTTCCAGCTGCTCGATGCGCTTGGCCTGCTCCTCGGTCGCGAGGGCGCGGGCCCAGGCGATGGAGATGGTCACCCGGAGATTCTCGGTGGACACCGGCTTGAGCATGTAGCCAAAGACGCCGTTGTCCTGCGCCTCGCGAACATACTGCTTGTCGGAGAAGGCCGAGACGATGATCGAGGGGATCCCGAACTCTTCCCAGAGGACCCGAGCGACCTCGAGGCCGTCCACTTCCGGCATGCGGATGTCGAGGATGGCGATATCGGGATCTTCCTGATTCGCCAGATCAATGGCTTCCTGACCGTTGGAGGCCGGTCCGATGATCTCGAAACCCAAGGACTTCAGGCTGGAAGCCAGACCGGTCGCCATGAGTGATTCGTCGTCAGCGACCAGAACGGTGTTGGGCATGGAGGGTGATTTCATGGGCGATGCTGCTTTACGAGGTGCCGTGATGAAGCGACCCGACGACGAACACAAGGACGCGGGAAGGCTAAGAGGAAGGAAAAACATAGCCGTTGCAGCTGGGCTCCGGATTCAGAATTCAAAGCATATGCGGATATTCAGGGTGTGTAAAACGATCCACTGCAAGTGCGGCCTCTTTTGCTTGGGCTAGGGTAAACGCTTGGGTGCTCTCAGTCGAGCCAGTCCTGCTTCTCCAGGCGCTCAGGGACATAGACCTCGCTGACGTAGGAGATGTCCTTGGTGATCAGCGATTCGACTTCCATTTTGAAGCCGTTGGAGAGCATCTTCTTGATCTCCATCTGCCAGGGCTTCTTGTCCTTGAACCACGGGTAGTCGGCGATCTGCTTGGCCCGCGTGATGTCCCGGTCGTTGAGGGAAATCTGGACATCGTCGGAGAGGTCGCAGCGCTCGTAGTCGATGGCCCGGATGCCCAGGAATTTGGCGTCGGGGATGGCCATTCGCTCGGACTCGTAGGCCAGGGCGATCGAGCCCTGCTTGATGACCGAGTAGATGTAGTGCCCCCAGGGGTCGCAGTCGAGCAGGCAGTAGACCGGCAGGCCGAGCTCCTCGTTGAGGCGACGGAGCATCCGCCGAACGCCCCGGGGCGGCTGGCCCGAGCCCTCAGTCAGGATGCAGTTGTGCTTCTCCCAGAAGCGGTCCTCGTTGAAGCGCTGCCAGACGGTGTCCTTTTCGACGTGGAGGATGAAGTCGGCCTCGCACTTCTTGAACTTGATGACCGACTCCTCGCAGATCGAGGGAATGGCGTAGCCGCCGGTTCCCATGCGTCGGCAGTTGATCTCGTCGCCGTTGTCGAGCACGGTGATGTTGCCGACCATCGTGCCACGCTTCTTGGCGAAGATGTGCAGCTCT
Source organism: uncultured Phycisphaeraceae bacterium (assembly GCA_964543335.1). Taxonomy (GTDB): domain Bacteria; phylum Planctomycetota; class Phycisphaerae; order Phycisphaerales; family UBA1924; genus JANSXG01. The sequence continues at coordinate 7,412 of CAZIXS010000065.1, read as the reverse complement.
TCGCGCAGGGCCCCGAGAATGACCTCGAGGTCTTCGAGCACCGCATCGGACTCGGTCTGGTCGTTGAGGGTCTTTTCCTTGGTGCCCTGGATGGTGTGCAGGGACTTGTAGTACATGCCGCGAAGACTGAGCGTCTTGCTGGCTTCGAGCAGGTCCTTGACGCCTGCTGAGAGCAGCAGGGTCTGCATGAACTTGCGGCTGGTCTTGAGGTCGAACAGCGGGCGGGCGCTGGTGAGGTCGCCCATCTCAAGGATGCGGGCCTTCTTGTTGTAGCTGGTGTTGCTCAGCGAGCGGCTGGGCACATCCATCTCGGGGTCCTTGCCCGCGAGCCCGGTCTTGGCGACCTGCGTCGCGAGCGATTCGATGGCCTTCAGTGTCTTGGCATCGGTCGAGCGCCCGGCGGGGCCCTTGGTTGTGACGCGCGCGGGGGCCGGTGCGCCGGCCTTCGTGGAGGTCTTCTTTGTGGTCTTCTTGCCGACCTTTTTCGTGGTGCGTTTCTTCGCCATCGATCAACCCTCCCCGCGCTTCCGCTTGACCTTCTTCTTGACGACCTTCTTCTTCACCTTGCGCTTCGTCTTCGGTGGGTCCGACTCGCCGAAAAGGTTTCGGTCGCTGTCGTCGTCATCGTCGGAGTCGCGCTCGCGCGCATCGGCGATGGCATCGAGGTCGAGGTCGGAGCCTCGCGTGGCTTTGGTCTTGACCGGTGGAGCATCGTCGTCGGTGTTGTATTCCCGGATGAACACCGACTCGTCCTTGGCGAGGCGTCCGCCGTCGTCGACGACCTTGCCCTCTTCGTCGAGCACATCGTCGAACTGCGCGGTCTTGGACTCGGCGGTAGCCAGCAGCGCGGCGTAGAGCTTCTCGGTGTCCACACCGGTGATGTGGTTGCAGGCCTTGGAGATCTCTCCGATGTAGCGCTTGAACACGCCGCGGCGTTCGCCCTCGCGCTTCATGCGCTGGCGCCGGCGGAGGTAGGTGCCGAGCTTGCGTCCGCAGTCCTGCAGGGCGAGCTTCATCTCTTTGCGGATCTCGTCGTAGTCGGCGATGGCTTCTTTGGACTCGCTGGTGAACGGCACCCAGACCGAGGCCATGTGGATCATGAAGATGATCGGGCCTTGGGGCAGGCCGTTGCGAGGCTGCTGGAGCTGGTAGCCGCGCCAGTTGGTTTCGAGCACCGCCTTGAAACTGGAGCAGGCCGACTGCTGGTACTGCAGCGGCACACGGTTGGCGAAGCGGAAGACCTTTGCGGTTTCCTCGGAGGGCAGGTTGCCGCCATACGCGATGCCCGCTTCGATGACGAAGGGCCGGCCCCGGTACACGGTAGGGATGCGGCTGGAGGCGGTGATGAACTCGGGTTCGAGGCCCTGCTGAAGGCCCTTGAGCAGCGTCTTCACGCCGATGGGACTCAGGCAGTTGGTCGGCGGGCCGATGACCTTCACTTCCTGCAGCGCCTTGTACATCTGCTCGGCTTCGGCGTGGCCGACGGATTTCACCCACGAGCGTGTGGTCAGCCCGGCGTGCTCGGTCACCTGCTGGGCGACCTTTGGGCCGATGCGGCAGAACTCGTTCGAGAAAAAGCCGCCGAGCTGCGAGTGTTCGGTGCGCTCCAGCATGGAGATCAGCGTGCCGAGCTCGATGCCGTGCGGGTGCGGCTTGATCTCTTCGGGCTGCTCAGGCAACTCGTCGACGCTGCGCTCGAAGACGATGGTCTCGCCATCGGGGCTCTTGGAGGTCGGGGGCGTCTTGTATTCGAAGCGCGCGTGGGGGTTGGCGATGGCCGAGAGCTGGATGTACTCATCGACCGAGCGGGCGCCGGTGAAGTATTTGCCCTGCAGTTCGATCTCGACGCGCGTGCCACTACCGGTTTTGCCGCCGTCGGTGAACAGATTATCGAACTGCGGTGCCTCCTCGTCGTGGATGACATCGGCGCGGTTCTTCGAGGTGTCCATCTTGAGGATCATCTCGTGGGTGGGCTTGCGCGGACCGGGTTTGGAGAGGATGCGCACCGGCTTGCCGGTCGTGATCAGGCCGTACATGCCTGCGGCGGAGATGCCGATGCCCTGCTGGCCACGACTCATCTTGAGGCGGTGGAACTTCGAGCCATAGAGCAGGCGCCCGAAAATGTTCTCGATCTGCTTGCGGACGATGCCCGGGCCGTTGTCCTGCACGATGACCACATAGCGGTCCTCGGCGACCTTCGGCTTGTGGACGATCTCGACGAGGATGTCCGGCAGGATGCCCGCTTCCTCGCAAGCGTCGAGCGAGTTGTCGACCGCTTCCTTGATGGTGGTCAGCAGGGCCTTGCGAGGGTTGTCGAAGCCGAGCAGGTGCCGGTTCTTGGCGAAGAACTCCGAGACGGAGATGTCCCGCTGCTTGGTGGCCATCGTCTCGGCGGTGGCGGGCTTGCGGGACGATCTGCGGACCGATGATTTGGGCTGTGCTGCGGTCGCCATCCGTGGTGTCGCGCTCCGTAAGGGGAGGGGAAGGAAGGCCGGTGGCTCCGCCTCCGGCAGGGGCGAGTCTAGCAAGAGTTGGCGGGAGCGCGAAAGCGGACGGAAAGTCAAAATCCGCTATGATCCCCGCCCCGGCGGCGGAGGCGCCGATCGGGCCCACCCCACATCACACCAACGAGAGTCGCCGCCAGGCGAGAAGGACATCGACCATGGAAACCACCCTCATCATCCTCAAGCCGGATGCGGTTCAGCGCGGCCTGATGGGCAAGATCATCACCCGCTTTGAAGAAAAGGGTCTGCAGATCGTCGGCGCGAAGCTGATGAAGATCTCCGATGAACTGGCTGCCACCCACTACCAGGACCACAAGGGCAAGCCGTTCTACAACGGTCTCGTCGGCTTCCTGACCTCCAGCCCGGTGTTGGTCATGGCGGTTCGGGGCGTGGGCGCGATCGCCATCAGCCGCTCCATGATGGGCGCAACCTTCGGCTCCAAGGCCGATGCCGGCAGCATCCGCGGCGATTTCGGAGTCTCCAACTCCTTCAACCTGATCCACGGTTCCGACTCGCCCGAGGCCGCGCAGCGCGAACTCGGCCTGTTCTTCAAGGACGGCGAAGTGCTTGACTTCGATCGCCCGATCAACCAGTGGGTGTACGACTACTCCGGCGGCAACCCCGAGTAATCTCGCCGAACTGGCACACAGCAAGCAAGCCCACCGGGATGGTGGGCTTTTTTGTGCGCTGAAGAGTGAGTTCGTACTCAGGCGAGCAGCGGCTCGCGCGCGGTTGAAGTGGCGTGCCCGGGCGCCGTCAGGCGGTAGGCCCAGAAGGCCAGGAGCACCGCCAAGGCGAGCAGGGCAGCGCCGGTCATCTGGTGCATGGTGGCGACGAGCACCGACGCCGCGGGTCGCTCGGCGGTGGTTGGCGTGGTCCCGAGCGCTTCGTCGTAGTGGGGGACAACGACCATCAGCGCGACCCAGCCGAGCAGGAACTGGGTGAGCACGACCGCGAGCACTCCCTTGGCGATCGGGGCGATGGGACGGCTCTGGGCGTGCTTGGTGATGCCTCTGGCGGCGGCGAAAATCGCAAAGCCGGTGACGATGACGGAGAAGCCCATGTGCGCGAACAGGGCATGTGTGTGCTGGAAATGGCGGGTGACCGAGCCGAGCGAGAGCTGCAGGATGAGCGTGATGGCGAGCCCCGCGGACGCGAAACGGAACATGAAGTCGGGGGTGCGCTGTTCAGCCGAGGATTTCAGCCAGCGGAGACTGAGGACCGTCGCGATGATGCACAGCAGCGCGAAGGTGAGCTGGCCGGTCACACCGTGGACCACGGCGAGGCCGAGCGAAGTGGTGTTGTCGGTGGTGGTCGAAAAGGACCGGGTGATCTCTTCGGTGGCGATGGCCTGGACCTCGCTGGTCCAGCGTTCGGTTTCGTCGGCACCGTCGGCGAGGATCACGCGGTAGCCCCCGATGATGCCCTGCGTCAGCACCGCGAGCCCCGCCGCAAGCGAGAGCGCGGATGCGAGACCGTAGAAGGACCGCCTCTCCGACCCGGCCCGGCGGGCCCCGATCCACGCGCTGCATGAGTACAGGAACAGACCCAGTGCCGCCACGCCGGCGAGCGATCCGAAGAGCCGGTGGGTGTGCTCGTAGAGTTTTCCTCCTGTCATGGAGGAGACCGGGTAGAGGAACATGTTGGTGGCGTAGGTGTTTGGCCAATCCGGTACTGCTAGTCCGGCCTGGTTGGAGGTGGTCAGGCCGCCGGTGAAGAGGACCGGGACCACTGCAAAGGCGGCGACCCAGGCGAACCTGGTCACCCAGCGATCGTGATCCTGATCGGGTTGGTCGATCTTCGGGCTCAGAAGGCGGCTGCCGATGACCGAGCCGAGCAAACCAACCGAAAGCGAGAGAAAGAGGTATCCGGCGACCATCATGCCCGCGTTGGGGCGAAGGGCCTCGTCGGCGTGTGTACGAGCGGGTTCGGTGAGGACGGAACCAAGAATCAGCAGGTTCAGGATGCCGATGGTCAGGCCCGTGGAGAGCCCGAGCTTCCAGGCGCTGCGTCCTTGCGAGGCGAAGCGTCCGGCGAGGATCGAGCCGCCGAACTGGGCGAAGAGCAGGGCCACCCCGGTGACCCATGGCTCGGCGGTGAGGCCCTGCAGGTGCATGAAGAAGGCGATGAGCCACATCACGACGGTCGTCGCGAAGCCAATGACCATGCCGATGCGCCATGCCGGGTATGGAATCGGATCCAGAGCGGTGGGGTTCATGGGCAAAGGATAGAGTGGCTTCGCGATGCTCGTCGAGATCTCTGGCGGTTTCGCAGTAATATTTCTTGCTTCACAGCATTCTCGGCCTAGACTTGGCTTCCCGAATCTCGGGCGGTCTCCGTTTGGTGCTGAGACTCAGTATCAGTTGCTATGGCCCAATCCGGGCGGGTTGACACGGGTCGAGGCGGCCATGTCTACTACTGCCTGACTGCAATCTGTGCAGTGTCCTCGCAATTTGCCTATTTTTCCGTACAGAAACATAGGCAATCCGGATTCTGTCAGGTTGCTCGGGTCTTGTTGCACACGGACGGTGCGCCGTCCTTTCCGCGCTCAGGAGCAGATCGTGTCGACGCTCTTTCCCCAGTGGATGAATGCCCTTCCCGGTGCCGTGGCTGTTGGCCTCGGTGCAGCAGGTGTCGGGGTCGTCGGAGCTGTGTGGTACTACTTCACTCCCAACTATTGGGAAGTGGGTTACATGCCCGAGCAGCCGGTGGCCTTTTCCCATCAGATCCACGCCGGCAAGCTCGGCATGGACTGCCGGTACTGCCACACGAATGTGGAAGACTCCAGCCACGCCAATGTGCCGGACCTTGCCACCTGCCTGAACTGCCACGCTGGCGATGATGTCGCGGGCGGGTACTTCAATGTCGACCTCTGGGAAGCGCACAAGGTCAGCCAGGACCTCGTCCAGGTTCGCACCGCGTATGCGGATGACCGCCCGATCGAATGGCGTCGCATCCACAAGGTTCCGGACTACGCGCACTTCAACCACGCGGTCCACGTGAACGCCGGTGTGTCGTGCTACTCCTGCCACGGCCGAATCGATGAGATGGAAGTGGTCTACCAGACCGAGAGCCTGTCGATGGGTTGGTGTCTGGAGTGCCATCGCGATCCGGCGCCGCACCTGGTCGATGTGGATGGCGTTCTCGACCCGGCCAACCCGGTGCGCATCACCGATCTTGCGACGGTGGAGCGACTGCTCGCCAGCCCTGACCAGCGGAAGAAGGGCGAGCTGCTGATCCAGAACAAGCAGCTGCAGCCGCCCGAGCACTGTGCCGCCTGTCACTACTGATTGCCCGATCTGCCTGTACGGCTCCGACGCACCACGAGACCTTCCGGCCCGAATGAGCGGGCCTCTGAGAACAAGCGAGACGCGATGAGCAAGCTCGATCAATGCCCTTCAAGCAAGAAGCAAGGCCTGCCGGTCGACAAGGCCTCTGGCCCGCGCGACCGCAGCCACGCGACCGGGAAGACCTACTGGCGCAGCCTTGACGATCTGGCGCAGACGCCGGAGTTCAAGGAGTTCCTGCACCGTGAGTTCCCCGCGAACGCCTCGGAATTGCTGTCGGGTTCGCGTCGCGACTTTCTGAAGATCATGAGCGCGAGCGTCGCGCTTGCCGGTGCTGCGACCATGCCGGGCTGCCGCCGCCCCGATCACAAGATCATCGCCTACAACCGCAAGCCCGAAGAGATCATCCACGGCAAGCCGCTGTTCTACGCCACCTCTCGCCGTCGCCCGGGTGGCGGTGTGGACCTGCTGCTCGCGGAAACTTTCGAGGGGCGTCCGACCAAGCTCGAGGGCAACCCGCTCGATCACCCCAGCGGCGGCGCCCTCACGATGCACTCGCAGGCGAGCGTGCTCGATCTGTACGACCCGGACCGTTCGCCGGACATCGTCGAGAAGATGTCCGAGAGTCGCGGCAAGCCGTTCAAGGTTCGGCGTTGGCGCTAGTTCACCGAGTTCGCCGGTCAGCACTTCACGCAGTACGACCAGAACCGTGGGCGTGGCCTGTCGTTCCTTGTCGAGAAGGTGACCAGCCCGTCGCGGGATCGTCTGCGTGACGCCATCCGCACCCGCTGGCCCGAGGCGAAGTGGCTGCCGTACAGCGCGATGGACGACAGCGCTTCGATCGAAGGCACGCAGATCGCTTTCGGTGCTCCGAAGCAGGTCGAGTATGTGCTGTCGAAGGCGGATGTGATCGTGTCGCTCGACTGCGACTTCCTGGGCGGTGAGTCCACCCTGGAAGGGCTGCGCGGCTACGGGCGCAACCGCATCCGCGAAGGCGCAAACGGGCGCGAAGCGCGCGATACCCAGATGAGCCGCATCTACACCGCTGACTCGCAGATGAGTCTGACCGGTGGCCAATCCGATCACCGCCTGAATGTTCATGTCGATCTGGTTGGCGCGGTTGCGATCGCGCTCGCCGAAGCGGTGCTGAACCACGAAGGCCTGCGTGGTGCCATGCGGACCGCGGCCTCCGGACTCAACTCGGCTCTTGCGCAGGCCAAGGCGTCCGCGGGCCATCTCGAGCATGTCGAACACGCCGCGGCTTGGGCGAAGTGGGCTGCCGATGACCTGGTCAAGAACCGCGGGCGATCGGTGGTCATGCCCGGACGCTCCCAGCCGGCGGCGGTGCACGCTCTGGCGGCGGCGATCAACCACGCCCTCGACAACGACACCGTCACGGTGCTGTACCGTCCGATGCCCCGCGACCTCCGCGCCTCGAGCGTGGACTCGGTCCGCAGCGTCGTGGACGACGCAAACGCCGGCACTCTGCAGACGCTCGTGACCATCGGTGTGAACCCGGTGTTCAGCGCTCCGGCTGATCTGGATTTCGCGGCCGCTCTCGCCAAGGTCAGCACGCGGATCCACCTTGGCGATCCGGACGAGACCGCTGAGGCCAGCACGA
>CAZIXS010000064.1:0-16640 GCA_964543335.1 uncultured Phycisphaeraceae bacterium | reverse complement strand
CCCCGCCATGACGCGCTGGCAACTAGCGATAAGGGTTGCGCTCGTTAAGGGACTTAACCCGACACTTCACAGCACGAGCTGACGACAGCCATGCAGCACCTGTGTATGTTCCACCCAAAGGGCGTCACTCATGTTTCCAAGAGCTAATCCATACATGTCAAGCCCAGGTAAGGTTCTTCGCGTTGCTTCGAATTAAGCAACATGCTCCACCGCTTGTGTGAGCCCCCGTCAATTCCTTTGAGTTTTAGCCTTGCGACCGTACTCCCCAGGCGGTGCACTTAATGATTTCTCGGCGTCTGGCAGAGAGTCAGATCTCCACCAAACTAGTGCACATCGTTTACGGCGTGGACTACCAGGGTATCTAATCCTGTTTGATCCCCACGCTTTCGTGCCTCAGCGTCAGGTAAGGCCCAGTCACCTGGCTACCCCTTCGGCGTTCCGTACGATATCTACGCATTTCACCGCTCCACCGTACGTTCCGATGACCTCTGCCTACCTCAAGATCAGCAGTTCACTCTGCAATTCCTCGGTTGAGCCGAGGGATTTCACAAAATGCTTACTGATCCGCCTACGCACCCTTTAAGCCCAGTGATTCCGCCTAACGCTCGGGCCTCTCGTATTACCGCGGCTGCTGGCACGAGATTAGCCGGCCCTTCCTTTGGACTCGGTCAGTTCTTCCTAAGTCCTGACAGTGGTTTACACGGCGTAACCGCTTCATCCCACACGCGGCATTGCTCCGTCACGCTTTCGCGCATTGCGGAAGATTCGTTACTGCAGCCTCCCGTAGGAGTCCGGACAGTGTCTCAGTTCCGGTGAGACGGGCCATGCTCTCACACCCGCTACCCGTCTTCGGCTTGGTAGGCCATTACCCCACCAACAACCTGATAGGACGATCGCCGCTCCCAAGGCGCCGGAGCTTTCTTCCTTGGAACTTATAGAGTATTACCTGCAGTTTCCCACAGCTATCCTCTACCTCGGGGCACGTTCGATCGTATTACTCGCCCTTTCGCCGGTGTCCGGGGACCGAAGTCCCCTTCTCCCTCGACTTGCATGTTTTAGCCATGCCGCCAGCGTTCAGGCTGAGCCAGGATCAAACTCTTCACTTGATTTTTATTGCTTACGCCGGCAAGCCGACGATCGCTTCAAATAAAGGGCCGAATCCTGGACAACCCACCCTGCGTTCGCAGGGTGCCGGTCCCACCCAGTTCTGGCAGTCAAGCCAGAGCTCCGGGTGCCTCCACGCCGGCTAGACGCGGAGGAGAATCTTTACTCAATAGGGCGCTGTTTGACCGATTGGTCAAACAGCATGAATTTTCGAGGAACCTATGAGAAGTACCAAAGGCTGTGAAGCACTTTGATACAGCTGTTAGACTCGACCAACCCTGCTAAGGGCTTTAGGTCTCGAAACCTAGATCGAGCCGCACATTCTCGCGGTTCACCAACTGTTCACTTTTCAAAGAAGCCCTGCTGGCAGGCCATCCGGCCCGACATGCAGATACCCTTGGAGCCAGCCAGTGGCTCGCTCGTGGGGGTCGCACATTGTATCAACGCTCAAGCTGCTGTCAACGCCTGCAGGTTTGACCTTGAAGATTTCCTCAGGTTTTGGTTCGGCTCCATCCCGATCCCCCGATTTCACGGCCTTTTTTGACCGGAACTCATCGCCACCAGTTTTCCACAGGATGCTCAACCCCGCCTCTCACCGCCGCCCTTCACTCCGCGATGGCTGCGACCGCCTGCCAGACTTCCGCTGCCCCCCACCGTGCCGGGCTGTACCGCGCGTCTGGCTGGCCCTTCAGAGCAAGAGCCGCGGCCCGAGCCGTTGCCCCGGTCGTGCGCACATCATCCACCAGTATCACCCGCTTCGCGGCCAGCAGCCCCTGTAATCGACTGGGGACCGCCATCGTGCCTTGGACATTCGACCACCGGTCCGAGGGGGCCATGGCCCGCTGTGTCGGCCGGTGAGATCGACGCAGGGCCCCCACCACGGGCACCCGCAGCTCCGCCGCCAAACCCTCGGCGAGAACCCGGGCGTGGTCGATGCCGCGGCTCAGCCGTCGCCTTCGGCTTGAGGGCATGGGCTGTACCACGAGCCCACCGGGCGGAATCTGCAGCAGCACCCCGGCATCCTGCAGCGAACCCGCGAGTTCACGTCCTAGGAATCGCCCGAACGCGCGAATCCTCTGGAACTTCAGAGCCCAGATCCAACGGTCCAAAGGGTCCGTGTATTCGCCCAACCGCACTACCCGGTCGATCGGGCTGACCGTTCCTCGGCACGCCGAGCAGCCGAACTCATCCTCGTCGTACGGACCGAGGCCCCGTCCGCAGCGGTCACACGACGCCTCGCGCGGCTCACGAACCCAACCGAGGTCTCGGGCCTGTCGCTCCACTGGCTCGATGGTCGGTCTGAGAAGTTCTCGCTCGACGCCGATCCAGGCCCGACGCCAAGGCGATGTGGGGACCTCTTCCGGACTCAGGACAGGAGCCGCAGCAGGCAACGCCGGAGTGGCCGTATCGGGTCGAGGAGGCCATTGGAAAGTGTCGCCGGTGCGGGCGGGGATGGACTCGGCAGGGTCGTTCACGACACCAGCATCCCGGGACCGATCTTCGGTTTCAAGGAAAATCTGCCCGGTTGGCTCAGGCCCGTTTCGGCGGCGTCGCGTTCAGCCGTTCACGGACCAACGTGGCCCGCTGGATCCGACGCTCGCCCTGATCCATTTCCCGACCCAGCGATTTCTGGAGATGCCCGGGCTGGGACAGCAGGAACAACTCATTCAGGGTCCGGACCGGGACATCCTCGATCAGCCCGAGCGAAACACCGAGACGAACATGGCTGATGAGCGCCAGCGCTTCCTCAGCCTTGAGCAGACGAGCGTTGCGAAGCACACCCAGCGCCCGGAAGACATGGTCTTCCAGGAACACCCGGCGCCGATCGAGCAGGCTCCGGCGGGCCACCCGCTCGTATTCGATGACCTGCGGGATGATCTGCGTCTCAAACTGCTCCAGCAGATCGTGCTCGGATTTACCCAGCGTGGTCTGGTTGGAGATCTGGTACATGTCCCCGGAGGCCTCGGACCCCTCGCCGTAGATCCCCCGGACCGCGAGCGACATGGCCTGAGCCGCCCGGCGCACCTTCTCGATTTCGTTGGCAAGCTTCAGGCCCGGCAGGTGCAGCATGACCGACAGACGGATGCCGGTGCCGACATTGGTCGGGCAGGCGGTGAGGTAGCCGAACTGCGGGTGATAGGCGTAATCAAGGCGGGTTTCGACCTCGTCATCAACGGCGTCGATCCGCTTGAAGGCCTGTCGCAGGGCAAGGCCGGGGCGGATGACCTGGATCCGCAGGTGGTCCTCTTCGTTGACCATGACCGAAAGAGACTCGTCCGGACTGCTGAGCGCGACAGCCCGGGGCAGTTCACCCTTGGCGTGCTGCCCGGAGATCAGGTGGCGCTCCACCAGCACCTGGCGGTCGAGCTTGGGCATGTCCGCCAGCGAGATCCAGCTCATGTCCGGCGAGAGGCGGTCGTTCAGCAGCGTGGGCTGGGCCATCTCCATGACGCAGCGCAGATCGGCCGGAACACACCGGTTGACGAACGGCACCCCGGCGATATTCCGCGCCAGGCGGACCCGTGAGGTCAGCACCACATCCGTCTCGGGGCCGTCGTGCGTGAGCCAGGAGGTGCTCTTGGGCGGCTGATACTGCTCCATCAGTCCTGGCCCTCCGCTTCGCTCGAGCCGCGGGCCTTCACCGCCGGTTCAATGCGCCCGGATTCGATGGCGGAGATTTCATCACGGATCGCCGCGGCTTTCTCGTATTGCTCGAGTTCCACGCACTCCTTGAGCTGCTTGCGGAGCGCCGACAACCGCTCCTGCTTGATCTGGCTGGTGCCAGCCCGCTTCGGCACCTTGCCGATGTGGTGGTCGCCGCCGTCGTGCGCTCGTCGCAGCAGAGAGACCAGCTTGTCGGCGAACACCTCGTAGCACTTGGAACAACCCAGGAGGCCGTCCTGGCGGAATTCGGCGAAGGTGAGCCCACACTCCGGGCAGGAGCTCCGTGCCGACTTGGCTTGCTCCGCGAGGCCGCTCTGCGACAGCACCACCTTCTTGACCACCTGGCCTGCCGCCGAGAACGACTGGGAGGTGAACACCCCCGCTTCCTTGGCGTGGTCCTCACAGAGATGGCGCTCGATCCGCTGGCCGTTGCGGACGATCACCTCGTGAACGGTGGCCTCTTTGTCGCACATGTCGCATTTGGGCATTGGCGAATACTAGCGCGTGGGAATGGGGCACGGTCAAGCCGTTTTCAGAACAGGCAAATCAGTGATTCAGGCGATGGCTTCGCGGATCGCTTTGAGGCGAGCGAGCAGGGCCGGAACCGCGTCGAGCGGGAGCATCGTGGCGGCATCAGAGAGCGCGTTCGCCGGATCCGGGTGGCACTCCATGAACACCGCGTCCACTCCGCACGCCACCGCCGCGGCGGCCAGCATGGGGATCCGGTCGCGACGCCCGCCGGTGGTCTTGCTCGCCCCCGGCAACTGGGCCGAGTGGGTGGCATCGAAACACACGGGCGGGCAGGCCTCGAGCGGTCCACCGCCGTCGAAGTCGGTGTCCAGGGCCATCAGGTCGCCCAGGCCGATGACATCGGTCACCAACCGGTGGTACCCGAAGAAGGTGCCCCGCTCGGTGAGCATGAGGTTCGAGCAGCCCGCCGCGGCACACTTGCGGACCGGCCCCCGCATCTCTTCAGGCGAGAGGAACTGACCCTTCTTGATGTTCACCGCTTTCGAGCGGGCAGCCGCGGCCTCAGACGCCGCCACCAGCAAATCAGTCTGGCGGCAGAGGAAGGCCGGGATCTGCAGCACATCGACCACCTCGGCGACCGCCTGAGCCTGACCGGGTTCATGGATGTCGGTCGTGACCGGGACGCCGAGTTCGGCCCGGATCGCTTCAAGATCCCGCAGGCCGCTCTCCAGGCCCGGTCCCCGCTTGGAGTCCACCGAGGTGCGGTTGGCCTTGTCGTAGGAGGCCTTGAAGATGTACTGGAAGCCGAGCTTGGCGCAGGCGTCGCGCACGGCTTCACCGATGCGCAGGCCCAGTTCGCGAGACTCGAGCGCGCAGGGTCCGGCGATGATCGCGAGCGGTCGGTCGTGGCCGATTTCCAAAGTGGCTGAAGGGCCCGTGACGGTGCAGAGTGCTTTCATGAGTGCAGGGTATACCAGCGCGCACGAAAAAGCCCCGGCGAGCCGGGGCCTGTGGAATCGAGATGGAAATGCTGAAGATCAGCGGCGGCGACGGAGGCCGATCATGCCCATGCCGGCGAGGGCCATGCCAGCGGCACCGGGGAGGGGGATGACTTGGAGTTCAACGGTGCCGACGGTGAAGCCAATACGACTGTTCTCGTTGCTCGGGTCAAATTCACCAGCAAGCAGCATGTTCCCGCTGAGCGTCCAAGCTGCGGACAGCGCTGCATCTGCAATATGCCAGTCCTTAAAGCCATCGAAAGACAAGGAGCCGGTTCCGAGCTGCGAACCGTTGAATTTCAAGTCACCCACAGACACATCGGAGGAGAAACCGTTGTTTCCGTCCCGGTTGGAAATAGTGATCTGGAGGTAGTTGAGAACACCGCTCAGCTTGTCGCTGATATCACGGGAAAAACTCAGCGTAACAAGAGTGCCATCGACGCTGAAACTCAGAATTCCGTTCCCATCGTATGAGAGAGAGAACGGTGTGGAGGCACTGAAACGGTTAGCCGAGCCGCCAATTGGTGCATCCACCGAGTTGCGGAAGTTAGCTTCCCTGAGCCACTGCGGGCCACTCGAGGTTTTGTTTTGCAGGCCGATCGTGAACGAATTTTCTGCACGATTGAACCAACCTAGGTCTCGGATTCGAGCTTCAACCGCGTTCGTCGAGTCGCTACGGAAGCCATCCATAAGGACCGGGGTCGCCATCGCAGAACCCGCGCATACCGAAACCAGAATCGCTCCGAGGAGGACCTTACCACCTGAAATCTTGATGATTGCTCTCTCAATCTCTCTCTTGGTCAACATGACGGGCATCGCGAGTCCCGGTGACTTGTGTCTGCGAATCGCCCGAGTGCGCATAGGATAGACCACCTAAATAGGGAGTCCAGAGGTGATGACGAGTTATCTGGAGCACGCGAAGCAGGTGAATTGCCCACATTCTCAAAGCGCGGATCGGACGACCGAGAACGCTTCTTTTCGCAGGGGTTAACCCGTGATTTACCAGAAGCCAATCGCGCTCTCGCCGCCAGTACTTTGTGCCGATAACACCACGGTGCGACGCGCCATCGACCGAGCAGCAACATGAACACCTCCCCCAGTGCCAATCAGCTCCACGCCGCCCTGGCATCGCTCCCCGCGCTGGCGACCGATCTCGCCGGACGCATCACCTGGGTGAGCGACGCCTGCCTCCGTTTGCTGGAGCAACCAGGCGAGTGCTGTGTTGGCCAAGCGATCGATGAGGTCCTGCTCGGCTTGGAAAGCGAGGGGCGGACGCTGCTCGAAATGATGAACTCGGGAACCAGCGTGCAGCGACAATTCCGCCGCCGCAGTCGGAGCGGCGAGGACCTCCATCTCGCGGTCTCGCTGTCACCAATCGAGCCGTCGCCCGGTTCGCAGGGAGGTCACCTCTGGATCTTCCATCGCCTCGACGAACCGATCGATGCCGAGAATCGGCGTCTGCGATCCACGAACTCGTTCCTCCAGTCCGCCCTCGATTCGCTGTCGGCGCACATCGCGATCCTCGACGACCAAGGCGTGATCGTGGCGGTCAATCGGGCTTGGAACGACTTCGGATCCGAGAACACGCAGGGCCCACCGCTCGACTCCGTCGGGATCAACTACCTCGAGGTATGCTCGAAGTCGGCCTCCTCTTCGAACGCTCCCGAGGCCGCCCTGATGGAACGCGGGATCACCGAGGTGCTCGGGCGCAAACGGTCGAACTTCTACCTGCAGTACCCCTGCCACGCCCCGGACCGTGAACGCTGGTTCCAGGCGCGCGTGACCCGTTTCGCGGTCGACGGCGGCGACCGGCTGGTCATCTCTCACGAGAACATCACCGAAGCCAAGATCGCCGAACGCCGCCTGCGCGAGCACCTCGAACAGCTGAGCCATGTCCAGCGCCTGGAAACCATGGGCGAGATGTCCGCCGCTCTGGCCCACGAGCTCAACCAGCCGCTCGCCGCCATCTCGAACTACACCTCAGGCAGCTACCGCCGGCTTCAGCGCAACGAGCATGTCAGCCCGGATGTGCTGGAAGCCATGCGCCTGGCCCTCGCCGAAGCCAACCGCGCCGCGGAGATCATCAAGGGCGTTCGGCGGTTCACCCGCAACGCCAAACTGCAGCGCGAGCGCGTGAACATCAACGACATCGTGGCCGAATCCATCTCGCTCGCCAGCAGCGAGATCCGGGGGCGAGGCACGACCATCGTGCCGCGCTACGCGAGGACGCTGCCGCCGGTCCTCGCCGACACGATCCATCTCCAGCAGGTGCTCATCAACCTGATGCGCAACGCCTGCGAGGCCATGGAACAGTCCGCCGGCTCCGATCGCCTGATCGAGATCGAAACCAGCAGTCCCACTCCCGAGCGAGTTGAGGTGCGCGTCAGCGATCGCGGACCGGGCATCGACCCCGACTCGATGGCCCACCTGTTCGACCCGTTCAAGACCACCAAAGCCAGCGGCATGGGCCTTGGGCTGGCCATCTGCCGCTCGATCGTCGAAGCCCACCAGGGTCGCATTTGGGCCCAGACCGATCAGGATCCCTCAGGAAGAGTCACCGGTGCGACCTTCGGCTTCGTGATCCCCGCCACCGGGAACTCGCGCATGCCCCAAAAAGAAAACGCCGACCGGGAAGCAAACCGATCGGCGTCGTGAGTTTGGTGGTGAGGCCGGGAACCGTTCCCCGCCGCGATCAGCAGTCCGTCCCGAAGGCCGCGAGCACCAGGTTGAGATCTCCCAGGTCCACCGAGCCGTTGCCGTTGGCGTCGCCTTGGAGATCCGCTCCGGATTGGCCGAACTGAGACAGCACGACGTTGAGGTCCGCGAGGTTGACCGTGAGATCGCCGGTCACATCCGCCGGGCAGTCAGGGCCGCAATCGGTCTTGCAATCCGTGAGCGGGCCGGCCCAAGTGCCACCGGCGATGTTGCAGTCGCTCTGGACGAGATCGATGCAGAACCCGTTCTCGAAGCAGCACGCGCCGAACGGCTCCGGGCAGGTCACCGCTGCGCAGGCGACGTTATCACCCTGGTAAGTTCCGCCCGCGTCGGCACAATCACTCGGGCTGATCGCATCCACGCACGATCCATCCGGCAGGCAGCACGCACCGGTCGGGTTGCAGTTGAAGGAGGCGCAGCTCGTCCCGGGCCCACCCGGCGTTCCACCAGCGTTCAGGCAGTTGGTGGGCGTCAGGTTGACGCACCCAGCCGGGAAGCAGCAGGCCTCAAGCAGTTCCGGGCAGGTCTGCGTCGCGCACTCGGTGCCATCGCCGAGGTACAGGCCGTTCAACTCCGTCACGCAGGTCTCTTCGAACACCCCATCCAGGCAGCTCCCGTCCGGCACGCAGCACGCGCCCGTCGCACAGCTGAAGTCCGCACACAGCGTGTTCGCACCGTTGAACAGCCCGTCAACCGATTCGCAGTCCGCCTGAGTCAACTCAAAGCAGAATCCATCGCTGATGCAGCAGGCTCCGAGTTCATTGACGCAGGTCGTCGGGGTGTAGCTCGCCCGGATCACCCAGTCTCCCGACGGGCGACAAAGCGAATTCAGCGTCGCAAAGCTCGCCCAGCCGCCGTTGGTCGGGCAACCGAACGGCCCACAGTTCAGGCCGAACAGCCAGTTGCCCGCCGAGTTCGCAAGCCCGGAGGTATCCGTCACCGGGAAGGCGTTGGAGGTCTGGGGCGGCGCAGTGAAGCACGGATTCGCAGTCTGGTTGTTGTGCTGATCGATGCGGTAGCCCACCGTGAAGGTGTTCGAGCCATTGTTCGTCACCACGATCTGATCGGGGTCACTCGGATCCACCTCGACCTGCACATTCACGCCGTTGTTGCCCGGAGGCATCACGATGTGCGGCAGGATGGTTCCATCAGAGCTGAAAGTCGCCACGAGCGTGCCGTTGTTCGGCGTGCCCTCCCAGACACCGATCGACCATTCCGTCGTCGTGGTCACCGTGGTGCCCACCGTCGCGAAGATCATCTCCATGCGGTTGACGATCAGCGGGAACGCGCTCGGGGGCAGCGTGTACGACGCCGCCGCCCACTCACCCTCAGAGAACCCGCCCTGCGCGGTGTACACCCCGCCTTCGAAGTTCGCGTCGGTGTGTGTCACGACGCTCTGGCAATCTCCGCGCTCCAGTTCGAGCTCGCCGCCTTCGACAAGACCGAACACGGTGTTGATCCGCATCTGCTGCATCGAGTCAATCTCGACCGGCAGCGGTTGCGGCCGGCGACCATCGGCCTCCTGAGCGACCGCAGGAAGGCATGAAAGAGCGCAGGCAGCGAGAACTGCCGCGAAGTGGCGTGGCTTTGGCATGAAACTCTCCCAAGTGGTGCCGGCCGGGTTGCCGCGATGGACCATCGCGGTAAGTTGTTTGTACACAAGGAATTCTGACGATTTTTTCGCACAAAGCAATGGTCCGGTTCCACTTTCTCTCACCGGATCGGATGATTTCCGGTCTTTGGGGCATTTTTCGGGGACACCCAACCTCCAAACCGCCGATCCACCCGGCGGTACCCTTTCATGGAACCGACACGCAAACACCGCCAGATGTGAGGACGGCCAACCGATGGGATCCAAAGGCAAACGAGGACTGACCGCCGCTCAGCGAGCACAAATCGCCAAAGCGAAGGGCAAAACCACCGCGCCCCCCTCGCCTGCCGCCTCGACCGATGCCCCGCCGGCCAAAGCCAACTTCCCGGGCTGGGTCTTCTGGACCGGGGCCCTGCTGCTCCTCGGCGCCGCCGCCCTCAGCCTGAACCTTTCGCTCAGCCACCTCGGCTTCTCCACCCCCGGCTGCGGCGAAGGCGGCGGCTGCGACAAGATCAAACTCACCCGCTTCGCCTACCTCCCCTTCACCTACAGCAACGAAGACGGACAAGTCAGCGGCTGGCCCGTCGCCTACGTCGGCTTCGCCTACTTCGCCTCCATGCTCGTCGTCTGGGTCCTTTCCAGCACCAGCGGACTCAACGACCGCGTGCGATGGATCGTCCGCCTGGGCGGCGTCGGCTCGCTGTTCTATCTCATCGTGATGCTCGGCGGCTTCGCCGGCGGCATCTGCCCGCTCTGCCTCGGCACGCACCTCCTGAACTTCGCCTTCCTCGGCCTCGTCGAGTACGCGACACCCTCCACCCGCGCCCATGCCGCCCGCTCGCTCGGGGTCGGCTTCGCCGGGCTGGTCGTGGGCTCGGGAACACTCTTCGGCATCCAGACCGCACACCACGCCAACCTCGACCAACAGGCCCGAGCCGAGAGCGATGCCTTCATCGAAGGCCTCACCAGAGGATCCGGCACCTCGCAGCCCTCCGACCAGACCACCGCGCCCGCCATTTCGGATCTGGACTTCGACCTGCCCGGCCCGACCTTCGGCGATGGTCGTCCCGGATTCACCGGGCGCTACCTCATCGGATCACTCGATGCCCCGATCCGCATCGTGACGGTCGCAGGCTACCAGTGCGACGCATGCCAGACCACCGAGCGCGAGATCAAGCGACTGCTCGAGGACCCGAACCTGGATGTCTCGCTCTCGATGATCCATTTCCCCGCTCAGGGAGCCTGCAACCCGACACTGAACCCGCGCGTCAACATGCACCCCGCCGCCTGCAAGACCGCCCAGATCGCCGAAGCCGCGGGCATTCTCGGCGGCCCCGAGGCCTTCTGGGAGATGTCGTTCCGCCTCTTCGAGCTCATGTCGCAACCCAACAGCATGGGCGTGCTCCCCAGCGATGTGCCCGACGCCACCCTCAACCGCTGGCTCACGGACTTCGGCTTCGATCCGGCTCAGTTCCGCAGCGTGATGGCCTCCGATGAAGTGGCGCAGAGCATCGCCGCCGACACTCGCCTCGCCCGCACCGTCGGCACGAACCAGACCCCGATGGTCTTCATCAACGGCAACGAGTTCACCAGTTGGAACCGTCCCGGCGAACTCACCCGCACCGTCCGTGAACTCACCGCACGAGGCCTGCCCCGCGCCACCTCCGCAAACGACCGCCCCCCCTCCAGCGGCGAACGCCTCGCGGAAACCTGGCGCCGCGCGCAGGCAATCCCCGGCGTGGCAAGCAGCCGCAACTGGCAACAGGGAGGCGACGCCAACGCAGAAGCTCGGATCGTCGTCTGGGGCTGCTACGACGAATCCAATACGCAGCGCGTCGATGCCGTCGCCCGTCAGCTCGCCGAGCAGTACCCCAATGCGTCCTACGAATTCCGCTTCTTCCCGTTCAGCAGCGTGTGCAACCAGCGGGTCAACCGGGACATCTACCCACAGGCCTGCGTGAAGGCCAAAGCCGCGATCGCCGCCGGCGTACTCGGGGGCGCTGATGCACACCACGCGATGCACAACTGGATCATGGAGCAAGGCGACCGCTTCAACCCCTCCCAACTGCCCAACCAGTTCCGAGCCATCGGCCTCGATGCAGACGAAGCCGCTCGCGTCATGGAATCCAGCCAGGTCGCCCAGATCATCCAGAGCGACAGCAACACCCTCCAAGCCATGGAGCGATTCAACATCCGATCACGCCCGGCGGTCTTCGTCAACGAGAAACCCACTTCCTGGATCTTCGGCACCGACGACATCGTCCTGCCGGATATCGTCCGGGCCGCACTGGGTGAAGACGGCGGCTGATTCCGGCTCTACAGTTCGCCCGTGGCGAAACTGCTGGTCGAACCAACTGAGAAAGGCCTCTGGTGCGATGCCGCCGGCGTGCATGTGGACCCGTGGAAGGCCGTCGAGACCGCCATCGTCACCCACGCCCATGCCGACCACGCCACCCCCGGCTGCGCGCAGTACATCTCCAGCCCGCAGACCGCGAGCATCCTGCGCACGCGCTACGCCATCAAGGCACCCATCCGAGAGCTCACCCCGGGCCAGTCCGTCGATCTCGGTAAAGCCCGCATCTCCCTGCACCCTGCCGGGCACATCTTGGGCTCGTCACAGGTCCGCATCGAGGCAGCCAACACCGTAACCGTCGTCACCGGTGACTACAAAACATCCCCGGACCCGACCTGCGAACCCTTCGAACTTGTCGAGTGCGATGCGCTGCTCACCGAATCCACCTTTGGCCTGCCGGTCTTCCGCTGGTCCGATGACCGCGAGGTCTTCGACTCCATCAACCGGTGGTGGCGATCGAACACCGAGCGTGGCATGAACTCGGTGATTTTCGCCTACTCGCTGGGCAAGGCGCAGCGCCTCATAGCCGGCATCGATCCATCCATCGGCCCCATCCTCGTCCACGGCGCGGTGGACAACATGCTCGCCCCTTACCGCGAGGCCGGCATCGAGCTCCCCGAAACCCGCAAAGCACTGGTGGAGGCCGCGAAGGAAACCAGCGGTCGTGCGATGATCATCGCGCCGCCCAGCGCCGCCGGTACGCCTTGGATGCGCAAATTCACCCCATGCTCCACCGCCTTCGCCTCCGGCTGGATGGCGGTCCGGGGTACACGGCGCTGGCGCTCGGTCGATCGCGGCTTTGTCATCTCCGACCACGCCGACTGGGACGGCCTCATCGAAACGGTCACACGCAGCGGCGCGCGTTTCGTCGGCGTCACGCACGGCTACAGCCGCCAGTTCTCGCGCTACCTTCGCGAAGAACTCGGCATCGAGTCCGAGCCCATCGCCACGCGATACAGCGGCGAAGGCGACAACGAGAACGAATCGCCGGAACCAGAGGATGCCGTACAAGCCGGAGAACCGTCATGAAGCGGTTCACCCAGCTCTTCATCGAACTCGATTCAACCACGAAGAGCAGCACAAAGCAGTCCGCACTCGCCTCGTACTTTCGCGAGGCCGACCCCGCCGACGGTGCATGGGTCGTGGCCATCTTGACCGGGCGGCGTCTGAAGCGGGTCATTCCGTACAAGCAGCTCCGATCACTCGCCGCGGCGGAGTCCGGCTACCCCGAATGGCTCGTGCGCGAATGCCACGGCGCGGTCGGTGATCTCTCCGAAACCATCGCCCTCATCCTGCCAAGGCCCGAAACCAACCGCGCGGCGAGTGACCTCAGCGTGGCTCAGGTCTTCGAAGACCGCATCCGCGCCATGCAGAAACTCGATGAAGTGGGTAAAGCCGAGCTCCTGCGCAGCACTTGGGCCGAACTCGATGCCACCGAGCGGTTCGTGTTCCACAAACTGCTCTCCGGCAGCTTCCGGGTCGGTGTGCAGAAGCGGACGATCATCCGCGCCCTCGCCGAGGCGTTCAGTCTCGATGACGCCGTCGTCGCGCATCGCCTCACCGGGCGTTTCGAACCAACACCTGAGTCCTTCGAAGCCCTCATCGCGCCCCACGATGAATCGGACGACGCCGATGCCGCTCGACCGTACCCGTTCTACCTCGCTTCGCCGATCGAGACCTTGCTGGGTTCCGATGCTTCCTCGATTGATACGGTGCCCATCGAAACCATCGAAGCGCAGCTCGGTCCGGCCTGGGGCTGGATCGCCGAGTGGAAGTGGGACGGCATACGCGCGCAGCTCATCCGACGCGAAGGCCTGCGCGAACACTCGCCACACGGCGCGATGCTCTGGTCGCGAGGCGAGGAAGAAATCGCCGAGTCCTTCCCCGAGATCCTCGCCGCCGCCAGCGAACTGCCGAATGGCACCGTGCTCGATGGCGAACTCGTCGGCTATGAACATCACCGACCGCTCCCGTTTCAGGACCTCCAGCGTCGTCTGCAGCGCAAACAGCGCGACGCCATGCTGTTCCAGGATGTCCCCGTCGTCTTCATGGCGTACGACCTCATGGAGTGCAACGGCAGCGATCTTCGGCAGCAACCGCTCTCCGCTCGGCGCGAAATGCTGGAAACTGTCATCGCCAAACTGGACAACGCCCTGATCGGGCTCTCGCCTCGACTGGAAAACACAACCTGGAAACACCTCGAATCGCAACGGGCCACCTCTCGAGAACGCGGCGTCGAGGGCGTCATGCTCAAGCGCGCCGACTCCTCCTACCAGGTCGGACGCGTCCGGGGCGAGTGGTGGAAGTGGAAGATCGAGCCCTACACCCTCGACGCGGTCATGGTCGGCGCGCAACTCGGGCACGGCCGGCGGGCCTCGTTGTTCACCGACTACACCTTCGCCGTCTGGGACCGTGACCCCACGGAAGACCCCGAAGCCGAACTCGTCCCCATCGCCAAGGCCTACAGCGGTCTCACCAATCAGGAGATCAGGTCGGTCGACAAATTCGTGCGTGACCACACCATCGCGCGCCACGGACCGACCCGCACCGTCGAACCCACGATGGTCTTCGAACTCGCGTTCGAGGGCATCCAGGAATCCACGCGCCACAAGTCCGGCATCGCACTCCGCTTCCCCCGCATCGCGCGCATCCGATCCGACAAGATGGCCAATCAGGCCGACACGCTCGAGACCGCACGGGCCCTGCTCGAATCGCACACCAGCGCCACGAGACCGATCCGATGACCGCCGGCCCACAAACGCTCAACCCGCGACTCGAAGACTGGTTCGCCCGGCGCGGCTGGTCGCCTTTCGACTTCCAGCGCGAGGCCTGGCAGGCCTACAGCCGCACCGAGGACGGCCTCGTCCACGCCCCCACAGGCATGGGCAAGACACTCAGCGTCTGGCTCGGACCGGTGTCCGAATGGCTCGACGAACACCCCGACCACGCCCCACCGTCCGAGGAGGTCGAACGCTCACTCGCCGAACCGCTGCGTGTGCTGTGGATCACACCCCTGCGTGCCCTCGCCAGCGATACGCTCGATGCGCTCCAGCAGCCTATCCGCGATCTCGGCCTGCCGTGGACCGTCGAGAAGCGAACCGGCGACACCGCGCAGTCGGTCAAGGCCAAACAGCGCCAGCGCCTCCCCACCGCGCTCGTCATCACGCCCGAATCGCTGAGTCTGCTGCTCAGTTACCCCGATGCCCAGCGACGACTCAAGGGCCTGCGGGCGGTGGTCGTCGATGAGTGGCACGAACTGCTCTCCTCCAAGCGCGGCACACAGACCGAACTCTGCCTCGCCCGCCTGCGCCGCTGGAACCCGCACATGCGCACTTGGGGGCTCTCCGCCACGCTCGGCAATCTCCAGCAAGCCGCGGACACGCTCGCGGGGACCGCTCCGGCCAAGCCACCCCGCCTCATCCGCGGCGCACAAACCAAGCGGATCGAGATCAGCAGCATCGTGCCCGAGGACATCCAGCGTTTCCCGTGGGCTGGACACCTTGGGCTCAAGATCCTCCCCGAGGTCATCGAGGCGATCGAGAGCGCGAATTCCACGCTCGTGTTCTGCAACACCCGCTCGCAGGTCGAGATCTGGTACGGCGCGATCATGGCCGCCCGCCCCGACTGGCTCGGACGCGTCTCGCTGCACCACGGCTCGCTCGATAAACAACTCCGCGACAAGGTCGAAGCCGGCCTGCGTGAAGGCCGGGCCAAGTGCGTCGTCTGCACCAGTTCGCTCGACCTCGGAGTGGACTTCTCGCCGGTCGACCTCGTGCTGCAGATCGGCTCGCCCAAAGGTGTCGCTCGCCTGCTCCAGCGCGCCGGTCGCTCCGGTCACCAACCCGGAGCCGTCAGCACCGTGCTCTGCGTACCCACTCACGCGTTCGAGCTCGTCGAGTTCGCCGCGGCACGCCAGGCCGCCTTTGACCACGCCATCGAGCACCGCGTCCCACTGGAGAAACCGCTCGATGTGCTCGTCCAGCACCTCATGACCTGCGCCGTTGGCGGCGGATTCGAGCGCGAAGCCATGCTGGAGGAAGTCCGCGGCGCCAGCTCCTACGCCCAGCTCAGCTCCACCGAACTCGGCTGGTGCCTCGACTTCCTGACCAAAGGCGGCGCGGCCCTCGGCGCATACCCGGAGTTCAAGCGGGTCGAGATCGATGAGACCGGCCCGGCCCCCCGCTACCTCGTGCGCGACCGCTCGGTCACCACCAACCATCGCCTGGCCATCGGAACCATCACCGCCGATAGCGCCATGACCGTCCGCTGGTCCAGCGGCGGCGGCAAGAACCTCGGCACCATCGAGGAGTCGTTCATCTCCAAACTCAAGCCCGGCGACCGTTTCGTGTTCTCTGGGCGTGTGCTCGAACTCGTCCGGGTCCGTGAAATGTCTGCCTATGTCCGCAAAGCCAAGTCCCCCAAGGGCACCGTCCCACGCTGGGGCGGCGGACGCACCCCGCTCTCCACGGAACTCTCGAAGGCCGTTCGCGAGAAACTCGAATCCGCTCGCGAGGGCCACTCGACCGACCCGGAAATGCAGGCGATCGATCCGCTGCTCAAGGTCCAGCAGCGCTGGTCCATCCTGCCCTCACCGGATGAACTGCTCATCGAGACCACCACCAGCCGCGACGGGTACCACACCTTCCTCTTCCCGTTCGAGGGCCGACTCGTCCACGAAGGCCTCGGCGCTCTCCTCGCCTTCCGCCTCACGCGCAGCGCCCCGCTCTCGCTCGCGGTCACGGTC
>CAZIXS010000063.1:0-16728 GCA_964543335.1 uncultured Phycisphaeraceae bacterium | reverse complement strand
GAGGCCATCCGAGAGCGGATCGCCAGCCTCCGGACCGTGACGGATCTCCCGCTCGCCGTCGGCTTCGGCATCAGTTCTCCGGAACATGTTCGCTCGGTCGTCTCCGAGGACGCCGGCGACGCCGATGCCGCCATCGTCGGCACCGCGCTCGTCCGGCGGATGATCGAAGCCGGCCCGGGTCAGGCCGCCGCCGCCGCCGGCAGCTTCTGCGCGGACCTCACGCGGGGCCTTACCTGCAACTGACCCCGTCGCTCTGCAGAAAACACTGCAAATGCAGTATTTCTGCAAAAGTAAAGCGTTTTAGTATAATCACACGCACTGCGGACCGGCGACTACCCGAGACCATCTCGCCCCCGACGGCGGCAGTCGGGGCTGGATCTCGTAAGCCCTCCGCGGCCCTCTTTCTGTGGCGCGGGAGCGCGCTGAGGAAACTGTGAGCGACATGAGCAGCCGGATCGAAACGATCCAGGCCGTAGCGGGCTTTCACGAAATCAAACCCGTCCCGGCGAAGTCTTACGACCAAATCGGTGACGGATACGGACGCGACGCCTTCGGCGTGCGCACCATGCGCGAGCGTCTACCCAAGGATGTCTTCAAGAGCGTGATGCGCACGATCGAGCTCGGCGAGCGGCTCGACCCGTCCATCGCCAACACCGTCGCCAACGCCATGAAGGATTGGGCGATCGAGCGCGGCGCCACACACTACACGCACTGGTTCCACCCGCTCACCGGCGCCACCGCCGAAAAGCACGACAGCTTCCTCAGCCCCGATGGCCAGGGCGGTTCCCTCGCCGAGTTCAACGGCAACCAGCTCATCCAGGGCGAACCCGACGCCTCCAGCTTCCCCTCCGGCGGCGTCCGCCAAACCTTCGAGGCACGCGGCTACACCGCATGGGACGCCACCAGCCCGGTCTTCATCAGCCGCGGCACCGAATCGGCAACCCTCTGCATCCCCACCGTCTTCGTCTCCTACACCGGCGAAGCGCTCGACAAGAAGACACCGCTGCTCCGCTCCATCGACGCGGTCAGCAGCCAGGCCATGCGCATCCTCCGCCTCTTCGGAAGCGATGAGGGTGTCAGCCGCATCTTCGCGACCTGCGGCCCCGAGCAGGAATACTTCCTCATCGACCGCCGCTACTACCTCTCCCGTCCCGACCTGCTCATGTGCGGACGCACCCTCTTCGGTGCCGCGTCGCAGAAGCATCAGCAGCTCGACGACCACTACTTCGGCTCCATCCCGGATCGCGTCCAGAGCTTCATGGTCGAAGCCGAAGCCCGCCTCCACGCCCTCGGCGTTCCCGTCAAAACCCGCCACAACGAGGTCGCACCGGCCCAGTACGAACTCGCTCCCGAGTTCGAAACCACCAACATCGCCGTCGACCATCAGCAGATGACCATGCAGATCCTGCAGACCAGCGCGCCCAAGCTCGGGCTGCAGTGCCTCATGCACGAGAAACCCTTCGCGGGCGTCAACGGCTCCGGCAAGCATGTCAACTGGTCACTCTCGACCAACACGGGCACAAACCTGCTCGACCCGCGCGACGAAACCCACAGCAACATGCAGTTCCTCGTCGTGCTCGCCGCGGTCATCCGTGCCGTTGACATGCACGCCGACCTGCTCCGCGCTTCCATCGCCTCGGCCTCCAACGACCACCGACTCGGCGCCAACGAAGCACCGCCCGCGATCATCTCGATCTTCCTCGGCGACATGCTCTCCGACATCGTCAACCAGCTCGAAAAGGGCTCGGCGACCAGCACCAAGAAGGGAACCGACATGGAGCTGGGAGCCCGCACGCTCCCGCAGATCCCACGCCACTCCGGAGACCGCAACCGGACCAGCCCCTTCGCGTTCACCGGCAACAAGTTCGAGTTCCGCGCCGTCGGCTCCAGCGCCTCCATCGCCTGGCCCAACGCCGTCATCAACACCATCGTCGCCGAATCACTCGACTACGCCGCTTCCGAACTGGAAAAGGCCGTCGGTGCCAACCCGACCGAGGCCAAGCTCAAGGCCGCGGTCAAGAAGCTCCTCAAGCAGATCATCAAGGATCACAAGCGGATCATCTTCGACGGCGACAACTACTCCCAGGAGTGGCACGAAGAAGCCGAAAAACGCGGCCTGCCCAATCTCAAGGACACGGTGGACGCCCTCGATCCGCTGAAGACCAAGAAGGCCAAGGACCTCTTCAAGAAGTACGGCGTCCTCAACACCGTCGAACTCGAGGCCCGCTACGAAACCTACATCGAGCAGTACGCCACCAAGATCCGCATCGAGGCGGACACCATGGTCACCATCGCGTCCACCATGATCCTCCCCGCGGCGATCCGCTACCAGGGACAGGTCGCCGAAGCGGTCGCGAAGACTCGTTCCGCCGATGTCGACTGCGAAGAACTCCGCGCCTCGCTCGCCGACCTCTCCGAGTTGGTTTGCCAGCTCAAGTCGAACACGGCTTCCCTCCAGTCGATCATGGAGAGCCAGCGAAACCTGCACGGCTACGAAGCCGCCAAGGTCCTGCGCGACAAGGCGATCCCGGCAATGAACGACCTCCGAACCGTCGCCGACACCCTGGAGAACATCGTCGCCGACGACCTCTGGCCGCTCCCCAAGTACCGCGAGATGCTGTTCATCCGCTAACACCTCGTCGTAAAAAACGAAAAGTGCGGCCCCCAAGCCGCACTCACCCGGTGCCGCCAACGCGGCACCGTTTGCTTTTTTGTACCGAGCCGATCGACTCAGGCCGCCACGGTCTTCTCGATCGACTCAAGGTCTTCCCCACGGAACAGGTTGCCCAGTTCCAGAAGGATCAGCAGGCGATCGGGCAGCTTCCCGACACCCTGCACATAATCCGAGTCCAGAGAAGCCACCATCGCAGGTGCCGGCTCCACGATGCTCGAATCGATGCGGAGCACCTCGTTCACACGATCGACGGTGAAACCGATCACACGACCGCTCACCTCAACCACGATGATCCGGTTGTCGCCGTTGCGCTCCGTGCTCGGCATGCCAAACCGCTGGCGGAGATCAACCACGGGGATGATCTTGCCGCGAAGGTTGATCACCCCCTCGACAAAGCGAGGCGACTGCGGCACACGGGTGATCTCCATCATCCGATTGATCTCCTGCACGGAGAGGATCGGGATGGCAAACTCCTCAGAGCCAACCTCGAAGGTCACGAGCTGAAGCAGTTCATCGTCGGTCATCGCTTCGGTCGCCGCGACACCGTCACGCTGCGATCCGGTCACACCGCTCCGGTCCACTGTTTCCATAACCTGGCCCTCAGCCATATCAACGCTCCCGCCACAATTGGCTCATGAGTGGTCGAAACCGGATCAAACCCGGGCTCTCCTACCCATCGGACCCAGGGCAGGACCACTTCATTTCCCTCCAGCGACCAAGGCGGATTTGCGAATCAGCACCCTGATATCGGACCAGATCCCCAGCAAATCCCCCCCTTTCTCGGCTACCATGCCCACCCGGAGGCCCCGTAGCTCAGCGGTTAGAGCAGACGACTCATAATCGTTTGGTCCTCGGTTCGAATCCGAGCGGGGCTATTGCGAACGGCTGATCGAGAGACGTACCAATTCGTGGTGCGGTCGGTGGACCAAACACCCTCGCTATCAAAAGCAAACAGGGCGAAGCATCTGCTTCGCCCTGTTCGTGAACTTTGGCTGGTCGGTCTACCCCAAGGGAACCACCCAGATCTGAACACTCACCACGGTGCACCCAGTCGGCGGGGCCAGGCATCCTTGGGATGCTCGGCTTCAGGATCCGTCGGACGAACATGCGAGAAGATGCCTTCTGCGTACTTGTCGTAGGCGATCTCGCCGTCGATGATCGCGTACCGCACCAGCATCATGTAATCCAGCAGCGGGCGATCGGTCACGATGAAGTCCGCGTCCTTGCCCACCTCGATCGAACCGAGCCGATCATCAACACCGAGCATGCGGGCCGGGTTGATCGTCAGGGTGCGGACCGCCTGATCCTCGCTCAGCCCGCCGCGTGCCGCGAACGCCGCCGACATGTTGAT
The DNA here is from genome assembly GCA_964543335.1 of uncultured Phycisphaeraceae bacterium. Classification (GTDB taxonomy): domain Bacteria; phylum Planctomycetota; class Phycisphaerae; order Phycisphaerales; family UBA1924; genus JANSXG01. Next base: position 12,703 of record CAZIXS010000063.1, on the reverse strand, counting down.
GTTCAGCATGTCGCGCCCGCCCAGACCGCTCAGGCCGATGCCAGTCCCGGGACCGAAGTACGGGCCCGGAGGGAGCACCGCGACATCGATGCCGTGGCGCGTGAGGATCGCCGCGTTCTCGATCGTGGCCCCAGTCGGGCGGTTGGTGCGCTCATCGGCGAAGGTGCGGTCGCGAGGGACCACGATCGCCGAGACCTTGGCCTGAGCCAGCCGATCGGGAACGGTCCACCCCTCGGTGACACCTCGGATGACGATCTCGAAGTCGTACTGCGTCGCAAGCTCGGCGAGCGCGATCAACGACGCGGCATCATTCGCGAACGCCTGTGCCTTGGCTTCGCCACGCAGAATCCGCAGAGCCGATCGTGCTTCTCGGCTGAGTTCACGCTCCTGAGGCGGACGCTCGCCTTCCGGACGCTCTTCCTGGAACTGCTGCAGGCGACGCATGAAATCTCGAGCATCCTCGAAACCCTGCCGCACATCAGCCCGGCGGCGCGGCTGGCTCGTGGTGTACTGCAGATCCTCGAACATGTTGGAGGCCACCACCATGCCCTCGACCGTACCGAGCTTGTTCTTGGCGACGGTGTTCCCGCTCACAAGCGTGGTCAGGCCGGCGGCGCGGGCGAGCGTGCCCGAGAGGCCGTACACATCGGTGGTGTCCGCGGGGTTGCCGCGTCCGATGATGTTCGAACTGTCCATGCCGATCAGACCGGGATAGATGTAGTGCCCGGTGGCGTCGATCACGGTTGCACCCTCGGGAATCGAGACGCGGTGCCCGATGGCAAAGATCTTTCCATCCTTGCACAGCACGGTGGCCCCATCCAGCTTGGGTCCGGTCACGGTGTGGACCATGCCACCCGTGAGCGCGAGCCATTTGGGCTCGTCGTCCTTCGCGTCCTCATCCTCGGCTTTCGTTTCTTCCGCGGTCGGTGCCGGGACGGCTTCGGGCATGGGAGCCTCCGAATCGCGCCGGCCTTCCGGCGGACGCCGGCGCGGACGGGGCGGAGGATCCTGCAAACCCAAATCGGAAGTCGACGCTTCCTGGCTCTCGGTCACCTCGCTGTCCGGCTCGTACGCGCTCGCCGTGCCCGCAACCGTGCACAGCGAAACCAGCGAACCCGCGGCGAGGAGACCAAGCGAACGAGCAAACAGACGGTTCAGTCGCAGATCCATTACTTCTCGTCCTCCCAGACCATCTCGCCACCGATCATCACCGCTTTGACCGACGCCGTCGGATCCAGCGGGTCGCCGTTCAGGAATACCAGATCGGCTCTCTTGCCCTTTTCGAGCGAGCCCGATTCCGCATCGATACCCAGCAGCTTCGCCGGATTCATCGTCACGGACTTGAGCACATCCTCGCGGCTCCATCCCGTCCGAACCAGATCCGCCATGCGCATCCGCATCGACTCGTAACTGCTGGTGAAGTCACCCGCCGGAACCGAGGTCACCGTGCAACCCGCGGCGGTCAGCGCCGCCGGGATGCTGTAGCGAACGGTCGTCGAGGGCAGGAACGAGATGCCCGGACGCAGGATCACGTGGGCCTCACGCTCACCGAGCTTGCCGATGATCTCTTTGAAATCCCCGCTGTTGCTCGTGAAGCTGTAGGTCGCCCCGAACTTGTCGGCCTTGTCATCGAGCGCGTCGAGCAGGTGAACAAAATCCGAGGCACTGCCCAGTTCAAACACCGCGGGGATCGTGGCCTCTTCACGCAGAATCTCCACGAAGAACTGCGCATCACCCGGGATCTCCGGCGGCTGGAATTCGGCGGGTTTCTTCTCGCCCTCTTCCTTCTTCTCCCCGCCATTCTGCTCCTGGGCTTTCTTCGCCTCCTCGGCCTTCTTGGCTTCCTCGGCCTGCTTCTTGTCGAATTCTTCCTTGGCCTTCTTGGCCTTTTCGATCTCACCCTCGGCCTGCCGGATCGCACCGCGGAGCTGGTTCTTATCCGCGCCGGGGTTCGTCATCGAAATCGGCACATACACCGAGGCGTTCAGCAGCTCGGGGCCATCCGGCCCGTCGAGACGGTACAGCGAGGCACGCCCGGGCATCCCGTTGCCGGTCGGCACGAACGCCGCGGTCACGAACCCCGAACTGAGCAGCGGCTCGAAGTCCATCATGGACAATTCGATCTCGCTGGACGCGGTCTGCCCGGAGTTGTTGCCGTTGCGGTTGAACCGCCCCATGCCCAGACGAGTCGAGGCGTTGATCATGCCGGGCATGACCACCTGGTCCCGAGCGTCAATCACCCTCGCCGACTTTGGAAACTCGAGGTTGGTGCCGATCAGGTCGATCTTGCCGTCGATGATCACGATATCGCCGCGCGGGATCTCTCTGCCCGACACGGTGATGACCGTGCCCGCACGCACCACCACCATGTCCGACGCGCCGTAGGCCGTCGTGCCGAGCCCGGCCACGCTGGCGATCGCCAGCGTGCTCAGGATCCCATTTCGTGCTGCCCTAGAAAACATATCGTTCCGCCTCGCAACCGGCTGATGCCGGGGTATGTGTAGTCACGGTCTGAAGGCCTGATCGCTCAGAAACGGCGTCCGTCACGCTCGGCATCGAACACCACCTGGCCTTCCACAATCGTCGTCTTGACCCACGAGGTCGGGTCAACAGGGTTGCCGGTCCAGATGCACAGGTCCGCGTCTTTCCCAACCTCGATCGAGCCGACCCGGTCCTCGGCCATCGCCGCTTCCGCGCCGACGATCGTCAAGCCGCGGAGCGCCTTGTACGGGTCCCAGCCCAGCCAAACCGCGAGCGCGGCCTGATTGGTCAGTTCCTCCTGAGGCACAACCGGAGCATCGGTGTTGATGCCCAGCCGCGTCACCCCACCGAGATCCCACCGTGCGACTTCGCCGAAAATCCGGCGGTCGAGGCGGTCGAAGAACAGCGCACGCGGGCCGACCATCGTGATGATGTTCTCCTCGCCCGCCTCCGACACCAGCTGGGCCGTGCGGAACGCACCGATGGTCGAGTGGTCGAGCACCACACGGATCCCGAGCTTCACGGCGAGCATGTCGATCGTCGTCATCACGAGCTGGAACGCCTGCGTGTGCACCGTCGCCGGGTATTCCCGGGCGAACAGGCCGCGGAAATCATCGAAGACGATGTTGGATTCCGGCTCGACATCGGTCTCACCGTTCTCGAACGCGAGCCACGCTTCGTGATACTCCTTGGCCTTCTCCAAGGTCTGACGCGTGTTGTAGTTCTGGTACGAGCGTCCCACGCCGTACCAGTACCCTTCCGGGTTGCCGGCCTGCGCGATCTTCAGCGAACCCGGAGCCCGCATCACAACGTCATCCACGGAGGTGCCGCCGCCCATCTTCACCAGCGTCCCGAAGCCGCTGATGTTCGTGCCCGAACCCGGGATGAGCATCGCGGTCGTCACGCCGCCGTACTGCGCCCGATCGACCTCTTCAGTATCCGGAGCAACGATCTCGAGCGTCCGCAGACCGGGGTTGGTCAGGTAGACGCTATCGTTCAGGTCGCGCAGTGCGCCCGCGGTGTGGTTGTGAAGCTCAACGATGCCCGGCACCAGCCAACTGTCGCGAGCATCGATCACCATCGCACCCTCGGGCTCTTCGAAGCCTTTGGCCTTGCGTACTTCGGCGATCTTGCCATCGCGAACAACCACGACCGCGTTGTTGATCACGCGATCATCCGCATCCATCGTCGTGACCTTCCCGGCGTAGATCACCATGACCTTGGTCGACGCTTCCTGCTGAGCAGCGGAGCGCTCTTGAGTCGTGGACTCTCGCTGCGTCGCCTCAGCCTGCGCGGTGCCCGCGAGCAGGGCCAGAGATGCGGCGCCGAGCAAAGCGGTCAGGCTATGGGTCAGATTCCTTCGATTCATCACTGAACCTCCTCACCGTTGATCAGCACACGACGCACGCGCGTCGCCGCGTCGAGCGGATGGCCGTCGTAGATCACCAGATCGCCGTCGAGGCCCGGAGCGATCGTACCGATCCGCTCTTCAAGCCCGAACATCTTCGCGGGGTTCACCGTCAGCGCTTCCATCGCCGCACGAGGGGACATCCCCTGCTGCACCGCATAGATGGCGTTGATCGCCAGATTGCGAGCCCCGTCTTCCGCGCCGCTCTGGAACGCCACATGCACACCCGCCTGACTGAGCACCGTGGGAAGGTGGATATCATCGTTGCCACGACGAACCGTCATCGACGGACTCATGATCACCCCGACACCCGCTTCTGCGAGACGCCCGGCACGCACATCGGCGGACTCCGCCCCGGCGAGCACCAGACGCAGCTTGTACTTGTCCACCACCGTGGCCACGACCGCATCGATCTCCTGCGGCGTGCTCGCACCCACGATCAGCGGCGCCTGGCCGGCGAAGATCGGGCGGAACGGCTCAAGAGCCTCATCAATCGGCGGGGGCTTCGGACGCCCGTCATCACCGGTCGCCCGGCGACGCGTCACGCGGAACTGCACTTCTTCCGTGCCCGTCCGCTCACCCGAGAAGGTCGCGGTGATCGGCCCCAGCGTGATCGTGCCTTCCATGGTTCCTTCGCCGAGCGTGCCGGTGAAGGTCGGCGTGCCAAACCCGCCGGTATCGATCTCGATGGTGCCGCTGATGTTGGTGCCATCGATCGTGCCGACGATCTTGTGCTCGATCTCAGCCGCCTCGGGAGCAGTCGCACGCCCTTCAAAGCTGTTGCCGTTGAGCTTGAGCGCAACTTCGCCCTCGATGGCCTCGGGCAACATCTCCGATTCCGCCCGCATCTGCCAGGTTCCCGTGATCGGGTCGGCCTTGGGCTTGTCCTGGGCCTCATCGACGACGACCTTGGGAGCTTCCGGCTTCTTGGCTCTGCCTTCGGCTTCGGCCTTCTTCCACTCCGCCAGATCGGCTTCGTACTTCTTCCAGCGCTCGTCGTACTGGCGAGCCTGGCCGAGCCGCTGGTCGATCTGCCGCTCGATCGTGATCGGGTCGCTGCCACTGATATCAATCGCCACCGCCGCGGAAGAACGAACCACGCGATCCGCACGACCTTCGCCGAAGCTCTTGATCGCCGAGATCCGCGAGCCGCTCCGCCCGTAGCTGTACGGGCTCAGCAGCACCGAGGTTACCCCCGCGCTCGCCACGCGATGCTCTGCAGCACCCGGCACACCGATCAGGTCCGAAAGGTCGTTGTTCGTCCCGGTCGCCGCGCGATCGCCGTCCAGACCCAGATGCCCGCGCCCATCGACGAAGCCCGGGGCGACAAACGCCTCCGGACCCGCATCAAAGACCACCGCACCCTTCGGACGCGCCACGCGCTGACCGACTTCCACGATCTTGCCGTCACGCACGAGCACCTCGGCATCGCTGAGCGATTCGCCGGTCCCCGTCCACACGGTGCCCGCACGCACCACGACCGAACCGGACTGCTCGGCCTTGAACGCCAGCAGCCCGTTCATGTACACCCGCTGTACCGAAGCGGTCGGGTTCAAAGGGTCATCCGTGTACACCACCAGGTCGGCAAGGCGACCCGGCGTGATGCTGCCGACCCGATCCGACACCCCGAGGATGCGCGCCGGGTTCAGCGTCAACGCACGCAGCACGGTGTCGCGGTCAAGACCGTCACGCATCGCGAGCGCCGCGGCGAGACGCAGATCGCTCAGACCGACACCGGATCCGGCGCTCAGCGCCAGGCGGTCACGATCGATCGAGGAAAGCTTGGAAAGATCCGGGTCGCTCGCGCTCGCCCGATCACCCAAGTCACGGGCCGAGCCGCGCACCGGCATCGTCAGGCCGTACACCACGGGCGTATCGCTCGCGCTCAGCAGCGAGGCCACCGTTTCGAGATCGAAGGAACCGACCACATAGCCGCTCCGCTCCGAGCGCTCGAGCACCTCGACCGCCTTCGCCGCGTCCATGGCATCCTCGGCCTGAACCCGAAGCGGCAGCCCGGAATCCCACAGCCGCCAGAACGCACGCATGTGAGCCGAGGCACTCTGCTCATTGGCACTTTCGATCGCGTCGCGGAGCGTCGGCCACTCTTCCATGCGCGAGGTCGGGGCCTGCGGCGTCGCCGGTACAATCAGGTTGTCCGCGGAGGGCTGCTTGAGCGGATCGAGCAGGTTCGGAGGATTCCGAGACGCGTTCGAGAAGTTCACCGTGATATCCGAAGCCGCGTTCAGCACGCGGTCTTTCCACGAACCCGAGAGGCGAACCACCGCGCCCGCACCTGAAACCAGGCGATGATCACCCGGGTTCATGTGCACCGTGGTGATGCCCTGAGCGATCAGCGGGCGGTAATCGCCGAAGCGGTTGAACGCATCGATCGCGTGGTAGAGACCGCTGATCGACTGATCACCGGCGTGGCGGCCAGCCAGGCCCGTATCGGCGATGACCATGCCGGGCATGAGCGTCGCGCCGTTGAGATCGATGACCGGAAGGTCGGCGGGGATCGGGGTCGACGCATCGCCGACCGACACGATCACACCATCCCGAACGATGACCACGCCGTTCTCAATGAACGCCGGGCCACGCTCGGACATGGGCAGGATCCGCGCGCCGGTGATCGCCATCGACCCGCCGGCACTCGCCGCCGAGGTGGTCAAGAGCGCACCGACCGTCGCGACCGCCAGCGTCAGGATGCGCAGGAGAGCGCGGGGCATCAGCGTCCCTCCCCGTTGGAAGCACCGTCGCCGGCATCAGAACCGTCCGAACCGTCGCCGGAGCCGGTCTCGCTGACCGGGGCTTCGGCGTTCTCCTCGCCATCATCCGCGGGCTCGTCCTCACCGGACTTCCCGGATTCCATGAGCTCACGCAGGCGGCTGTCCTTCTGACGGTCGTAAGCAAGAATGCCGTCGATGTACGACTTCTCGACCCACGAGTTGAAGTCGAGCGGATCGCCCGAAAGCACCACGATGTTCGCCGTCTTCCCGACTTCAAGCGAGCCGAGCGTGTCGTCCACGCCCAGAATCTTCGCCGGGTTGATCGTGATGGCCTCCAGCGCCGCCTGACGCGGGATCCCGTTGCGGACACACTGCGCCGCGTTGAAGGTCGGGTAGCGCTCGGCGAAAGCTCCGGATTCATTGGGCAGCATCGCGAACATCACACCCGCGTCGTAGAACGCCTTGGGCAGGAAGGTCTCATCGAGGCGACCGGTCATCGGATCGCGTTCGCGGTAAGTCAGTTCTGGCCCGATCACCACCGGCCGCCCCGTAGCTGCGATCTGGCTCGAGGCTTTGTACGCGTCGCCGGTCAGCACGAAGACGGTCTGATCCAGAACATCCTGCGAATCCATGATCTCGATCGCCGGAGCGACATCCATCGCGGCGCCCGTGTAGACCCACGCCGACAGATCGCCGCGACGCAGACGCACCAGGTTGTAGATCCCGTCGTTGTAATCCTCGTCTCGGATCAGCGCCTTGCCGAGATCGCGAGCCTCCGCGGGAGAGACATTCACATCCTTCTCGTTCTTGGCCTGCTCCTCCTCATACCGCTTCTCAGCGAGCGCATCGATCGCGGCATCGAGATCGAAGAACGCCTCACGCATCGTCGCGATCTGCGCCATCCGATCGAAACCGCCGCGAGGCGAGGTCGACATGACGATCGCCAGATCACCCCGGATCGACATCTCGTCCATACTCAGGCCGATCGGACGCAGCAGGCGGCTCACACCACCGATGACCGTGTTCGGGCCCTGCATGACATGCACCGCGGTGATCCCGCTCCGCAGCGCCTGTTCAAAGAACAGCGAAGACGGGTCGGTCGCGTCATACACATCAAGGTACGGAGTCACGGGCAGGCTCTCGTTGCTGCGGTCCAGCCCGTCCGAACTGCTCGCGTGAATGAACCCGGGCATCACAACCATGCCCTCAAGGTCAACCTCCATCGCATCGAACGGGATATCGACCTCACCCATCACGCCGATCGCCGTGATCTTGCCACGCTCGATCACGATCGTTCCCTCGGCGATCTCGTCGCCAACGATCGGAATGATCCGGGCGCCGCTCAACGCGATCTTCGAAGGCGGCATCTGCGCCAGGCTCGCACTGCTCATGGCACACACAGCGATTGCGGCGGCCAGCGGGTACATCAGCTTCATAGGTCGTCTCTCGTTTGCTCCCGCTCTGAGTCGCGGGCTTCGTGAATTCGGATATGGTCGGTTCGCAGAAAAAACGGTGTGCCCGGAGGCACACCGCGAGAGGGTCAGTTGTCGATTTCGTTCATCGCGACGCGCCCGCCGACGATGACCAGCGCGGGCTTGGTCGTGGCCTCAAACGGGGTGCCGGTCCACAGGACGATGTCGCCCCGCTTCCCGACTTCCACCGTGCCCATCAGGTCGGACTTGCCGAGGATGCGGGCCGGGTTGACCGTGACCGCACGAAGGGCCTGGTCGAAAGTCACACCGGCTTTGAGCGCCAGCATGGCCTGCCCGGCCAGCCCTTCCTCGTCACGCATGTCCTGAGCGGAAAGAGCCGGCTCGAAGCCACGCTCGAAGAGCTCGCGGATGGTGCCGAGTCGGGTGCGGTTGTCGTCGCCACTGAAGCGACGCAGGCCGACGCTCGTATCGCTGATCGGGCCGAACACGATCTCGGGGCGCTCGGCCTCCAGCACATCCCAGCAGTCGTACGCCGCCACCGGCTCGACCAGCGTGTACTTGAGGTTGAACTCGTTCGCCAGACGGACCGAGGCTTCAATGTCGTTGCGGTCGCGAGCCAGAATCCGCAGCGGGACCTCACCCTCGAGGACATCCTGGAGCACCGGGAACGCCTCGACCGGCGGCTGGTCCGAACCGGTCACCTCGTTGCCCGCGATCCAGTCCTTCGTGTCCGCAAACGCCTTGCGGAACACCCAGGTCACACCCATACGGGTGGTCGGGCGTCGAGTACGCGAACTGACGAAGGTCCCGAACGGGCGCGAGTTCCGCAGCCCCACCGCGTACGGGTCGGTCCCGATCACCGCCTGCACATCGCCGTTCTCATCCAGCACGCGCTCGCGGATTGAGCCGAAGGTCGTCACGATCGCGCCCTGCGGGCCGATCACCGCCGAGGTATCGGGCGCGACGAACACCGTCGTCACACCGCCCCGCGCCAGCCAGCCGTAGTCCGGCGAACGAAGGTTCGCGACATCCAGCACGCTCGTATGCGGCACGACCTCAGAGGAGGCCTCCGTCGAAGTCACCGCCGGCTGAACGCCCGCCGTGAGAATCGCGCTGATGTTGTGAGAGGGCCAACCGCAGCACGGGCAACCCAGATCTTCCTCGATGTCCTGGTCGGTCCCGCTCTTGAACTCGCCGTGCAGCTGGCTCAGCGGGCACATCGCAAAGCCCGAGCAGGTCACACAGGCCGCCCCATCCTCGTGGAACGGAAGCTGCCGCATGAACAGCGAAGACAGATCGCCAGCCGGACGCGCCTCCTGAGGCAGGAAAATGTCCTGGCGTTCCAGGCGCGCGTTCGCGTCGATGAGGCCCGCCGTGATGTGCCCCTCATCCAGTTCGTACACCGTCGCGTCGCCCGGAATCGCAAGACCCGGACCAACCGCGATGATCGTGCCGTCCTCGATGATCACCACACCGCCGGAGATCGCCTGACCGGTGCCGGTGTGCAGCGTCCCCGCACGCACCGCGATCACATCCGCCGACAAGGTCGCCGTGGCGAGCAGACTAGCGCCCAGCGCCACCGCCGCACACTTCTTCAGGTTCATGTCCGTGAACATCATCGTGCCTCCGATTCGCTCGTCGCTCCGGGCTTCGTCGTCATGAAATCGAACTCTTCATCCGCCGGGGCTGCGGCATTGGGCTTCACCACCCAGTCGCCACCGATCATCACCCACTGCACACTCGCGTCCAGCCGAAGCGGGTCCGCACTGAACACCACAAGGTCCGCTCGACGACCACGCTCGATTGAGCCGACCGCCTCGCTCACCCCCGCGTACTCCGCGGCAGCCGAGGTGATCGCACGCCGAGCCGCGTCCGCGTTCATGCCGTACCGCACCGCCAGCGAAGCGGAAATCCGTAGCGAACGCCCCGGATCACTCCCATCCTCGCCCAGCAGCGCCACCGGAGAACCACCCTTCGAAACCATCCCCGCCCCGGCGATCTGCCAGGCGGGCGTGGTGAAGGTGTAAGGCCCCATCGCGACCAGAGTCGGCGTGCTGTCAAGGGCCTCCGCCAGCAGACGCGGCTCTTCGTTATGGATGATCTGCACCTCGACCCGGTACCGGTCGAACACTCGGAACGCCGCGTCGACGTCGTCGATCGCCGGGCAGTACGCCACGGCGCGCCGCTTGCCGTCGAGCACTTCCTTCAGCGGGCCTTCCTTATCCTTGGCCGCCTCGAGCGCTCCCCGCAGCACCACCAGCGAACCCGATCGCGAAGTCGGCCCGAGTTCAAGGTCGTACACCGGTGGCCCGAAGGAGAACATCATCGGGCCGTCTTCGTCGATGAACCACTGCCCATCGCTCGAGTGTGTCGTGATGAACGCCGTGGTCCCGCTCACCACATTCGTCGGCAGCGGGATGATCATCGCCCCCGTCACACCCGACTTCACCGCACGCTCGAGATCCGGATCGCTGGCATCGAACGCCTCGGCCACCCGAAGCTCGGGCATCACCGACTGCGTGGTCGCGTTCCCGCCGTCCACACCCATCGTGGATCCCAGCGCGATCAGCCCGGGGCTGAGCACACCATCGACGCGAACCGCGTCTCGATCGTTCTCGAACGCCGAGGCCTCGCCGATCCGAACGATGCTGCCGCCTTCGACAACCACCGCCTTCCCGGAGACCAGCGAGCCATCCGGAGCGACCATCTGCGCCGGGATCAGGACCACCCGGTCCGCGAGCGCCGCCGCCGATCCGCACAAAGCGACCAGAGCCGCCGCAATTGCCGTCGTCACACGCATCAGCGTCCTCTCCTGTTCCGGGCTTCGTCCCGACGAACCGCCGGATCCATGTAGATCAGTCCCCCACCCACGAAGACCCGCTCCACCATCGAAGCAGGGTCGCTGGGGTCACCCGACCAGACCACCACATCGCCGAAGCGGCCCGATCGCAGCGATCCGATCTCGTCGTACACACCGAGCAGTTCCGCCACACCCATCGTCGAAAGGCGAACCGCATCCGCCCCTTCGCTCACCGATGCCGCCAAACGAGCGTTGTCCAAGACGAACCGGCTGCCCCGTCCTTCGTCCAGACCGGCCGAGAGGGCCACCGAAACGCCAGCGTCCTGCAGGATTCCAAACGCTTCGGTCGCAAACCGAGCACGCGGCCCGGTCTCGCCACCGCCGCTCGTCAGCGGAGCAAGGATCACCGCCGCTTCCGCTTCGGCAAGCTGCTCCGCAACCAGATGCGCCTCCGCTCCACCCTCGATCGTCAGATCGAAGCCGAACTCGGCCGCAAGCTCCAGCGCGTTCAGGATGTCCGCGCTGCGGTGCGCCTCGATCCGAACCGGCAACTCACGATCAATCGCCCGCAGCAGCACATCAAAGTCCCGGTTCGCACGCGGCTCATCCGGCTTCTTGATCTCTTCCTTCTTGGCGCCCTCACCCCCGCCTTCGCCCTTCTTCTCGGCCTCTTCAGTCTTCTTGCGGCGCTCTTCGATCTTCTCGAGGTACTCCTCGAGCTGCACCTCATACGCCTCGCGAGATTCGCGGTACGCGAGCGCATCGCGGAAGTTGCGGCGCACATCATCGAAAATGTCCAGGCGACGCGAGGCCCGCTCGCCGGATTCAAGGTTGATGCTCAGGTCGAGCTCCTCAACCAGCACCGTTCCCCGAGAGCCGCCCTCGCCACCCTCAAGACGCACCAGTGCCGAGAGCCCGCGGATGCCCGCTCCCTTGCCGGGAATAATCCGGAACGCGGTCACCCCGTTCCGTGCCGCCTCACGCAGTTCGCCCGTGGCAAACCGATCAAAGGCGTCCGCCGCCCGCCGAGTCGCGCCCGTGCTCCAGTTCCCGCCAGCATTCATGCCGAGCAGGCTCGCCCCGTCGATCAGACCGGGCGTCACGAATTTGCCGCTGACATCAACTTCCTGGGTAAACCGGGGCACCTCGATCCCGGGACCGATCCGGGCAATCTTGCCCTCCACGATCAGGATCGTCACACCTTCCAGCACACCGCCATCGGTTGTCCGCACGCTCGCGCCAGTCAACGCCACCGGGCGATCCTGGGCAAAAACCTCGGGCGAAAGCCCGAGAACCGAAGCCACGACAACCAGCGCCGCCACCAGCGAGGTCACACCCCGCCAGTCCACGACGCTCGACACAGACGATCGTTGCATGAGTTCGAACACTCCTCTCCGTCCGGGGGTGACCCGAACGCTCCGCCCACCATACCAGACTCCTACGCCCGCACAGATGCCAAGTTGCAGCAATCTGAACCAAGCATTTGCGACGGGCCACACCAGAAATGGGCTGCCATCATCCCAAACCACCCCCCGGAGATACCCTCGCCCACGCTGGGCAAGTACCATCACCCCGCGAGCCGCCGGGTCGGTGGCTCGATCATCCCACCCGCCGGGACATCCGGGATGATCGGTTCACCGTTCCGCTCACCGGGCGCTCCGATCATCGAAGCCCGGTCTGGAGGCAGTCATGGGACTCATGCAGGAATTCAAGGAATTCGCCATCAAGGGCAACGCCGTCGATATGGCCGTCGGCATCATCATCGGTGCCGCGTTCGGCAAAGTGGTCAGCTCCCTCGTCAACTATGTCATCATGCCCCCCATCGGCCTCCTCGTCGGCGGCACAAATTTCAAGG
>CAZIXS010000062.1:3553-16942 GCA_964543335.1 uncultured Phycisphaeraceae bacterium | reverse complement strand
GGTGGTTGCTCCGCCGTTGCTGGTGCCGGTGAGCGAGTCGTTCATGTGGCCGCGGTAGACGCCGATCGCCGGCAGGAGGTCCCAGTTGAGATTGTTGTCCGGGCCGACATAGAGCGCTCGTGCTGCGGCCCAGGTCGCTGCGGACGCTCCGTCGGGGTGGATGAAGATGACGCTTCCCGTGGACGCCGATCGTGACGAAGCGAGCGACTCTTCGGCGTGGGCGGAGACAGGCTGAAGGGCTAGGAACACGCTGGCAAGCAACGCGGTTCCAGCGAAGGTGCGAGAGGAAAACAAAGGCATACCACACAACCTTTCGATGGCTTCGAGCATCGGCCCCGGACGAACTACAGTCCGGAGCCCGCTCAATAGAATGGCGATTCGTGTTCAGTTCGCGCAAAGAGTCGGCCTCAAAAGCCATCATTTAGCGCAGTCTTCACGATACCGCTGTACGCCCGAAACGCGTGGTTCTTGAGATCTTTGCTCAACCCACTCTCAGGAGATATCCCACCATGCGTTCAATCCCACTTCTCCTCGCCATGACCGGCAGCGCTCTGTTCAGCGGTGCCGCCCTTGCCCAGACCGTCGCGACCGGATCGGTGTATCTGGATGCCAACCTAGACGGTGTCCGGCAGGCCGACGAGCGCGGTATCTCAGGCGTGGCGGTCTCCGACGGCACCAACATCGTGCTCACGGATGCGTCCGGTCGCTGGGAGTTGCCTGTGACCGGCGATGATCACTTCTTCGTGATCAAGCCACGGGGCTACCGGACTCCGGTCAGCGCACAGGGATTGCCTCGCTTCAACTACATCCACAAACCGGATGGTTCTCCCGACGAAGACTTCATCTGGAAGGGTGTCGAGCCGACCGGCCCACTGCCCGCCTCGATCGACTTCCCGCTGGTCCCACAGGCGGAGCCGGACTCCTTCAGCATCATCGTGATGGGTGACCCGCAGCCGTATTCCGAGCGTGAGGTCGATTACTACCGCGCCGACATCATCGACCCCATCCTGAACCGTCACGACATCACCTTCGGGGTCAGTCTTGGCGACCTTGTCGGAGATCGGCTCGAACAGGTCGAGCCGCTGAACGAGGCCCAGGCGCTCTTCGGTGTGCCCTGGTACAACATCTACGGCAACCACGACATGAACTTCATGGCCGGGCAGTCCGCGGCCACCGCCAGCGACCCGGATCGCTGGGCGGACGAAACCTACGAGCGTGTGTTCGGCCCGGCGAACTTCGCGTTCCAGTACGGACGCGTGCACTTCATCGCTCTGGATAATGTCATCCATGAGGGTTTCGACGGATTCCGCAACGGTGAGCGTGCGGGTTGGCCCGGCGGGCGGTGGCCACGCTCGGCTACCTACCGCGGCGGACTGCGTGATCACCAGCTGAAGTTCATCGAGAACTACCTCCGGATCGTTCCTCAGGATGAACTGGTTGTGCTCATGATGCACATCCCGCTCGCTGCCGAAGAGGGCAGCATCCACCAGACTCCTGAGCGCGACGAACTCTTCCGGATTCTGTCTTCGCACCCGAACACCATGAGCATGTCGGGTCACACACACTTCCAGCGCCAGTGGTTCTTTGGTGAGGAGGAAGGCTTCAAGCCCGCCGCGCCGAACCAGCATGCGACGGGCACTGTGGGCAAGGCGGTTCACCATCACATTAACGCCGCGACGGCTTCGGGTTCGTGGTATCGCGGCCTGTTCGATGAGCAGATGATCCCGCACACCTCCATGCGGTGCGGCTCTCCCAACGGCTACACGATCATCAACTTCGATGGAAACCGGTACACCTCCGACTTCCATGCCGCCCGACACAGCGACAACCACATCGCGAACATCACGATCGGTGAGCCGGGAACCACTGAAGTCCTGGCCAGCGAGGGCGAGGTTCGGGTGATCGCCAACATCTTCAACGGCTCCGAGGTCGACTCGGTGCGTATGCGACTGTTGCCGATGCAGACCACTGGGCTTCGGGCTACTCCCTGGGCTGCCATGGCCTTCGCTCCGCAGGTTGACCCCTTGTATCAGGCGATCTTTGATCGCGAGAAGGAACTTGCGCAATACGCCGAAGGGCAGAGAGACCTTCCCGACCCGGCCGTCTCGTACCACATCTGGGAGTCACGCCTGCCAGCCGGGCTCCCCGCTGGCACGCACATGATCGAGATCGAGCACACCGATCTGTACGGGCGCACTCAGACGGTGAAGACCAGCTTCCGCGTGGTCGCGGACTGATCCCGCTTCGCCATCGGTCTGGCTTTGCCATCACTCGGGCAATGAAACAGCCCGGTCTCGCTGGAGGCCGGGCTGCTTGTGTGGTCACTTCGTGAAGTGTGACTCGTGTTGAGTTGCCCAGCGTGAGACGCAGAATCAGGTGGACAGGCCGAAATCCGCCAGAACTGCATTGAGATCTTCCAGATCGAACACCTCGCCGAAGCCGGAGAGCACGAGGTTGAGGTCCATCAGGTCCACCTTGCCGTCGAGCGTGTAGTCACCGGGGAAGATTCGCCCGTCGTGTCCCGGTGCGGTGATCAGCTGGAGTTCGAAATGGCTTCCGGGTCCGGTGAAGTAGCGCTCCTGCCATGGAGAGTAGGTCCGAAGTCGCAGCGCTGAACTGCCCGGCACCATTTCGATGAGGCGCAGAAATCCCTGGCCACCTTCGGGCATGCCCTGGTAGTCGGTGAGCATCTGGTGGACGACATTGCCGAACTTCGTCGGCTCGGACACGCGGCTTTCTCCGGTGATGTGCCCGCAGAGCACCATCACCGTGTTCGGATGCTGGCTGACGAGATTCCGCCACAGATCACCGCCGTCCGAGGTTCCACCCGGGAGGTTCGCTGTGCCGTAGCCGTAGGGTGTGCCGTTGAAATCGGCAACAAGGCGGTCCATCCGCTGGTCCCCACGGTGCATATACGCGTGGGTGACGATGATCGCCAACCGATCGCGATGCTGCTCGAGCAGATCATTCGCCCACTGCACGGCTTGCGAGCGTGGCCCCCACTCGAGCGCAATGACGATCCATTTGCGCCCTCCCGCTTCGATGAGGCTGTAGGTATTGGCTTCGTTTTCGAACATCCCGCCGAACGTTGGCTGCTGGGCGAGTTCCTCGACCGGGAAGTACTCACCCATCTTGAAGTCTTCGCGGCTGGTCGCGTTGCCGTTGGGTCCGCAGTCGTGGTTGCCCTGGGCCATCACCATCGGGATCGCCGGGAAGAAGGCCTCGATCGCCCCTCGGGCGATGATCCAGTGGGCGTCGGTGTTGCGGTTCGTGACATCGCCGACATGCAGCACCATGCGGATGTTCAGTTCCTCGGCGACATCCGCGATCCACTGCGCCTGGGTGTCGAAGATCGGCGGATAGTCTTGAGCGTAGTACTGGGTGTCAGGCAGCACGGCGAAGACATCGGCCTGGTCCCTCCACTCGATGCCCGGTCCGGGCGTGACCGGGATGTACGCGAACGAGAACATCGGCTCTCCACCGAGCGCCTGCGTGTTCATGGCTGGAATGTCGCGGCTTTCCACGATGTAGCCGGCAAAGTCCTCGGACCACTGCGAAACGATGATGTTGTCCGCATTGCCCGCCTCGCCGCCCTCCGGGCTCAGCAGTAGCGCTCCGGACTCGCCATCGGTCACCCCTTCGATCTGGAGCAGCACGCGTCCGGCGCCGAGCGCGCTGACGGCGAACTGGCCGGTCCCGCTGAGGACGGTCGGGGAAGTTCCGCTGTTCTCGGCGATGCGTGCGGCGACGAGGCCTTCGGTTTCGTAGGGCAGGTACACGAACGCGACTGGGTCGTTCTCGCCTTGCGGACCGTCAACGCCCTTGTCATGGCAGTAGATGGTGTAGACGCCGTCCCCATGGTTTCGGCTGAGCGCAAAGTTCGCCTCGTTGGCTCCACCCGCCACGATCAGCACGCCGTTGCTGCCATCGGCCCCGAACGACCGGAGATCCACGGTGTACTCGCCGGCGAACGAGGGCGGGTCGATCACGTTCGATCCGAGTTCGAGACCGGGCGAGGCGATCAGCTGCGTGATGGGCCCGTTGTTCACATTGTTCAGAAGGTGTCCGGCGATAAAGCCGGCCTCGAAGGGGAACAGAACGGAGGCCACATCGACATTCATCTCCAGTCCACTCGGGACGCCGTGGGTGCTGACGATGTGCTGGGTGTTCGCGTCGGGCCGGGTCGAAGTGGCGATGGCGAAAAGGTCTCCGCCGTTGTTGCCACCGGAGTTGAACCCGTCGTCGTTCGTGCGTGCTGTATTTCGGACGGCGGGGATCATGACGCCTCCGGCGAGATCGTTGCCGGTGCCGAATCCGACATGGAAATCGCCGCGGTTCTGGTCGGGGTAGCTGAACAGCTGAGCACCGCTCGCGATCGATAGCCGGACCGAAGTTCGCTCGTTTCCGCTGTCGATCTGCTGAACATTGAGCAGCCCGACCCGGGCAAGCGACACGCTGGTCGATGGGACTGATGGGCCGTCGCTGGCGAATGCCGGAAGGCTAGCGAGGCCTGCGCCCATGAGGATCAGGAGGTGTGGTGCGTGGTTCTTCGTCATTGCTTCCCCTCTTTCGGTGATAGATGAATCAATCTGCAAAGGTGGCAAGGTACTCCTGCTGAGACCGTGTGGAATTGCACTTTGTGCCGACTAACCGAATCTTCACCGCGTCTGTGCGCGATTCTTCAAACTCGCTCGTACTTTCCCCCTGCACCTAACCGACTCCGCCCCGTTGCGATCTCCTTGTCCTTTCCTCTTGCCCGGCTGCTGCCGAGCAATTTCCGGAGTCCTTCACAGATGCACAGAAGAAAAGCGTTTACGCTCATCGAGTTGCTCGTCGTCGTCGCGGTCATCTCGCTGCTGATCGGAATCCTGCTTCCGACGCTCGGCAATGCGCGAGAGACCGCCCGCCGCATGCAGTGCTCGAACAACATCCGAATGATCGTGCTCGCGGCTCGCGTGCACGCCAACGACAGCAAGACCGGCGCGTTCATCCCGACGATGGGCGGCAGTGAGGACAACCTGGCTTACCTCGAGCCAGGCGAGTACATCGAGAATGTTGAGCAGGCCATCTGCCCGAGCACCCAGAACTTCGTGGATCCGGACGACTGGCTCGAGGTCGAGGACCCACGGAACAAGTACGGTGCCCGGGTTCGCCGGCACCTGACCCAGTCCGCCAACAACGCGTTCGACACCGGTGACAACACGCAGGGGTTCAACTTCCAGCGTGGCGGCCACAGCTTCGAGGTCTGGGCGTGGATGTCCAGCCGAGCCCAAGGCCAGCTGCACATCTACCCGAGCGGCTGGGTCGATTACAGCCGCGGCACGACCGACCACTGGCAGCAGCGCGGGTTCGGTCCGAATCACCCGACCTACATCCGCGAGAACGGCGAGCAGCCCGATCCGCCGAACCGCGGCATCCTGAAGCGTCTGAACACGGTCGATCAGCCCGCACGCACGCTGCTCATCCTCGACTCGGACCAGGACCACCTGTCCCAGATCAAAGCGCTGTACCCCGGATCGCGCAACAACTGGCCCGATCCCCACAACAACCACGGCACCGACGGCCTGAACATCGGCTTCATCGATGGCCATGTGGAGTTCGTCCGTCGCGGGCACGAACTGGTCGAGGCGTACATGTACTCGAACCACCTCGGCGCCAGTGACATCTACGACGATCTCGAGGAACTGCACCCCGCGCTGCGCAAGACCTCCGAGAGCCTGTTCTATAACAACTACCAGCGCTGGTACTTCGAGAACGATTCCTGAAACCCGGCCACGCACTTGGTGCGTGGCTTTTTCTTTCACTTCGCGTTCCTTGCCTACCCGAGATCGCACCCGTGCGCGATCCGTCCATCCCGAGAGGAGAGATTCATGCTTCGTCCTTCGCGTTTCCTCGCTGCGGCCGCACTCGCGTTCGCGGCGGGCCAGGCCTCCGGCCAGGTCATCATTACCGAAATCCATGCCAACCCGGCGGGCGGCGATGTCCCTGGTGAGTTTGCTGAGATCTGGAACGGCGGGAACAACCCCGTCGACATCTCCGGCTGGTACCTCGCCGACGAGGACGGCAACTTCCTGACCGTCGGCCTGCCCGATGGCACCATCATCGCTCCCGGCGAAGCGATCATCATCATGCGGTCCGGTCGTGACTGCGCCACCATCGATGGTGTGCAGCAGCCCTTCCCGAACGATGATCTTGAAGACCCTGAGCTGACTCCGGCTGACTTCTACGCTGGTTACGGCGAACTCAACGCCGCCGGCGAGCCCTACCGCGTCTTCGCGCTGGCGAACTGCCTCGTCCCGTCGCTCGCGAACACCGGCTCGGCGACCAACGAGGTTCTGTCGCTGGTCGACAACCTCGGGAACGAGATCGATGTCGCCAACTACGAGAACGGCACGAACGGGTGGCCGGCGACGACCTCCGCGATCTCGGTCTACCTCAAGCCCCAGTTCCTGAACTCCGCTGACAACGACAGCGGTGCCGCGTGGGCCCTCTCGGTGATCGGTGTGAACGGAGCGGGTGGTTTCGACGGTATCGAGAGCCAGCTCGTGGAGTACACCAGCCCGAGCGGCACGGTCACCGCGATCATCGCCGGCGGCGATATCGCCTCTCCCGGTTATGTCGAAACCGAGTTCGTCTTCACCGACTGCAACAACAACGGCTTCGACGACTCGCAGGACATCTTCTTCGGCATCTCCGAGGACTGCAACAACAACGGCATCCCGGACGAGTGCGAAGACGACTGCAACAACAACGGGCTCCCCGACGACTGCGATATCGCGGCGAACCCCGATCTCGACTGCAACAACAACGGCATCCTCGACTCCTGCGAGATCGCCGACAGCCCCGGCATCGATGCGAACAACAACGGCATCATCGACGAGTGCGAATCCGCCGGCGAAGTGATCATCACCGAGATCATGTTCGATCCGACCACCTCGCCCGAGCTCGAGTATGTCGAGATCTACAACACCACGGGCAAGGCCATCGACATCTCGGGCTGGACCCTGTTCGACCTCGAAGGCGACCCGGCCTCGGCTGGCGTTCCCGCCGGCACCATCCTCGGTGCGGGTGAGATCGCGGTCCTCTTCGACGCTGAAGAGTTCTTCGATTCGGACACCCAGACCTTCGACGATGCCGGCGCGCTCGCGCAGTGGCAGTCGCTCTGGGGCGATGGCTTCACCGCCATCCCGCTCCCCGTCTGGGGCGCCCGCGCGAACTTCGGCACCCTGACCGACGAGATCCTCGCCCTCGTGAACGAGAGCGGCGTTGTGATCGATGTGGCGAACTACAGCGGTTCGAACTCCAACGGCGAAGCCCAGAACGGCTGGCCCGCCAGCAACGGCCACTCGTCGATCTACCTGCTCGGCACCAGCCTGAACTCGAACGCCAACAACGCCGGCCAGAACTGGGGACTCTCGACGCCCGGCCTCGACGGTGCTCGCATCAGCACCTTCAACGCCGACGCCCCGGTCGTGAACAACACCGGTGAGGACTTCGGCTCGCCCGGCTTCATCAACTTCGGTTCGGTGGAATCCCCGACCGGCGATGTGGTCATCACCGAGATCATGTACACCTCCAACAGCTACACCCCCGGCGGCGATCCGAACGATCCCAATGTCGGCGGCGGCTTCGACGAGTGGATCGAGATCTACAACCGCTCGAACCAGACCATCGACATCTCCGGCTGGACCCTCGCCGACGAGGACGGCTTCACCTCGCCGCTGCCCGCCGGCAGCTCCCTCGCTCCGGGCGAAGTCGCGGTGATCATGGGCTTCAACGCCGACATCTGGGAGTGCGAGAACGCCGCGATCGCCGAGTTCCATCAGGCGTGGGGCTGCGGCTACCAGGTCTTCGCGGTCGATGGCTGGTACCAGAGCCAGGGCCCGTTCGGTCTGGCCCGCCTCGCGAACTCGCCTTCGCAGGCCAACGAGCAGCTGCGTCTGGTGGACGCGAGCGGCAAGCCCCAGGACATCGTCAACTACGACGATGACTTCCTGATCTGGCCGCTCGACGGCACCGGGCAGATCACCGATGAGGCCTGGTCGATCTTCGTGATCCCTCCGACCAGCAACTACACCCAGGTTCGCAACGACGACGGCACGCGTTGGGGCGCTTCGTTCAACGGTCTGGCTCAGGGCCGCACCGTGACCCCCACCTTCGTCTTCAACAGCACGCAGTTGCTCTTCGGCTCGCCCGGTGCGCTGCAGAGCGTGCAGACCCCGAACCTCACCGACTGCCAGCCCGTCGAGCCCTGCCCCGACGACTGCGCGGATGTGACCGGTGACGGCAACATCAACCTGGCCGACCTGAACCTGGTTCTCGCGAACTTCGGTCAGTCCACCACCGATGGCGACGCGAACGGCGACGGAGCCGTGAACCTCGCCGACCTGAACCTGATCCTCGCCAACTTCGGCACCGTCTGCCCGTAATGGCCGGGTTCTGATCAGCGTTTGAACACCAGGGTCCGGATGGTGAAAGCCATTCGGACCTCTTTTCTTTCGAGGAGTCGTTCATGATCAAGCCGATCGCCGTCGCCCTTTGCGTGCTCAGCGCAGCGTTGCTCGCCGGATTGGCACCCCGCGAGGATGCACCGAGTTCCGAGCATTTCCTCGTGATCGCCCACCGGGGCGCGAGCGGCTACCTGCCGGAGCACACCCTCGCCGCCTACGCCATGGCGTATGCGATGGGCGCGGACATGATCGAGCCCGATGTCGTCCTCACGCGGGACAACATCGCGATCTGCCTGCACGACCTGACTCTCGACGAAACCACCAACGCGCGGGAAGTCTTCCCGGATCGAGGCAGAGACGACGGCAAGTGGTATGCGATCGACTTCGATCTCGCCGAACTGCGGACGCTCGAGAAGCACGGACGCGGCTCCACGGACACCGGATACCGCATCGTCACGCTGAACGAGATGCTGACGCTCATCGATCGACTGAACCGCAAATCCGGTCGCACGGTGGGCGTCGTCCCCGAGATGAAGCATCCCGAGTTCCACAGCGCCGAGGGCTACGACCTCGCCAGCGTCACGCTGGACATCCTTGCTCGTCACGGCTACACCGATCGGGACGACGCCATCTTCCTGCAGTGTTTCCACGCCGAGACACTGCACCGGGTTCGTCACGAGCTCGGCAGCGACCTGCCGCTGATGTTCCTGTCCGGGGAACCGGTGGACGAGGCGACCCTGCGTTCGATCGGGTCGTGGTGCGACGCCCTGGGCATCAACCGCAAGCACATCGATCCGGCCATGGGTGGCGACGGCTCGCTCATCACCAGCGCCCATCGCGCCGGTCTGGTCGTGGTGCCCTACACGCTCAAGGACAACCCTGAGGAGATCCGGCGCCTGTTCGAGCTGGGCGTGGATGGAGTCTTCGCGGATTACCCCGATGTTGCCCTGCGCGTGGTCCGCCCGGACTGATCCCCGGGATCAGGGTCCGTCGCCTTCACGCAATTCACGCGTTTTCTTCATGACGCGTTGGTCCCGCGTTCACTGTGCGCTGAATCGCGATCGGTAATTTCCTGCGTCGCGCGATCGGTACGGTCGCGTGTCGCACACCCCCTATGGAGAGAAGAACCATGACACGCAAGCACGCCTCACTCGCGATGATCGCCATGCTCGCCGGCTCGACCGCCGCCCTGGCCGGTGATTCCGGCGCCGTCTTTTACCTGCACCTGCTGCACAGCAACGATGGCGAGTCTCAGCTCGTGAACGCCGGGAGCGGCCAGGAGGACTTCGGCGGCGTGGCCCGCTTCAAGACCGTCGTTGACAACCTCCGCCTCGAATCGGCCGGCCTGCCCGCCAACGCCGTGCCCCGTGGCGTTCTCCTGATCTCTTCCGGCGACAACTACCTCCCCGGCCCCGAGTTCAACGCCTCGGTCTCCAACGGCGTGCCTTTCTACGACACCATCGCCATGGAGCTGATCGGCTACGACGCGGCGTGCCTGGGCAACCACGAGTTCGACCTCGGCCCCTCGGTCCTCGCCGATTTCATCACCGGCTTCAGCTCGCCGATCACCTTCCTCTCGGCGAACCTCGATTTCACGAACGAGCCCGCGCTCAGCCCGCTCGTCAACAGCGGCGACATCGCCCGCAGCACCGTGATCTCGGTCAACGGTGAGCAGATTGGCATCGTCGGCGCGACCACGCCCAACCTCGCGACCATCTCTTCGCCCGGCCTGACGATCATCGGGCAGGACATCATCGGCGCGGTCCAGGCCGAGATCGATGCGCTCACCCTCAGCGGCGTGAACAAGATCATCCTCGCCAGCCACCTTCAGGGCATCGCCGAAGAGCTCGACCTCATCGGCTCGCTCAGCGGCGTGGACGCGGTCATCGCCGGTGGCGGTGACGAACTGCTCGCCAACCCCGATGACCTGCTGGTTCCCGGTGATGTGCCCTTCGTGATCACCGATGGCGACGGCGTCGTGACCGATTCGGGTTACCCCTTCTTCCGGGACAACGCCGACGGCCTGAGCACGCCGGTCGTGACCACTTCGGGCAACTACAAGTATGTCGGTCGCGTGATCCTCGGCTTCAACGCCGCGGGCGAAGTCGTCGAAGTGCTCGAGGAATCCGGTCCGGTGCGCGTGTCGGGTGTGGGCGAGGACGCGGTCGTCGCCGATCCGACCATGCAGGAGTTCGTGGTGGACCCGGTCGTCGCCGAGCTCGAGCAGATCGCCAGCAACATCGTCGCCGAGACGCAGGTCCCGCTCGACGGCATCCGCGCGAACATCCGCACGATCGAAACCAATCTGGGTAACCTCATCGCCGACTCGATGCTGTGGGCTGCCCGCGAGCAGGCCGCGAGCTTTGGAGCCTCGGTTCCGGCGGTGGCCATCACCAACGGTGGCGGCATCCGCAACGACAACATCCTCCCCGTCGGTCCGCTGACCGAGCTGGACACCTTCAACATCCTGCCCTTCTCCAACTTCGTGACCGTGGTTGAGGATGTGGACCCGCTGACCTTCAAGCGTCTGGCCGAGAACGCCGTGTCCTCGCTGGGTGCCGGTGCTTCGGGTCGCTTCGCGCAGGTCGCCGGCTTCACCATGGTGGTCGATCCCACCCAGCAGGCCATGTCGATCGATGTGAACGGCAACATCACGCAGGAAGGTTCACGCATCGTCTCGATCACACTGTTCGACGGCACCGAGATCGTCTCCGAGGGCATGGTGGTCCCCGGCGCGCCGACCATCAGCGTCGCGACCGTGAACTTCCTCGCGACCGGCGGCGACCAGTACCCCTTCGATGGTCGCCCCTTCACCATCGTGGGCAACACCTACCAGCAGGCCCTGCAGAACTACCTCGCCGGTCCTCTCTCGGGCATCGTCCGCACCGGGGCATACCCGGTCGGTGGCGAAGGACGCATCCAGAACCTGTCCAACGGTGACGCCCCCTACTGCGCTGCCGACCTCAACGGCTCCGGCGTGGTGGACCTTGGCGACCTGAACGCCGTGCTCGCGGCGTTCGGCACCGCATCCTTCACCGCCGACGCCACCGGCGACTTCATGGTCGATCTCGCCGACCTGAACGCGGTGCTGGCACAGTTCGGCCAGTCCTGCCCGGAGTAAGACTCGGCTGACGCCGGACACGCACTCAAAAGCACACACCGCCCGGCACTCCAGCCGGGCGGTTGTCGTGTTGTGTCTCTCGGTCAGATCCGGAAGCGGCCCACGACGGCCCGGAGGTTCTCCGACATCCCGCTCAGGCATGTCGCGGCCTGCGCAGCTTCCGATGCGCCCGCTGAAGCCTGGCGCATGATCGCGTTGATCGAGTCCACGCTCTGGCTGACCTGCGTGCTCGCGGCCGACTGCTGTTCGGCTGCGGCGGCGATCGCGGTGATCATCTGCGCGACAGTCTGGGCCCGCTGCACGATCGAATCGAGATTGTCGCCGGCGGACTGGGCCTGCTCCACGCCGGTCTGGACGCGAGCGCAGCTGGCTTCCATCCGGTCCACAGCGGCTCGGGTTTCGTTCTGGATCGCGTGGATCGACTCGGTGATCTCATCGGTGGCCCTGGCGGTTCGGTCGGCGAGCTTGCGGACCTCATCGGCGACGACGGCGAACCCGCGTCCGTGCTCGCCCGCTCGGGCGGCTTCGATGGAAGCGTTGAGCGCGAGCAGGTTCGTCTGATCGGCGATGTCCTGGATTACTTCGACGATTCTTCCGATCTCCTCGCCGCGCTGGCCGAGTTGCTGAACCGCCTGTGAGCTTTCGGAGACCGTGTGATCGATCTCGATCATGGTGTTCACGGCTCCCTGAACCACGCAACGGCCTTCGAGCGCGATCCGGCCGGATTCGTCCGCGTTGCCGACGGCCTCCGTGGACTTGCCGGCGACCTCGGTGATCGAGTGCGACATCTGCTCCACCGCTGCGGAGACCTGGGTGACCTGCTCGGCCTGCTGGCTCATGCTCGTGGACATCTCTTCCGCGCTGGCGGCGATCTCCGTCGCGGCTGCGGCAACCTCCGACGAGGACGAACTGATCGTGCTCACCATGCTGCGCAGCGACTCCCACATGCCGTTGATCGAACGGGTCAGCTCGCCGACCTCGTCTGATGTGCGGACCTTGAGCTCTTCACCCGTCAGGTCGTTGGCGGCGATCTGGGTCGCCCGGTTGATCACCGGCTTCAGCGATGCGAGCACACCCTGGATGACATACCAGGCGAGACCAACACCGATGGCGATCCCGCCGATGGCGACCGCGCCCATCTTCCATTTGGTCCGCTCGTACATCGCGGAGCTCGCGCCCTTCTCTTGTTCGAGATCAGCCATGGAGTTCTCCACGATCTCGTCCAGTTCCGCCTTGCAGAGTTCGGAGAGGCGGTAGCCCTCACCGGTCGCCAGGGCGTAGGCCTCATCGTCGTTGTGAGCCAACGCATGACGGCGGATCGTCGCGTTCACCTCTTCGTACTCGTGCAGGTGTTTGCTGAACTTCGCGAGCAAGGCGCCGGTCTTCTCATCGACGATCCCGCCGAGCTTTTCGATGGTCTCGTTCATGTGCTTATCCGCGGCTTCGGACTCGCCGGAGAGCCGGCGGAGCTCGGCGTCGTCCGTCGCCAGGATCATGGCCTTCTCGTTGCGCGACATCGACATCAGGTCGTAGCGGATCTGCGACGCGAGATTCACCTTCTCCGCGGTCACATCCACGATGTGGTGCATCTGGCGGTTCAGATCAGCCAGCGAAAGTGCGGCGATCACCGCCACCGTGATCGCGCCAGCCGCCACCGACCCGACCGCGACCAGAAGCTTCGCCCGGATCGATTTGTGTGCCCGCACTGCCATGACCCATTCCTCCCGTATGCGAGAACCCAGCCCTCCCGAGGCCGGGTTTCCCCTGTGTCGCATATCGGATTCCACTGGACTTGCTTGGGCGATTGTTCACATTTCG
>CAZIXS010000062.1:0-3453 GCA_964543335.1 uncultured Phycisphaeraceae bacterium | reverse complement strand
GCGATCAGGTCGTAGCCGTCGCTGCCGACGATCGTGCAGCGGACGAGTTCGCCCGTGCTCAGGGGCTCTCTGGACTGCACATAGATCACGCTGTCCACATCGATCGCCTGGAAGTACGCGCGGCCCTGGTACAGCTTGCCCTGGCCGGACGCCGCGGCGTTGCGGTCGCCTCGCGCGGGCGACTTGCCACCGGCTTCCACGCTGGCTCCGGCCGGGTCCAGCCCGCGGATGCCTCGGGATTCGACCGACAGCGCGCGGTCGATGAGCACATCGAACTGCACGCCGGGGTCGGCGGGGTTCTCGGGGTTGAAGTGGCTGGCGAGGAACTCGGCCTGCTCGAAGGCGATCGACTGCTGGAGCGACATGAGCTCGTGCTTGCGCCACGCCTTGACCTCTGCCGGCACCGCCAGCTTCGGGTCGTCTTCCATCGTGCCGGCCGGGGTGCCCTTCTCCTGCGAGTACTCGAACACGCCCATCGCGTCGAAGCCGATCTCGTCGATGAAGTCCATCAGCATCTGGTGATCTTCTTCGGTCTCGCCGGGGAAGCCGGTGATGAAGGTCGTGCGGATGGCGATGCCGGGGACGCGCTCGCGCAGCTTGAGCATCAGCTCGCGCTGGTGCGACGCCGAGACATTCCGGCGCATCGCCGTCAGCATGCGGTCCGAGGCGTGCTGGAGCGGGATGTCGATGTACTTGCAGACATGCGGCAGTTCGGCGATCGCGTCGATCATCTCGTCGGCGAAGTTGGTCGGGTAGGCGTACATGAGCCGCACCCAGCCGTGCCCGCCGGCGTACTGATCCACGGCGTCGTTGAGCGCCCGGAGCAGGTCGGGCAGTCCGCCGGCATGACCGCCACTCGACCGAATGAACCCGCGACCGATGTCGTCGCCCCAGCTCGTCGTGTCCTGACCGATGAGGTTCAGTTCGAACGCGCCGTCTTCCAGCAGCTCGCGCGCCTCGGTCAGGATCCGGTCCAGCGGCTTGGAGCGCATCTTGCCGCGGATCGACGGGATCGTGCAGAACGCGCACTTCTGGTTGCAGCCCTCGGAGACCTTCAGGTACGCGTAGTGCCTGGGCGTCAGGCGCATGCGGGCCGAGTCGTCCTCGAAGTAGCCGATGCCCTTGCCGTCCTTGCCGTGCACGGTCAGCCCGACGGTGTCCTGGCCCCGCTCCTTCGCGGCCTGCAGGGCGTTGCCCGCGATCCAGTACTTGGGCTGGTCCGACGCCTCGGCGAGGCTCTGGCGCTGGGGAGCTTCACCCCGCACCGCCCGGACGATGTGGTCGCGATCGAACACGCCGATCATCGCGTCGATGCCCGGGGCCCACTCCAGCATCTTGGCCCGGTGACGCTGCACCAGGCAGCCGGCGACCACCACCCGCTTCAGTTCGCCGCGGTTCTTCTTCTCGACGGCCTCGGCGATGACTTCCAGCGATTCCTGCTTGGAGGCCTCCAGGAAGCCGCAGGTGTTGATCACCACCGCATCGGCCTGCTCGTCGGCGTCCATGGCGATCGGCGTGATGCCGTCCTCGGCGAGCAGCCCGAGCATCTTCTCGGAGTCCACGAGGTTTTTCGGGCAGCCGAGGGAGACGAAGGACACCGTTGAGATGTCCTGCGCGGGAGCATCGGCGGCGGCTCCGGATGTGGGGGTCGTCGGGGTCATAAGCGCTTCGGAAAAGGGTGAGGGGCCATTGTAGCAGGGATCAGGCCCCCACGAGATGTGGAAAACTCCCCACTGAAGCCCGAAATCTGAGGCGCATCTCCGGGTTCGTGCGGCAATCTTGCGGAGTTGATCTGACTTGTTGGGTTTTTGACTGGGATCTCGATCGCTTCTGTTGCACACTCTCGCCCATGCACACCACCACCGACCCCCTACTGGCCACTTACAACCACCGCTCCACCTACGAATCCGAGCAGGTCCTGCTCTCGATCGCGATGCAGTACCCCGAGCAGCTCGATCGGATCAGTGCCGAGCTCCCGCCCGACGCCTTCGATGACCCGATGCACGCCGAGCTGTTCCGGGCGCTCCTCGCCATCCGGGCCGCCGGCAACGGGGCATTCACGCTCGCGGCCATCTCGCGGGAGATGGACAAGGTCATCGACAACCCGATGGAGTTCCGGCAGTTCATCGAGCGCCTCGCCAGCATGTTCGCCACGCCCAGCCAGCTGGAGTACGACCTCAACGCGGTCCGCACCGAGTTCGAGCGCCGGGCCTGCGTGCTCGCGCTGCAGCAGACGATCTACGACCTGACGCACGACCGGGTCAGCGCCCGGGCCGCGCTCGACCTGCCCCGCGTGCACTTCGCCAAGCTCGGCGCCAAGGAACTGCGCCACGCCGCCGGTGGCGTGACCGGCCTGCGCTTCATCCCGCTGAACGAGCTCGAACCGGCCAGCGAACCCGAATGGGTCTGGCCCGGCTACGCCGCGTGCGGGTCGATCACCGTGCTGTCGGCGGCCCCGAAGGCGGGCAAGAGCACGCTGCTGCGCTCGCTGCTCCGCGACCTCTACCGGGGCGGCCCGCTCGCGCCCGAAGGCGAGCCGATGACCGCGCCGACGCTGATCGTCAGCGAGGAAACACCCGGCCACTGGTCGAGGCAGGCATCATCGCTCGACCTGCCGCGTGAACTCGTGCACCTGTGCGCCCAGCCGTTCTTCACCAAGCCGACGCTCACGCAGTGGGAGCAGGCGATCGCGAAGATCGTGCGGGCGGTCGAGGAACTCAAGCCCCGCCTGGTCATCTTCGACACGCTCAGTAATCTGTGGCCGGTGCGCGATGAGAACTCGGCGGCGGAGGTCAACGCCGCGCTCATGCCCCTGCGCGCCATCAGTGCGACGGGCGCAGCGGTGATCCTCGTCCACCACGACCGCAAAAGCGGCGGCAGCAACGGCGAGGGCGCCCGAGGCAGCTCGGCCATCGGCGGCTTCCCCGACGCGCTGGTCCAACTGAAGCGCTACCGCGACCAACCCGGCGACACGCGAAGAAGGCTGTCCTATGTCGGTCGCTTCGAGCACGCCCCGGCGGAGGTGATCATCGATCTGACGGAGGAGGGGTATCGCACGCTGGGCGAGTCGAAGGCGGTTGAGGGGGAGAACCTGATGGACCGCATCGCGAGCGTGCTGCCGGAGGAGGGGCCGGGGCTGACGGTGGCGGAGGTCAGGGAGCGGGTGGGGATGGGGGTTCATCGCGTGCGCGAAGTGCTTGAGGAATGCTTGGAACACGGCCTCATCGATCGCGCCGGAAGCGGCCGACGCTCGGACCCGTATCGGTACGGAAAGAAAACGCAAATGCTGCTTTGAGAACGGCGATTTGCTTTCCGGTCTCTAGGAATGTCGTCCGAAAGGAAAGAAACGGGCTGGTCGTGAATCCGTTGCTTTCCTTTCAAGAGCGAACCCTGGGGTCCGGAACGAAACAGAAACAGTTTCCCTCCCTCTCCCCCTGCGGGAGAGGGCCGGGG
>CAZIXS010000061.1:10663-17032 GCA_964543335.1 uncultured Phycisphaeraceae bacterium | reverse complement strand
AACCCGTGGCACCCAAATCTGTGGCTGATGTGCTGATTAAGCGGGCTAGCCTACCCACTCCCACGGGCAGCGATCCCGCTCGCTCACGATGACCTCCAGACCGGTCGCCTGCTTGATCCGTTCGGCGTAGACGCACATGAACGGGCGCTCGGTGTTGGTGTGTCCGGCAAGGGCGACGGCGAGGCCTCGTTCGGTCGCGCTGAGCAGTTCGTGGTGGCGCATCTCGCCTGTGATGAACAGTTCCGCCCCCTGCGCGATCGCGGCATCCACCAGACCAGAGCCGGCGCCGGGGCAGCACGCGATGCGGGTGTGCGACCGATCTGGATCCCAACCTTCGGGGAGCGCGAGGCGGACGCCGGCGATGTCGAGGTTCGCTGAGAGGTTTCGTGCGATGGCATGCGCGGTGAGCGGATGTGCGAGTTCGCCGATTCGTCCTGCACCGATCGAAGGGTCGGGATGCGGCTCGGTTCGGTACAGGTCAAAGGCAGGTTCTTCGTAGGGGTGGGCAGCGCGCAGGGCTTCAACCACAGCGCCGACGCGCGACGGCGGGACCACCGTTTCGAGGCGCAGTTCGCGGACGCGCTCAAGGCGGCCCGACTCCCCCACTGCGGGGTCACTGGAATCATTGCCGCGGAAAATGCCCTCGCCTTCGGACGAGAAGCTGCAGTGATCGTAGTTCCCGATGATGCCGGCTCCCGCGCGGTGCAGGGCTTCGCGGAGGGCGCTCGCGTGGTCCTCGGGGACGAAGACGACGAGTTTCATACCGCCGGCTTTGGAGACGGGTTCCAGCGCTCGGCGGTTTGTGACGGACTCCGTGGAGGGGCTCTGAGCGGCACGCTCGATCAACCAATCGTTCAGGCCGGCGGGAGCGGCGTCGAGGGCGGAATGCGGCGAGTAGATCCCCGCCACTCCGGCACGCAGAAGCCTGGTGATGGTTCTGCCGGCGCGGTCGGCCTCGGTGTAGCGCTTGGCTGCGTGGAACAAGGGCGGGTGGTAGGCGATGACGAATCCGGCTTCGTGCGCGATCGCTTCGTCGATGACCGGGTCGGTCAGGTCGAGCGTCACCATGACTGGACCGGAGATGGCCAGGGAGGAATCCCCGAGGAGCAGGCCGACATTGTCCCACCCGCCGGCGAGGGATTCGGGCGCGATGGTGTTCAGGGCCTTGATCAGATCGGCGACGAGCATGGTGGTCCTCGGTCGGATGGAGCGTGAATCCTGTGCAAAGAGCGTATGAAATCTGGCGTGGTTTCGCCGTGGGGCGGGTGGTTTTGGAGAAGCCAATCTGGAAATCCCTGAAGATCGTGCTTCCTTCGGGTGGCCGCGCGCTGTAGATTCCTCATACGACGCGGCGAGGATCGTCGCGCCACCAGTCGGCTCGCCCGGCTTTGGGCGAGTCTCCACGGAAGGGAGCGACACGGTGATCCGCAAGCACCACGGCCCGGAGCACAAGCCGGGCGCCTCGAGTGAAACACGCACCACCATCCCCGGGAGTTCAGACATCGCCACCAAGACTTTCGTCATCGACACCTCGGTCCTTCTTCACAACCCCGCGGCGATCTTCGTGTTTGAAGAGAACAATGTGGTCATCCCCTTTGCGGTGCTGGAGGAAATCGACAAGTTCAAGGGCGTGTCGAACGATGTGGGGCGGAACGCCCGGCAGTGCATCCGGTATCTGGACATGCTGCGGAACCGTGGGCGCCTGATCGAGGGTGTCCAGCTTTCAGAGGGAATCGAGCCGGCCTCGAACAACCCGGACAAGCGCCCGAATGATCCTCCCTCGGGGATGCTGCGGATCGACCCGGTCGATCACGAGCGACCGGCGGCGATCCGAGCGGACACGAACGACAACCGGATCATCGCGTCGGCGCTCGCGCTGAAGGAGAAGGGCGAACATGTGGTGTTCGTCTCGAAGGACATCAACGCCCGCATCAAGGCGGATGCGCTGGACATCACCGCGGAGGACTTCGAGAACCAGAAGGTCGATGTCGATCATCTGTACCAGGGCTACGCGACGCTGCGCGTCGAAGGCGACAAGATCGACCAGCTCTACTCCGAAAAGATGCTGCCGCTTGATGAGCTGCACGATGTACTGACGCACACCGACGCCGCGGGCACGACCTTCACGCAGGAGATCGAGCCGAACCAGTTCGTGCTGCTGATCGACAAGGTGGATGAAGGTCATACCGGGCTCGGGCGCCGGCTCGCGGATACGGAGCACCTGATCCCGATCAGCAGCCCGCGCAAGCCGGTGTTCGGCATCATGGCGCGGAATGTGCAGCAGACGATGGCCATCGACCTGCTGCTCGATGATGAAGTGAAGCTCGTGACGCTGCTGGGCACTGCGGGCACGGGAAAGACGCTGCTGGCGGTCGCGGCGGGCATGGCGAAGGTCTTCAACGAAGAGGCCTACGAGAAGCTGCTGGTCGCGCGCCCGATCATGCCCATGGGGCGCGACATCGGGTACCTGCCCGGTGACAAGGATGAGAAGCTCACGGCGTGGATGCAGCCCATCTTCGACAACCTCGCGTACCTGCTGTCCACGCGAGGCCACCCGCTGCAGTCGGCCGAGAGCCACACGACCGAGCAGCGCGTCGCGAAACTGATCGCAGACGGGCGATTGGTGCTGGAGCCCTTGACCTACATCCGCGGCCGGTCGATCCCGCACCAGTTCATGATCGTCGACGAGGCGCAGAACCTCTCGCCGCACGAAGTGAAGACGATCGTCTCGCGCGTGGGTGAAGGGACGAAGATCGTGTTCACGGGCGATATCGAGCAGATCGACAACCCGTATCTGGATTCGTCTTCGAACGGGCTGTCGTACCTCGTGGAACGGATGAAGGGCGCGAGCGCGGTCGGGCATGTGATGCTGGCGCGTTCCGAGCGCTCCGAGTTGGCATCGCTGGCAACATCGCGGCTGTAAGAGAATCGACTCACGCCAAAAATGACACGGGCGGCATCTCACGATGCCGCCCGTTTTCATTGAGAGCGAGATGCGATCAGTTGGTGACCGGCACCGACTCGATGCGCAGGGTGGACTGCTGCTTCTGGCCGAGTTCGAGTTCCCCCAGCGTCCATCGGGTGTCGAGGGTCAGCGTGCTGATGCGACGAGTGACCCGCTGGAGCGTGCGATTCCACTGGGTTACGACATTGCCGCTGCTGGCTTCGATGGCGATCGTCGGGCGGGAAGGATCGGGCGTGGCTGGGCGGCGGACATTGGTTTCGACGCTCGAAGTCATCGTCGCGACATCTTCGAGCAGGCCTTGGAACTTCCATGCGTAGTTCAGGTCGATGATGGCGACGGGGGGAAGCTCGACCACGCGGGAGGTCGCCCAGCCTGTGCCGACACGACGGGGCTTGCCGTTGAGTTCTTCGATGGTGAACATCGGTTCGAAGACTTCCCGGATCTGCTCGGCGTTGAAGAAACCGATCTGTCGGGGGTCGGCACCTTCCGTGGCCTCGAGGGCCGCATGGTAGTCCTCGGCTCCGAGGACGCTGGTGATGAGACCGTCGGGTGAGACCACCAGGGTGACGACGGTGTTGGCGAGTGCGGCGGCAAAGGGGGTCTGGTACTGCTCACCTTCGGCGAGTTGGCCGACGGTGAATTCGTTGCGCTCATCGCCGTCCGCGATGGAAATGGTCGCTGCGGTGACCTTCATGGAGAGGGTCGCGGTGCCCTCTTCATCAACACCCTGGACGGTGAAGCGGCTGGTGACATCGTAAGAGAGGGCCTGGGCGCTGAGTTCACCCTCGGCGATCTGCTGCTCGATCCGGAGGTTCATCCGGGTGCGGTAGGCGAAGACGTCCCCCTCGGTGAAGGAAATCTCGAAGTCGACGCGCTCGCCGGGCTCTTCTTGGAGGGGCATATCGGTCGGGACGGGCTGAGCGTGGGTGATTGCCGAACCGGTCAGGAACAGGCCGATGGCCGCGATCAGGCCGGAAAGGCACCGGGTTTCGCGTTGAAAGAACATGGTTTGGTCTCCTCGAGTCTGGGTCTCTGTCCCACCGACCGCGGGGCGATCATGCAGGTGGGCGAACAGTGTAGCGAAGACCGGCTCCGGGTTATTCCTCAGAAGCAGGTTCAAAAGACAAGCAGCCGACGGAGCGAACCGTCGGCTGCGTGACAGAGAGATCCGACTGGAGACTTAGCGCCGGCGGCGACGCGAAGCCAGGCCGGCCAGAGCGAGCAGGCCGACGGTGCCTGGGGCGGGGATCACGACCAGATCGATGTACTGGCCGCTTCCGCCATCGTAGACATTGGTGGTCAGACCGGTGTTGGGGTCGGTCACCCAGACGCCGCCACCGTTGGTCCACATGATGTTGCCGTTGCCGAGTTCGTAGACGCCGCGGGCTCCGCCATCGAGACCGGCGACAATACCGATCTCGTTCCCGGCCGAGTCGTAGGCGTAGACACCCGAAGGTGGTGAGAAGCCAGCGGCGAGGATGCCGCCATCCGCACGGACAAACAACTGCTGCGGGAAGTCGATGCCGGTCGCGCCGTCGGAAGCGTGGAAGGTGCTGGCGAAGTTGCCGCCGAGGTCGTAGAACTCGAGGTCCTCGTTGCCGATGTTGCTGCCCAGCAGCTGACCCTGGTAGTTGACCAGATCGAACAGGGAGCCATCGGTCGGGGTGAAGCCGTTGATCGCACCGGTGGCGCTGTTGATCTTGACGATGGAGTTCCCGGGCGCGTTGTTGTTGGTTCCGGCGTTGGTGACCCAGACTTCGTTGCCGACGACGGCCATGCCCTTGATGTTGTCAAGGCCACCGCTGATCGAGGAGATCAGCGATCCATTGAAGTCGAACCGGTCGATCTGGTCGGTGATCTGGTTGCTGACCCAGATCTCGCTGCCGACCTGCAGGGCATGCTTGGGGGTGCCTCCACCGATGGTGGCGAAATTCGAGTTGATCAGCGATCCATCGAACGGGTTAAAGGTCACCAGAATGTCGTTGGTCGAATCGGGAACCACCAGGAACTGGCCGACACCGCCGAAGGCCGGTGCGGCTGCTCCAGCAGCCAATGCGACAACCAATGCAGAAAACTTCTTCATCTTCTCTCCTCCGATAGCAGGCACAGAACGAGGGAGGTGGCACTATGCCACCGTGTGCCCGGACTCTGGAAACACAGTGCCTCCCACGAAGAGTCCGGACCACTGCTTCTAAGTTAAGGGTCTTCGCCGGGGGTTCAAGAGAAA
This sequence comes from uncultured Phycisphaeraceae bacterium, assembly GCA_964543335.1. Lineage (GTDB taxonomy): Bacteria > Planctomycetota > Phycisphaerae > Phycisphaerales > UBA1924 > JANSXG01. The sequence goes on along the minus strand of CAZIXS010000061.1, from coordinate 11,840 downwards.
TCTGGGCGATCGGATGCATTCACGCGAACTCGGCGCGAAGGCCCACCTGTTTTGGGGAACACATGACTCACTTCTTGCGCGCGACTCGGAAGCGAACCGGTGTGGCCTGATCGACCTCTTCCTGCAGGTAGAGCACCGCAGTCACTTCGACCTCGGTCGCCTGCTCCGGCACATTGACGATGACATACCACGACGGGTTCAGGTTCTGGCCGACAACGCTGTCACTCTCAAACAGCACCATCCGAACATCGCGCCAGTCATCCGACACACCGATGAGCGAGTACATCGCGCCCGGCTCGATTTTGATCTTGAGCGTGTACCCGTTGTCGATGCCGGACTCGGTGATTTCGGCCTCAAAGTCCTCGAAGATCAGTTCTCCGTCGCCGAGTTCGAGGCGTGCGATGCGATCGAGCATCCGCTCGGGCGACACGAGGACTTCCTTGAGGCGCTGAGCCCATCGCTGGGACCGCTCAGCTTGACGCTCTTCGGCGACACCTTCGAGCAGTTCCACGAGCAGGTCGGCACGCTGGGCGTAATTGATGCCGACGGGGATGCGGCGGCCTCCCATGAAGATGACGCTCCCCGCGGAGATGAGACCGACCACCTCTCCGTCCTCGTTCAGAAGCGGGCTGCCGCTTGCGCCTCCAGTGGTGACGCCGCTGTAGTGGAGCAGCTGCGCATCTTCGAGATCGCTGAGTTGGAACAGGTAGTCGGATTGGCTGGTGACTCGACCGGACACCCGCTGCTGGCTGGGCAGGCCAGCGATGTTCTCGGTGGGGAAGCCCACGGAGCCGACGCTGTCGCCAACGAGCAAGCGGCTGGTCATTTCCGCCGAGAGTGGCAACGGCTGACCAAGGTCGACTCCCTCCTCGGCGGGCCACAGCAGCGCGACATCGCACGGGGGGATGAACTGGAATCTCGCGACCTGGCCTCCGGGAACATCGCGGAACTGAGCGGAAAGGATTTCGCTCCAGCGATGGTACCCGGGGTGAACGAGCGACTCTGTGGATAGACGGATCATCGAATCGCGGTCGCCGCCCCGCATGGCGACCGGGACCGATCCGGGATAGGTCCGGAGCAGATCTTCGAGGGCGACGGCCACATGAGCGTTGGTCGCCAGTGCGGTCGGCGTGACAGTCCATGAGGTCCCGCCATGTTCGTACGCACCGGTCTCAGG
>CAZIXS010000061.1:0-10653 GCA_964543335.1 uncultured Phycisphaeraceae bacterium | reverse complement strand
GGGTCCAGGATACCGGTCAGCCAGACGGAGTCCGACGCGGCGACGAGGACTTCGGCCAGAGCATCGCTGGGCTGTTCACGCAGTTCGGTGAGCGATGCCTCTAGGGTCTGGATCTGATCGGCGGTGAGTTGTGTGCCGGCGTCAATAGACTGGCGGAGGTCCTGCATCTGCTGCTGGGTCTGCCGAGCGATCTGCTGATTCTGACCCTTGACCGCGAAAATCCAGTAGCTGAGCCCTCCGGCCACGAGCACCACGAGCGCGCCGACCGCGGCGATCATGAGCGGTGCCCGCTTGGCGCTGGCCACGACATCTCCGGACACCCGACCGACCGGGAGTGGAGCGCTGCCAGTCGCGCGAACTTCCGTTGCCGGCAGCGCTTCTCCGACGCTGACTGCGCCCAGACGCGGGCCACCCTGGCCGAGTTCGAAGCTCGCCTCGCCCTCGATGCGGTGCGACTCGCCGTTGGCCAGGCGTCGGACCTGCCGCCCCGAGCGATCCACGATCGTCACGCCGCTGTCGTGCAGAGCGGTCACTTTCCAGCCCTGCTCGTCACGCTCGACGACGGCGTGAACTTCGCGGGCGCTGGCGGTGTCCTTGGTCGGATGCATACGAACATCGGCATTGGCGGCGCGCCCGATCGTGATGCGGTCCTGGTCAAACTCCTTGGACCACGGACTGTTGTACCCGGTTTGGATCTCGATCTGGATGCTGCCTGACATGGACGGTCGTTCTCCTCATTGACGCTGTTCATCGCGAACAGATGCAGATTACTCCCTGTATCGGCTTGGAGTTCAGGTTGCCGCGAATCTCGATTACCTTCGTTGTGCCTGCGATCGCCAGATGGCGGCACGCTGGTCGTATCCCTCGCCCGGCTCGCTCTGGTGAAGGGCGTCGTACAGGTGCGCGATCTGAGCGGCGGCATCGAGCGCGAGCTGGTGCCCGGCACCGATGGTTGATTCGAATACCGCGTGCGCGTCCAGCAAGCTGCGTTCGGCTTCGCGGAGTTTGCCCTGCGCCCCCTGCGACAGACCAAGCCGGAACAGATACACACCGAGACGACCGGACCGATCCGAAGCCCAAGCGCTTCGTGCGAAAGCTTCGCCGTCGCTGAGCACGGTCTCTGCCTGCTCATAGTCACCCGCCGCGATCAGATATTCAGCGACGCTGCTGCGAAGCGTCAGGGCGCTGGGGTGGTCATCGCCCCGCAGTTCGCGATTGAGATCGAGGGCTTGGCGCATCGCTTGGGCGGCTCCGGAGGCATCACCAGCGCGGCGCAGCGCAACGCCCAGCGCGTTGGCGGTGGCGATGCCTTCCTGGCGCGTTTGGCTGCCATCCCGTGTGTGAGCATCGAGCAATTGGCGGTAGGCCTCGGCGGCACCCGAGGCGTTGCCGCGTGCGATGCGGACATCGCCCAGCGCCTTCAGGGAGGCGAGCGTGCCGGCGTCGTACTCGCCGAGTGCCTGCGAACGGAGACGATGCACTTCCGCGAAGTGCTCCTCCGCCTGTTCAAACTTCGACTGTCTCGCGAGCGCATCGGCCAGATCGTGCCGGATGCGCAGGGTCGTGGGATGCGTCTGTCCAAGAGCGGCGGTCGAATCGGTCAGCGCCTGCTGCAGGGTGCGCTCGGCGTTGGCGAAGTCATTGAGCGCTTTCTGAGCCGCGCCGAGATTCAGCTTGGCAGCGAGCGTGCTCGGGTGCTGGCCTCCGAGTGTACGGGTGTAGGTCTCCACAGCCTGACTCAGCAGATCGCGAGCTTCCTCGTTTTGGTCCCGGTCGAGAAGCATGACGCCGATGTTGACTTGCGAGATGAGCGTGCTCGGGTGATCCGGACCGAGCACGCGCCGGCGACCCGCATACGCATCTCTCAAATAGGGCTCGGCGAGATCTGGCTTCGCGAGCGACTGGTGCAGCAGCACGCCCAGATTGTTCATCGCCGCGAGCGAGTCCGGGTGATCCAACCCGAGCACCCGCCGGCGCCCGGCGAGCGCCTCTTCGTACAGCGGTTTCGCTTCCGCTGGACGGTCGGTTGCCCTGAGCAGACCCGCGAGGTTGGTCTTGGCGGTCAGCGTGGACGGGTGCTCGTCTCCGAGGATACGCCGGCGACGATCGAGCACTTCCCGCATCAACGCTTCGGCCTCGGGATACTCCGCGAGCTGCTGGAGCAGGTACCCAAGGTTGTTCGCGGCGGTGATCGTGTCCTGATGCTCATCACCGAGCAGCTCGCGTCGACCCTCCAGAGTGCGCCGGTAGTAGGGCTCTGCCTCACGGAGCCGGCCCTGAGCAACAAGGATGTAGCCCACGCTACCCAGCGAATGCAAGGTATCGGCGTGCAGCTCGCCGTGGCGATCGAGCCGGGCACTGAGTACTTCGACGGCTTCGCGCTCCGCATCATCCACTCGCCCCATGTCAACCAGCACACCGGCGTAACTCGCCTTTGCACTCAGTCCTATGGATTCGAGATCGTCACGGCTCTCGCAGCGTGCGATCGCTTCCGAAAGCAGTTCCTTTGCTGTGACGGAGTCGCCGGCATCGCTCAGGATCCCGGCCAATCCGATCGAGGCTGCGATCGTCTCTGGATCGTCGGGACCGAGCACCTGCCCGAAGATCTCGAGGGCCCGAGTTTGCGCAAGGTGGGCCCGATCCAGCAGTCCAACCTGCTGCATCGTGACCGCGGTGGATGCGAGCAACTGCGCGCGAAGGATGGGCTGGCCGAGGAAACGCTCATCGATGGCCCGCAAGGTCTGATCGAATATGTTGCGGTCGAGCGTCTGGATCGCCAGATTGGTGGGGTTCATGGCTTGGCTGAGCTGTTCGAACGCCTCGCGGAGTTCTCCTCGCTCCTGCTCAGACAAGCCCGAGCGTCGCCATGAGCTCACAAGCTCGGCTGCGAAATCATCACGGATGCGTGCGCCCATCAGTGCGGGGTTGATGTCCGCCAGGAGGGACCGCTGGAACTCGGAAACAAGCATCAAGTCGTCGGCTCGCCTGTTTGCCTGCTCCTCGGCAAGTCGAGCGCGTTCCGCATCGCTGGCCGCCTGCTTCTCGGCGATATTGGCCCGCTCGGCCTCGTCCCGCGCTTCGGCTTCAGCGCGGATGGCCATCTGCATCCCGATCGTGGTGCTGATCGCGCCGCCGACCAGGAGCACCAGAAACGCGGCTGCCGCCCCATACCCGGCTTTGTTGCGACGGATGCTTCGCGTGACGCGTTCCACGCGGGACTCCGCCGCGGCTTCCGCGAAGTCCTCATCCGCCAGATAGTGCCGGATATCCTGGGCCATCGCCGCGGCGGAGCTGAAACGCTTGTGCCGCTCCGGGCGCATGGCTTTCATCGGAATATGGCGGACGCGCGTGCGCAATACCCGCTCGAGCTGCGCAGGGGTCAGTTCGGCGCGTCGGTACGCGATGGCCTCGCGGTCATCGCCGGGGAGTTGGGCGTAGCGCACAATCGGTTCCGGGCGTTCGGCCCGGATCAGGCGCAGCATGCCCTCCAGCCCGCTGGCGTCATCGCGATCGGTCAGCGGCAGCACCCCGGCGAGCAGTTCGTAGCCAATGACGCCCAAGGCAAAGATATCCGTGCGGGTATCGACTCCGGCCTGGGTGCTCTCGAGCTGTTCGGGGCTCATGTATGACGGCGTGCCGATCATCGTGTTCAGATCGTGCGTGATCGTCATGTCCGTCAGGCGCACATTCTTGTTGACGGCCTTGGCGATCCCGAAATCCACGATGCGGGGCGACGGCTCGCCTCCCTCGTGGATGGTGACCAGGATGTTTTCCGGTTTCAGGTCGCGATGGATGATGCCCTGGGTATGGGCGTGATGCACGGCATCGGCGATCTCGGCCAGCAGCCCCAGACGCGCGACGATGGAGAGCTTCTCCCGATCGCAGAACTCGGCGAGCGGCACGCCATGGATGTACTCCATCGCCAGATACGGCGAGCCATCCGCGCTGACACCGGCATCGTGGATGCGCGCGATCCCGGGGTGGTCGAGAAGAGCCAGCGCTTGACACTCCGCCGAGAAGCGAGCGAGGCTTGCATCATCAGCCCGATCCGGCCGGATGAGCTTGACCGCCGCGGTCATGTTCGGGTTGCGCCGTTCGGCACGCCATACCTCGCCGAACCCCCCCTTACCCAGCGGCGAGCGTAGGGTGTACGCGCCGACCTGCTGTCCTCGTTGATAGAAGTATCCCTTCGGCGCTGGTGCATCATCCTCGCCCGACGGCTCGGGCGGGAGCGTGGGATCACCACCGACCGGCTGCGCCCCTGTGGGCGGCAGGTCGTTCTGGTGTGGATCGTCGTCGGGCGTGGCGCTCATCCCGATGGTTATCGTCCTGATCGGGGGAGCAGATCCACCGCACCCGGTGCATCCACACTGAATGGACCGTACGAGCGCTCCGCGGGGAACACCGCGTCTTCCATGCGGCTGGGATCGTCAAGACTGAAGTACCCGTAGCGAACTCGGACGAACGCGGTGCCTGTGTCTCGGAGTCGCGCTGTTTCTTCAGGCGAGAGCACCAGCTTCGCGCCCCAGTCGCGAGCCTGCTCGGGGACGAGGATATTCCGCTCCGCGACCACTTCCCAGACGGATTCATCCTTGAGCCGGTACACGGTGTAGGACACGATCTGGACATCGGGTTGGCGCGCACCGAGCGCCCACGAAGAGAGCACGAGCCGTTCGCCATCGCTGTGCGGAGCCATTTTCAAACGCCACTGGGCATCGCGGATCTCCGGTGTGCGCCGCAGCGAACTCGACGGCCACTGGTCGACTTCGACCCCATCGATCAAGAGCGCTTCCATGGTGTACAAGCGGTGGTAGTCAAAGTTGATGCGGGCGTAGCCACCGGTCCCCCACTGCTCGCCCCACGAGTTCTTGATGATGAAACCAATGTCGTCGTAACCCACGATCGTGACCGCATGCCCGCCGTACTCCCCCTCCGGGAATGCGCGCCGGCTCTGCCAGGCACCGCTGCGCACAGCCTTGGCGAGGTCTTCGCCGGACTTCATGCACTCGACCTTGGCGTCGTTGTAGCTCATCCACTGCTCGCCCGGGCGGCCGAACTCTTCCATCATGCCGGGGTGCACGATGTCGCGCACGCCGCTGGCATCGAAGTTGCCCTTGTCGCTGAGATTCGTCCAGGATGGCTCGTGCACGCGGTAACTCACCGGGATCGCGACGCGCCCGGCGTCCAGTTCCGCCTTGATGCGCTCCACATCCTGAGCCGCACCCAACTGCAGCAAGCCTCCCTCGGCCATGCGGATCCGATACACACCCACGGCCTGGCGCAGACGAGTCAGGTCTTCTGGTGTCACCTGCGCGAGCTCGATGTAGCGCCGAACTTCCTCGGGAACCGAATCCGGAACCTGCAGCGGGTTCGGGTTGTACGGGAAGAATTGCTCCGGGCAGGTCCCGAGTCCCTTCGCGAGGTACGCGTACGAGCCGAGCGCATCCCCGATGGTCATGGTCGGATCGATCCCCAGCGCTCGGCGCCATAGGTCGGTGTTGTTCTGGTGCAGCTTGATCGAGGCGTAGAGGATCTGCTCGCTGAGGTCGGTTGGCACGCCGGGGAACACTTCCATCGCGGCACAGACCGAGAAGGCGGCGCAGGTCCCGCGGGCGCCCTGGTTCTTCACCGAGCTCTGCTGGCTGCGATGATCGACTTGTGCTTCAGTAACGGAAGCGAATCCGCCAAGCACCGCAGCACAAGCCATAATCCATCGCAAGAGCATGCGATTGCTCATTCTCCAACCTCCTGAAGGCCATCCATCACGGCAAGCGTCTCATCGATCATATGGATGAGGTACTCGGTCAACATCGTCGGCTTGCGCGCGGCCAGTTCGCTGGCCACAGTCACGAGCACGGCTGAATCATCGGCGTGACGGGCGATCGCACACAGCGCTTCGACCTTGCGGAGCAGCCCCCAAGACTCGCCGCCGATCTCGCTTGCGATCTGCTCGGCCCGCTCCAGATCACCGCGCTGCAGATAGACATCCACCAGCCCGCGCTGCAGCTCGATGGCGCCGTACTCGCCACCGGCCTCGGCCGCGATGCGGTGCCAGTATTCCAGCAGATCCTCTGAGATCGAGCCGTTTCTTGAGATCCCGAACCGCAGCTTCAGCATCTCGGCAAGCAGATGCTGATCCGAGGCACGCATGGCCCGTACTTCGCGAGCCAGCATTTCCGCGTGCCGCGTTTCACCAACCGCCCCTCCGGCACGCTCGATCAAGCGTGCAGAGCCCATCGCACGCTTCTGAGCATCATCGACCTCGGCCAGATCGGCGTACTCCTCTTCGATGCTCTGAGCATCCGCCTCCATGAGGTCATTCATGGCGCGCCAGAACGCATCGTCATCGAACCAATCCGTGATCGCCTCGAGAAGAAGTGCTTCGACCGCTTGCGACGATGGGCCGAACCGCTCGCCATCGATGACTACTGAGAAATGATCGGGATTGAGGACCTGCGCAATCGACTCCGGCGCGTCCGAGGGAGGCCGAACGAAGACATTGCCCACCGGGAGCCCCTCTGCGCGAAGCACTGCGGCGTGAGCTCTCAGCAACCCCGCGACCGTGCGCGGATCCACCGCGATTCCATCGCGCCCCGAGAGTAATTCCTTTGCGCCACGCTGCAGATGATCCTGCCACCCCCTAGCCTGAATCGTTTCGGCCGAGATCCAGAGCGGTCCCGGCTCGTCGAGACTCAACGACGCGTTGTAGCCCATGGCGTTGATGAACATGAACTTGACCGGATCGATGCGAATCAATCGATCCGGATCTTCGATGAACAATCGCACCGACTCGGCGTAATCCTCGCGCGCGTCGTAGCGGGCATAGCGGTTCACGAACCGCGCCCCCGGCGCATGCGCGAACAGGCCTTCACCTCGCTCGTCGTGCAGAAGAAGACACCCGAGGACCTGGGGTTGCTCTAGCATCACGAGCCCGCCGTGAAACCCATCGAACGGCTCATTGCGGTCGGCCCGCACCCAGCCCGAAAGGGTGCCCCACGCTTCCATCCGCGCCGAGGCCAGCATGAGCGGGCCGCCGAGTTGGAGCGCATGGGCGAGTTCGTGAATCATCTGCTGTTCGAGGTTGAGCGAACCCGATGTCTCCCCCTCTCGGGCGAGAGCGCGACCCACCCCAAGGTGCACAAACCGATCGAGCACTCGCTCATCACCCAACCGGATCGCACCCTCGATCGGTGGCTCGCCGGGCCAACCCTGCACCGATTCCACAAAGCGTTCCCAGGCCAGCCAGACACCGACTCCCTCGCCCATCAGGTCGAGGTCCCGCATCAGGCCACCAACCGCTTCGAGGTTTGCATCACCGGCGGCCCATCGAGCCCGCTCGGCGAAGCCCGCATCCAGCAGGATCACCGCGTCTTGGTTCATGCTGTAGTAGGCGTAGGCGGCGTTTCCCATGAGCCGTGCCATCAACGGGGCATCGGAGGGCACCCCGTAATCCGGTTCTCGGGCGAGGCGCACCTCCGCCAAGTAAGAGCGGATCGACTCCGGGTACCGAGCCAGAGCCCGGTCGAACGCGGCACGGGCCTCCGGCTCTACCCCCCCGGAGGCGCTGTGCTGGGCCTGGCTCGTGCAGCCGACGAGCGAACCGGCGACAATGATCGCCCCCAACCCCAGCCGCCATTCTCCTCTGAAAGCCATCGAGCCCTCCTGCTGTTGCGATCGCCACGCAAGCGGCTTCCCATTCCAGACGAACTATACAGATCGGCCCGATGCCCGCTGCGAGAGGACACTCGCCCGCGGCAGGGGTCTTCCTGTTCGAGCTTCACCCGGTCCAGCCATGCCCCCCAACCATCGCAGTCCTGTGGTCCTCATCGGCGGCGTTCTCCTCGCGCTCATCGCGGGGTTCATCAACGCCGTGGCTCTGCGTGTCTCTGATCTCGCCGCGACCCATGTCACCGGCTCGGTCTCGCGCCTCAGCTCGGACCTCGCCGATGGCGATGACACCGATCTGCTCCGCGTGCTGCCCCTCGTGGCGAGTTTTATCGGCGGGGCCATCCTGGCCGGGATCGTCGTCGGGAGGGATACGCTCCGGCTCGGGCGCCACTATGGCTTGGCCATGCTGATCGAAGCAGCCCTGCTGGTCGCGGCGGCTTTCACGCTCCACGCCGGATACGCGGGCGGCATCTTCCTCGCCGCGGGCGCCGCCGGACTGCAAAACGGCATGGCCTCCACCTATGGCGGGCTGATCGTCCGAACCACCCATGTCACCGGCATCGCCACGGACATCGGCTTCCTCCTCGGGCGGTGGATCACCCACCGCGATGTGGAACCATGGAAGTTCGGCCTGCTCTTTGCGCTCTTCGGATCGTTCTTTGCCGGAGGCCTGATCGGCTGGCTGGCCAGCGGCCCTATGGAGGCCTTGGCGCTGCTCATGCCGGCGGGCGCCCTCCTGTTGATGGGCAGCGCCTATCTCGTGTGGAGAACCACGCACTTCAGCGGGGGTGGGGATCCTGCTGCAGGCTGAATCGTGGATGCCCGAGAGCGAAACTCATCGGAGGCAATCATTCGGGTAATCCAGTACGATCCGCTCGTCCGCCGCGGCTGAGGCCCACCACCGGACCACGCCGCGCGGGAGGAGGACCCGTCATGACCGAAGAACAGCATGAATCAACCCCGACTGCTCACGAAGACGCACCCCACGCCGAGGTCGGCGCATCCAGCGATTACGAATCCTTTGTCCTGATCCGCGTCATCGACGGCATGCTCGGCGGGCTCAAAGGGCTGCTCTCCCCGTCGCTGGTCCAATCGAGCTGCGCGATCCTCGCCCGGCTCGGCATGTGGGCGGTGCTCCTGTTCGCGGCCATCACGCTGGTGACCTCCATCGTCATCGCCGCCGAGAGCGACTCATTCTCCGCCATGCTCAGCGGACTCCTTTCTGCAGTCATCGTCCTCGGCCTGCTCTACACCGCCGGGAAATTCTGCAACGCCGGGCAGCGCATCATTGAAGGCACAGAGACCCAGCTCAGCAGCCGCGCGTTTCTGGACAGCATCGCCCTACTCTCGATCGCCCTCGCTGTCGGCAGCGTGATCGGTGGAATAAACATCAGCAGCGACATGGATTCTCTTTACCCGCTGGGGATCGGAATGGGGCTCGCTGCGTGGTGGTTCTTCTTGGCCGCGGTCGCGTTCAATCCCCACCTCGCCAACTGCACAGTCCGCAGCGGCGCGAGCGCAGGGCAGGAGTGCATCGGTATCCTCGCGTTTCTCATCAAGGCCAAGCTTCGCCTGGTGCCAATCGTGTTCGGCGTCGCCGCCATCACTGGCACCGTGCTCTACATCATCGCGTTCATCCGCTACATCGCCGCCGATGAGTTCGATCGGTTCCCCATCTTCAACGAACTGCTCGCCATCAACGGCTTCATCAACTCCGCCGCCGCGCTACCGCTGGTGGTGTACCTCGGCTCGCTGGTGCTCCTGCTGCTGATCGATGTCATCCGCGCGATCCTGCGGATACCCGGCGGGAACTGATCCCGGGCAAGGCGTGGCTTGTCCGAGCCGTTCGACACAAGCCGGCCATATTCCCGACTCCATGAACGGGAATTCGGCCGATTTTTTGCTCCGACTCGGGCCTTTCACGGCATCCGCGACGGAGCGGATCCGACCGCGATGAGTCGGCATCCAATTCCGGCAAAAAACCTGAAAATCAGGTAAAATCTAGGCCGCCCCGGACCTCGTCCGGGGATGGTCCGTCCACCCCTCCCGAGGCCCCTGGCGCACATGGCAGACGACTCCAACATCGGTCCCGAAATCGAATCCGCCGAGACCCCCGAGCCCTCTGGTCTGGGCCGGGTCCTCGACCTGCAGATCGAGTCCGAACTCAAGGATTCCTACCTCACCTACGCCATGTCCACCATCATGGACCGGGCCCTCCCCGATGTCCGTGACGGCCTCAAGCCCTCGCAGCGGCGCATCCTCGTCGCCATGCACGACCTCAACCTCCGCCCCGGCAAGAAGCACATCAAGTGCGCCAAGATCGCCGGCGACACCTCGGGTAACTACCACCCGCACGGCGAGGGTGTGATCTACCCCACCCTGGTCGGCATGGCCCAGAAGTGGAAGATGTCGGTCCCGCTGATCGACTCGCAGGGCAACTTCGGCTCGATCGACGGCGACCCCCCCGCCGCCATGCGGTACACCGAGGCCCGCATGCACCATGCCGCGGTGGACATGCTCGAGGACATCAAGCTCGACACCGTCGACTTCCAGCCCAACTACGACGACCGGCTCATGGAGCCAATGGTCCTGCCGGGCAAGTTCCCGAACCTGATCATCAACGGCGGCGTGGGCATCGCGGTGGGTATGGCCACCAGCCTGCTCCCCCACAACCCCTCGGAAGTCTTCGACGCGATCACACGCGTGATCGACGACCCCGAGATCTCGCTCGCCGACCTCATGACCGACGAGACCGACGCGGACGGCAACATCACGCGCCTGGGCATCAAGGGCCCCGATTTCCCGACCGGCGGCATCATTCGCGGTCGGTCCGGCATCGGCGCTGGATACTCCACCGGTCGCGGCAAACTGATCGTGCGGGGCAAGGTCCACATCGAGGATCTCAAGAACGGCAAGCAGCAGATCGTGATCGATGAGATCCCCTACCAGCTCATCCAGTCCACGCTGGTCGAGCGGATCGTCAGC
>CAZIXS010000060.1:0-17442 GCA_964543335.1 uncultured Phycisphaeraceae bacterium | reverse complement strand
CCATGGCGAATCGTGTCGATCGATACGAATCGAAGGGCGTACTGGCTTGTTGTCGAACTCACTGCGGAGGGTGAGGCATCTGAGCACAATTTAGAAACCCCATATTTTGACTCGCTGAGTGTGCCCTACAGCAAGGATTTCTTGAGCGACGAGAGCGAGTGGCAGCCGGCATTGAGAATCATCGGCGGCAGACCAGATCAGGTTATTGGCGTTAAGATTGATGACCGTGTTCTGGCTGGATTCGGTTCACGCACATATCCCGGGTACTACATGGATGATACGGAGGTATATCGATCCTGTGCGCCTCTCGAAGAGAGCCAGGCGGTAGGTGAGGTGTTCCGATCAATTGAACACGGAGATCGAGTCGTCTTGCGTGTCCAAGGTGGTGCTAGGCGGTACTTTGGTGAGGAATATGAGTACATTCATGCGCGGTAGATGAGGTGCGACTCTGACCCAGCCCGCCCTACACTCCCCCATGCCCCTCCGCCTCACCCCCGACTCCCTCTACGACGCCGCCATCATCGGCGCCGGCCCAGCCGGATCCGGCGCGGCGATCGCACTCGCCCGGGCGGGCAAGCGGGTCGTCATCGTCGAGAAGTCGTCCTTCCCCCGCGTCAAAGTCTGCGGCGAGTTCATCAGCCCCGCCGCGACGCCTTCGCTGGAGCGCCTGCTCACCCCGGCCCAACTCCGCGCAGCGGATGCCCAGCGGGTGTACGAGCTGATGATCGAGTTCGGGGATCGGCGGGCGACCTGGGCGATGCCCGAGCCGGCGTGGGTGCTCAGCCGCGCGACGCTGGACACCGTGCTGCTCGCTGAGGCCCGCAGCGTGGGGGTGGAGGTCCGTCAGCCCGCGATCGTGCGAGAGGTGGAGTACCAGGCTGACCACGCACGCATCACGCTCGACGACGGGTCGGAGATCCGCTCGGCGGTCGTGCTGCACGCCGACGGCAAGGGGCGGTTCGATCCTTCGCGAGACACGCCGAACCGGCCGGGCGTGGTCGGGCGCAAGGTGCAGCTGCGCGTACCGCCGGGCGGGCCGGACCTGTCGGGCATCCGCATGCGCGCCTGCGATGGGGCGTATGTCGGCTCGGTTGGCGTCGAGTGCGGCCTCGTGACCGTCGCGCTGGTGGCCCGGTCATCACTGGTGTCGCAATTCAAGGGGCCGGCCGACACCAGCGCCGATGCCATGCTCGCCCACCTCTGGCCCGACTACGACCCCGCCTGGCGCGAGACACAGTGGCTGTCCTGCGGCGTCGCGGGTTCCCGCTACATTCACCCCGGCCACGAACGCAGCTTCCGCCTCGGCAACGCCGCGGCGGCCGTGGAGCCCGTCGGCGGTGAGGGCATCGGGCTCGCGCTGTGGTCGGGGACGACGCTCGCGGATCTGCTGGTGTCAGAGCGATCACTGGCCGAAGTGCAGCGTGAGTTCGCCGTCCTGTACCGCAAGCGTTTGCGCTGGCGTCGCCCCGCCTGCCGCAGCGCGGCGTGGGTGCTCGAGAAGCCGCGCGTGATGCGAGCCCTCTGGCCGATCCTGTCACGCGAGGACCGCGCGGAAACCGTCATCGCGCCGTGGTACGCCCTCACCGGTAAAGCGTGATTCAGCCGATGCGGCGCGAGCCCGTGCAGCCGAACCATTCGGCGGTCTCGGCGAGCCCTTCTTCCAGCGTCGTCACCGGCTCGTAGCCGATGAGCTGCTTCGCGAGCGAGATATCCGCGCGGGAGTGGCGAATATCACCGGAGCGGGCGGGGGCGAAGGTCGGTTCTGGCTTGTCGCGATCGCACGATGAGGCGATGGCATCGAGGAGTTCCAGCAGCGTCACGGCGTGGCCGCAGCCGATGTTGAGGATCGCGCCGTTCAGCGGCTTGTCGTGCGCGCCCGCGAGCATGTTGGCCCAGACCGCGTTGTCGACATGGGTGAAGTCGCGGGTCTGCGTGCCGTCGCCGTAGATGGTGGGGGCGGTGTTCTCGCTCATGGCCTTGTAGAACGCGGCGACGACCGCGGCGTAGGCCGAGTCCGCCGCCTGGCGCGAGCCGAAGATGTTGAAGTACCGCAGACTCACGCCATCCAGCCCCATCGAGGCCGACCAGGCTCGGACCAGCTGCTCTCCGGCGATTTTGCTCGCGCCGTAGGGCGACAGGGCGACGGGCAGTTCGTCTTCACGCCGTGGCGATTCGTCGTCGGTCCCGCCGTACGCCGCGGCGGACGCCGAGAATACCCAGCGCTCAGCTCCCGCGGCTTTGGCGGCCTGCGCGACGCGGACCGTCCCGGTGATGTTCACCGCGCTGCATCGCTCGGGGTCGGCGATCGATGCGGGGACCGAACCCATCGCGGCCAAGTGGAAGACCACCGAGCAGTTCTCGACGGCTTCTGCGAGGGCCTGCGGATCGAGGATCGAGCCGTAGACGAATCGGGCCCGCCCCGGGAAGCGCTCGACCAGCGAGGCGACCAGACCGGCGTCGGAGTTGGACAGGTCATCGATGATCTGGACCGAAGCGCCAGCGTCGAGCAGTCGCTCGGCGAGGTGCCCGCCGATGAACCCCGCACCGCCGGTCACACAGACCGTCCGCCCGCGGTAGACCGCGCGAACATGCTCCGGGAGCGGGTCAGGGAAAGCCATGACAAGCGAGTGTACCGCCGAAACCGGGGTGAGGCATCCCCCGGAAACGATGCCTCACCCGGCCGCCGAGCGCGTGGGGAGTTTGCAGCGCCCGTTGGAGCAACTTGTGCCGCTCTTCATGCGGGGCAGTCTCAGGCGCAACCACGCGAAAAAGTGGTATGCGAGGTCGGTGAGTTGTCGGATGATCGGCAGACGGGTCCAGTTCAGCAGCCAGCCCCAGCCGATGGCGTCGTAGGCCTGACGGAAGACCTCGACCCCGGTGATGAGCTGGCCATCGGCGGTCACGCCGTGGATCTCGCCCATGAGCTGGTCCATGGTCCGCCCGTAGTCACTGGGGTCGAAGCTTGGCTCGGCGATGTCCACGATGCCCAGTCGCCCTCGGCCCTTGTCCATCCGCTGCATCATCGCGGCTTCCTTGGAGCACAGGTGACACAGGCCGTCCACCAGGATGGTGAACTTGGGCAGGCTTTCGGACTGTTCGGCATTCGGGGTCATCGTGAAAGGGTATTCGTCGATTCCGCCGCAGGTATGCAGCCATCAGAAGGCAAAAATGCAACAGGGCCACCCGTTTGGGCGGCCCTGAGCGTGATTCACGATCCGTTCATGGGGGATCGCTGGAGGGATCGTTCAGCGGCGACGGCGAACCGCGCCCAGACCGGCCAGCCCGAGCAGGGCCACGGTGCCGGGGGTGGGGATCACGAAGAAGCCGGGGTTGCCCAGGTCCTGATTCGCGGAGAAGTAGGAGCCGTAGGTGTCGCCGGAAGCGGACAGCACCCAGTTGAAGATGTCGTTCTGGCCCTCAGCACCGGCGAGCGGGTTGCCGGAGATGGTCTGGGTGCGGATGGTGCCGGGGAAGTCCTGGTCGCTGTAGGTCAGGCGATCCACGAGGTTGCCATCGGCGTCGTAGATGTTCAGCTCGTCTGTGCGACCGATGTTCTTGCCGGTGTCGAAGCCGAGCAGGCCGAGCACCCGGACGGACGAGGCGAGCGACCAGTCGGAAGCGAACACGGCGGCCTCGTCCTCGGTGATGATGATCGACTCACCGGGAGCGACCAGACCGAAGAAGCTGAGGTCGAACAGGTCGGCGGGGCTGTCGACGCCGTCGATGCGGTCGCTGTCCACGAAGACCCAGTTGGTGAGGTCAACGGCTTCGCTGCCCAGGTTGGTGAGTTCGATGAACTCCCCGCCGTTGCCGCTGTACATGTACTCGGTGATGGTGATGCCGGCGCTCGCGCCGGTGGCCACGGCCAGAAGGCCCGCCACGGTGATCATGGACTTCGTCATTGCACTCTCCTCTTCTCTCTTGGGTACACAATCGCGGCACACGCCGCACGGCGAGTACCTTCACACAGTGAGATTCCTCCGTCAGGCACGGAATTGCCGGTTAACCAAGATCTCACCAGATCCAAAGAATGCGAAACGACAACCGCCGCTGGAGCGGTCCCAGCGGCGGTTTTGCGATTTGAAAATTGTGTGAAGACGGACCGTCGTGTCCGGCTTACATCCGCTTCTGCACCTCGAGCAGGTGGTAGCCGAACTGCGTTTTCACCGGTTCGGAGACCTTGCCGACGGGGAGGTCGCCGAAGACGACCGCATCGAACTCCGGCACCATGTCACCCTGCCCGAACTCGCCGAGTGAGCCGCCGGCTTTCCCTGAGGGGCATTGGGAGTGCTGCTTGGCAAGGTCGGCGAAGCTGGCTCCGGCCTCGATCTGCTGCTTGAGGTCTTGGGCCTGAGATTCGGTCGGAACGAGAATGTGACGGGCTTCGGCGCGGGCCATGGTGGTCTCCGGATATCGAACGAGGGACAGAGAGAGGGCTGCGCTGCGCAACCCGAATGGCGACTGTAGCGGGTTCATCCCGCTTCGTCGATCTCAGAATCCGATGTTGGGGAGGGCTTCAGCCCGCTCTGGCGGCTTCGTCTTCCCGACGCTCGACCACACGCAGCGGCAGCGTGCGGATGTACTCGCGCAGGTCGCGAACCGGCTCGGGGGCGGGCTCGCTGGGCTTGCGTGCGGGGGTGGTGACGGGCTTGTCGACAATCGAGGGATCACCGAAACGGACATCCGGCGTGATCTCGAACCATCCACCGCCGACCGAGGCCCCGTCATGGATGTCCAGCGAGGGGGCGCGGCAGCCACCCTTCCAGAACGCCTTGGGCCCGATGATCACGGGGCCCCCGGAGATCACATCGCCCCGGAGTGCTCCCTCGACCTGCACGCCCATCGACGCTTGGACAACATTGGCCAGCACGCGGGCCTTGCGGTGGATGATCACCATCCCGCAGGTCTGGACCGCGGCGAAGGACTCCTTGCCGCGAAGCACGACATCATCGACGCGCAGGCCCCGGTAGCAGTGGGGGCACATGGTGGTGAGCGCGCGTTCGCCGACCTGCAGCGCGTTGCCGCAGTGGTAGCACCGGACTTCTCGCTGTGGCATGTGCCTGGACATCGCGCCGCCGTGTGACCCCTGTCGCCTCTACGAAAAGACGCCGACCCCGCAGTCTGGCCGCGTGGATCGGCGTCAACGATCCGGTCTCTTCGGTCGCTCGGTGCGACTTCAGGCCGCGGCTTCGTCGCCGGCCGCCACGGTCTCGGCTTCACCCATGCGGGCGAGGCGGGCCTGAGCGTCGGCCAGCTTGGAGCGGGCCATATCCACGGGGCGGGTCTCGACCTGCGCGGTGGTCTTCTCCACGCTGCGCGACGCGCGGGGCTCAGCGTTCTTCACCGCATCCGGGCCGACGCGGCAGTGGCCGAGGAAGTTCGCGCCTTCCGCGACGATCATCTTGCTGGCGATCACATCGCCGGTCATCTTGGCGGTGTTGGAGAGGTGGACGCACTCGCGAGCGACGACATCGCCCTCGACCGTGCCATCGACACGCACGACCTCACCCTCGATCGCGGCCTTGCACTTGGCGGTCTCGCCGATCTGGATCTCGCCGTTGGAAGTGATTTTGCCCTCGAAGCTGCCGAGGATGCGTGCGGTGCGATCAAAGGTCATCTCGCCCTTGATGTGCGTCCCGGCGCCGATCACGGTGATCTGTTCGTTGTTCATGTTCTCGTTCATGTCCGCGTTCCTTCTGCGGTTATCTGGATGCTCTCGTCCGTGAAACACATCGCGAGGCGATCCCTCGCTGGCGACCCGAACCGAAGGGGGGGCTTGAGGGCGGCGCCGCTTTGCCCGTCGGCGCCGCACCCGTTGCCGCCCGCGCGACCATCCGGTGCCCAGCGAGCATCGGCCGGATGCGCACGCTCCCGATAAAAAACTCTGCGCACGAAAACTCGAGGGTCAGACGCCTGCACCGCCTGCGTTATCGGGCCCGCAGGCCTTGCGCGGGCGAGTCATTCCTGCGCTTCCAACGGCGCAGGTTCGACCACCTGCGAGCGATCGGGGTACCACTCAAGGTCCAGGCCAATCGCCCGTTCGCGGTCGCTGGCCGAACGATCCCATCGCGCGCCGTCCACGCGCTGAGCCGACCCGGGGCGATACTCATCGCGACCTTCGGTATCCAGAAAGAGTCCGAGCGAGGCGAGATCATCGCGGAACGATCGGAACGGTGGGTAGCCCACGACCACGCCCAGCGCACCCTCAGGCCCGAGGGAAGGATCAGTGGTGATGCTGTAGCGGTCGTTGCCTCGCCGGTCCCAGTAGATGCCGATGGAACCGAGATCCGCGCTGCCGCCGCTGCGGTTGCGCAGCGTCGCCCGGTCGTTGCCGTCGCCATCGATGAGGATGCCGATCGAACCATCCCGAGCCGACCCAGCGAACTGACCGACCGCGCTTGCGTTGTCGAGGTTGTACTGGTCGCTGCCCCGGAGATCGACCGCGTGGCCGATCGAGAAGTGTGCCGCGGCCCCGAGGGAGTACCAGCCGTTGCGGTAGGCGTCGTCCCCGTCACGATCTTCGAGAACACCCACGCCCCACCAGTAGCCCGCTCCCTGCGACCACACGCTCGCGTGGTACGAGTCGTCACCGGCCTCATCCAGCAGCAGGCCCCAGCCCCCGGCGAGCGAGAGGCCGTCGCCGAAGTCCGCGCGACGACCGTAGCCGACGCCCTGCGCGAAAGACGCGGAAAGGTTGCGATAGGTCGGGACGGTCCAGCCATTGTCCCGAGCCCGGTACTGATCGTTGCCCGCAAGATCGATGAGCATGCCTGTGCCGCGTGTTCCACCGAGCCCTTGTCCGAACGCATCGAGCGTGTACTGGTCGGCACCATTCGCATCGAGGAGCAGGGCCACACCGTTGTGCGCCGTGCCCTGCGTGTGGAAGCCCTCGGTCACATACCGATCATCGCCATCCAGGTCGACCAGCATCGAGGTGCCGTAGATGGCACGCGAAACCGAAGCACCGGCACCCAAGTACGCGTCCTTGCCCGAGAGGTCGAAGATCGCACCGATCCCGAAGATCCCGCAGGCGATACCCCCCTCGAGCGTGGTGCTGTCATAGGTGTCATCGCCTCCGAGGTCCACCACCGCCGCGATCGGACGGAGGAGGCTGGGGGAGCTGTTGCTGGTCACCCCGGCGAGGTTGGGCGTGCCCACCCGGCCGAAGTAGCGATCGTTACCTCCGAGATCGACCACCAGAATCACTCCGTCCGGCTCGGAGACGGTGCCATCGCGAGCGACTTCCGCAAGCGGCACCTCCAACCCGACCGCGAGCCGGTCTGCTTCGCTGGAAAGGATGCGCACCGGTCCGAGCGGCGTGTCGAAATCCAGCCCGCGCAAGGGTTCGCGTTCGTCGGGAATCCAACCGGATTGCGTTTGCCAGGCCCGGTATTCGTCGATCGCGGCCGCGGCGTGGCGAGCGTACAGCACCGACGCGCAGGCCATCATGGAAAGGTCGTAGCCCTCCAGCAGCGCTCGAGAGGCGGGCGACGGCCTCGCGTCGAGCCCAATGCCCGACTCGTCGGGGCGCCAGAGTTCCTGCGCTCCGGCGAGCGCATCGGTGAATCCGTACGAGCGCGAGGCGAGAGCGCGGCCGTCCACACCCTGCAAGCGAAGGCTTTCCACGGCCACTTCGCGGATGAGTTGCGGCGCCACGCTCGCGCGGATCCACGGGCGTGCCTCGGCATCGGCGATGAGCATCCTGACCACGAGTCGCTGCACTGGCAGGGGCAACTCACCCCATCGCACGAGCGTGTCGTCATCGAGAATCCGCACTGGTGCGTCGTCGATTAACTCCGCCCGAGGGTCGGCGAAGTGACGCCCCAAGGCTTCCAGAGCCTCGGTGGGTGTGCTGCCCGGTTGAATCCAATCCACTCCCCAAGTGTCTGAGCCCGGCGCTCGCACGCCTCGCCCAGCCGGCGCATCCAGCAACGCGTACCCGTTGTGCATCAGGTCACCGAGCCGGAGCGAGCGGGCCGCGGCGAGAAGCTCATCGCTGATTCGACCGGTTTCGCGAGTGACAGCGCGGGCATCGGCAAAGAGATTGAGTGTTGATTCGAGAACAAATCCGTCACGTCCGTACTGACCCATCTGCTGGCGCGAGTACCCGACCCCGCTGGTGAACGCTCCGGAAACATCGATCTGCGACCAGACACCATCGGGGATGCGAAGATCGGCTCTCGCTGGTCCGGGCCAGCGAGGCGATTCAACGGCGGGGCTCGGGTCGGCGAC
Source organism: uncultured Phycisphaeraceae bacterium (assembly GCA_964543335.1). Classification (GTDB taxonomy): domain Bacteria; phylum Planctomycetota; class Phycisphaerae; order Phycisphaerales; family UBA1924; genus JANSXG01. The sequence continues at coordinate 9,210 of CAZIXS010000060.1, read as the reverse complement.
TTGAGCGCCCGTCCAGGGAGCAGCAATCAAGACCCCGGCGCAAAGCGAGCGGAGACGCAGCAGTTCTTTAGGCAGCATGATGTGTCCTCGTCAGCCGGGCCATCGAACTGCTCAGTCTACGCCATGGGGCATGGTGTACGCAGGCTGATGGTGTAGGATGTCTCCCAGTGGTCACCGGGGAGACCGGTGCTTCGAAGGAGCGGCTCATGCGTCTTGCGATTCTCTCGGTGGTCATCACCGTGCTCACGGTCGGCGGATTCTTCGGCTACAAGCTGTATCAGCGATCGCAGATGAAGGCCGACGCCATCGAGTTTCTGGAAACCGCGGTGAATCGGCACACGACCCGCTTCGGCAACGATGCCACCGACCGACTCCTTGAACTGCTCATGGAAGAGGTCGATCAGGCGTTCGGCGAGCACTACCGCTCTGGTGGCTTTACCCAGCCGGCGGAATTCGATGAGATCCCGTTCACCCGAGTGGTCTACGAGCGTGTGTACGCGCGATCCAAGACGATGGATCTCGATGAGCAGACCATGGACTTCGCGGAATGGATGTTCGCGCAATCGCGCCCGCTGTCCAGACGAGGCGCAGGTGGCCCCGGTCTGGACTTGCCCGATGACCCCGACACGGACGATGAGTCGCCCGAAGATCCGGAGTGATTACCGGCGCTGGCGTTCGAGTTGGCGCTGCATCGACCGCAGCTGCATCTCGATCTGGCGCTTGTACATCGCCCGCTCACGCATGCTGATGCCCGAAGCTTCAAGATCAAGCCGGATCGCGGTGTTCCAGTCGCCGGATTCGACGCGGTAGCCAACCTGATCGTCGAGGCGTTCGAGCAGGTCCGGCATGTGTCCAGCCCCGTAGATGATGCCGATCGTGTCCCAGCCGTTGGCCGCGGCTTCGGGCAGCGCCTCAACCAAGCGGTCGACGATGACCTGGTTGCGCTCGTCGATGATGACCTTCATGAGGGCTTCGCCGTCGGGGCCGGGCATGCCCATTTCCAGAAGATCGCTCTGGGCCAGCATGTCCATCAGCATCATTTTGGCGCGGGCCTGGGCACCCGGGAAGGTTTCGACCAAACGCAGCACCATGCCGATGAGCTGTGCCGGCAGGCCCGTGCCGCCGAGCTGGTCGAACAGCGCGGAGGCATCGCCCCCCAGCGCCGCGACTCTCTGCTCGATCTGCGAAGTCGACATGTCGGCGTTCCGCCAGTTCGGACCGTCCTCGCTCATCTCTTCGAGCTGGAAGGTCAGGCCGAGGGCGCGGGCCATCTGCGTCTGAATGCCATCGACCTCGCCTTTCTCTGCCGGAGCAAGGGGACGCTGATCGCTGAAACGCAGATCTGCGGCGGAGCCCCGTCCGCCCGGTTCGCCGTCGGAGCCGTAAGAGAGGAAGTCGGCCTCGCCGTCTTCCTGGAGGAGCATGCGGATCGGGAATCCCCAGCCATCGAAGCGCGCGGTTTCGAGGATCTCGCGCTGCTTCTTGCGGTCAGCGAGCTGTTCGAGCATGTCGTCGATGCTGGTCGCGTCATCGAGTTGGAATTCGAGTGAGGCGAGCAGGCGCAAGCGCGACCGAGTAAGGTCCCGCGCCTGATCATCGTTTGCCGGTTCAACGGATTCGCCACCGGCCGGCAGCACGCCCTCGTACAGCACGAGCGGCAGCCCATCGAGCGATTCCTGCAGCACTTGGTAGTACTCCGAGTCGCCGATGTGGACCGCGCCCGCCACCAGCAGTTCCGGGCCCGTTCCATCCTTCGGAACCAGGCGACGCACCGCCACCTGCATCTCAAGCACGCCACCGGGGGTGAGAACCGTGCGGACCCACGGGGCGGTCTGCAGCTCTTCCCTGGCGGTCAGCTGCGTGTCGGCGTCCTGAAAGGCGAACGCGGTAGAGGGCGTTGCCACCAGACCACACGCGCCAAGAAGAGCCGCCGCGGCGAGTCCTCGTCCGGTTTTCGTCCAGGTACTTTGCCAGTTGCTCATCGCAGCGGTACTCCGTGTTGCTTGGGGGCCGGGGTCGGGGGTCGGATCTTCCAGTCGACACTGTAGCCGCACCGGCTGTCCGCCTCGAAAGTTGTACCCCTGCCAGTGGAAAAGGTCGCGTTGGGCGCACGAAAAAACCCGCTGGAAGCGGGCTTTGAGGCGTCAAACCGGGGGTGGGCTCAGACCGCGAAGGAGGAGCCGCAGCCGCAGGTGGAGTTTGCGTTCGGGTTCGTGAACACGAAGCCGCGCCCCATGATCTCGTCCTTGAAGTCGATGGTGGTGCCGTTGAGGTAGAGCAGCGACTTGGGGTCGCAGATGATCTTCACGCCGTGGATCTCGATCTCCTCGTCGGTGTCCTTCTTGACCTCGGTGAGGTCGAGGATGTAACTGAAGCCGGAGCAGCCGCCGCCCTTCACGCCCACACGCAGGCGAACCTTGTCCGGGTCCAGATCCTGCTGCTGGATGATGGTCTTGACTTCGCGAGCGGCGGTGGCGGTCAGGACGATGCCGTCGGCTTGTGTTTCGGTGGTGGTGGACATGGTGGAACTCCATCTGGAAGGGGCTGGCGGGTGTGCATCCCGGGCCTGATGCGATTCGGGAGATTATACGCGACTCGATCGCCACAGGATCGGCCATTTCACGGGGATTTCGCCTGCCAAAGCGGCGGTCCGAGAAACACCGCGTTACCCGTCTTCCGCCGGGTCGTTGAACACCGGTTTCGTCTCTCCCGTCGCAGGGTTCACGAGGATCGGATTCCCGTCATCGTCCAGGGTCAGACGCAGGCGGCCGGATGCCTGATCTCGCAGTTCGATGTACGGGGGTATCTCCGGGCTTCCTGCGTCGATGCGGATCGACCCGCCGCCGCCAGAGCCGAGGGTCAGCTGCCCATGACCTGCAGAGCCCGCCCCGGCGGAGATCACGACCTCGCCATGGTCGTCGGTGACCAGAAGCAATGGCGAGCCACGCACGAGGGTGGTGAGTTGCACCTTGGTGTTTCCCGACTCGTCCTCCACGGTGATCCAGTGGGTCCGCAGGGGGAAGAGATTGAGCGGCGGCAGCATCCGAAAATGACTCATCAGCGTAAGGAGGATCGCAATGAGTCCGAGCGCGTACGCCGCGCCGATGTACAGCTTGATCTTCTGGTCAGACAGTGGCTTCGGTGTGGCGGCCATGGCGGAACCTCTCGCTTTGCATGCAAAAAGGCCGAACACTCGCTGAGCGTCCGGCCTCCGCAGGTTTGGTCATGAGAACAACTCAGTGCGCGTGTTCGTGCTCATGCTCTTCCTTAAGCAGGCCGTTCTTCTTCTGGTAATCCTTGATCGCTGTCTTGATCGAGTCCTCGGCGAGCACCGAGCAGTGAATCTTCACCGGCGGGAGGCTCAGTTCTTCCACGAGGTCGGTGTTCTTGATGGCCATCGCCTCATCGAGGGTCTTGCCTTTGATCCACTCGGTGGCGAGCGAGGAGCTGGCGATCGCCGAGCCGCAGCCGAAGCACTTGAACTTGGCATCTTCGATTTTGCCGTCGTCGCCGACCTTGATCTGCAACTGCATCACATCGCCGCACTCGGGAGCGCCGACGATGCCGACGCCGATGTCCTTGCGGGTCTTCACATCGGCGGTGGTGCCGAAGTTGCCAACGTTGCGGGGGTTTTCGTAGTGGTCAATGACTTTTTCGCTGTATGCCATGGGTGGTGTCCCTTTATCTGTTGGGTTGATTCGTGAGCGTGCGGGTGATCAGTGGTTCTGCCATTCGATGGCGTTCACATCGATGCCTTCCTTGAACATGTCCCACAGCGGCGACAGGTGGCGCAGATGGTTCACCGCCCAGACGATCTTCTCGATCGCGAAATCGACTTCCTCATCGGTGGTGAAGCGTCCCATCGAGAGTCGCAGGGAGGAGTGGGCGAGGTCGTCGCCGACGCCCAGACTCTTGAGCACATAACTCGGCTCGAGCGAAGCGCTGGTGCAGGCCGAGCCGGAGGAGCAGGCGATGTCCTTGATGGCCATCATCAGTCCTTCACCCTCGACATAGCCGAAGCTCATGTTGAGGATGTGGGGCAGTCGCTTGTCGGCGTTGCCGTTGATCTGGGTGTGCTCGATGCCCGCGGCGAGGCCTTTCTCCAGCTTGGTGCGAAGGGCAACGAGGCGCTCGCGCTCGCTGTCCATCTCCGCCATGCAGAGTTCCGCCGCCTTGCCGAGCCCGACGATGCCCGGGACATTCAGCGTGCCCGAGCGGAAGCCGCGTTCCTGCCCGCCGCCTTCGATCTGGGCGGTGATGCGGACACGCGGGCGGCGACGACGGACATACAAGCCGCCGACGCCGTTGGGACCGTACATCTTGTGCCCGGAGAAGGTCATCAGGTCGATGTTGTCCTTCTCGACATCGGTGGGCATCTTGCCGACCCACTGCGTGGCGTCGGTGTGGAACACGACATTGCGGTCGTGGCACAACTTGCCGATCTGCGGGATCTCGTTGATGGTGCCGATCTCGTTGTTCGCCCACATGATGGTCACGAGGATCGTGTCCTCACGCATGGCTTCTTCGATCTGCTTGGCGGTGATGACGCCATCGGCGGGGGGGCTCAGGATGGTGACATCGAAACCCTGCTTCTGCAGGCGCTTGACCGGATCGAGCGTGGCCTTGTGCTCATGAGCGGCGGTGATGATGTGCCCGCGACCGGTTTCGCCCGCCGGCTTCTTGGCGTACATCTCGGCCGCGCCCTTGATGGCGAGGTTGTTCCCCTCGGTCGAGCCGCTGGTGAAGATGATTTCCTTGGGCTGGGCACCGATGAGCTTGGCGATCTGCTCGCGGGCCGCATCGACCGCGTCCTCGGCCTGCCAGCCGAACTTGTGGTTCCGCGATCCCGGGTTGCCGTAGATCTCGGTGAAGTACGGCAGCATGGCTTCAACGACACGCGGATCGGTCCGCGTAGTGGCGGCGTTGTCGAGATAAATCGGCAGTTTCAGGCTCATCGGTGGACGGTCTCCATCGGGTGCTATGGATTGGCTCAAGCATCGGGCCCGAGATCGAGCCGGTCCGATGCGATTTAGAATCATTCTATTTTAGCCACCACCCGTGCAGCCGACTCGGTCCGGGGTCGATTTTGTGATCGATTCCTCGACCGACCCGCCGCAATCTCAGGTCCCGGCCAGCGAGAGCACTTCGATTTCCCCTTGTGGCATGGGATTGTCGAGGCCGTGCGCGCAGCGGGTCGGCAGATCCCCCTGGAATCGCTCGGCGTTCGGGCGGGCGTGCCAATCACCGGGGTTCCGGGTCGGGTGGTAGAGGTGCAGGCAGTCGATGTCTCGGATCGCCACGACCGATCGGGCGCCGGTTTCGTAGACCCGCCGGCAGAAGTCATCGTCCTCCGTGCCCCAGGTGTGGTACTCCTCGTCGTGCCCGTTGACCGCGATGTAACTGGACAGGCGGACGCTGTGGTGCCCGCCCAGGAGCTTGGGCTTGTGGGGCTTCACCAGGAGCGGACCCAGCAAGGGCCAGTTTTTCATCCGCTGTTGGCGGGTGTAGCGAGTGTGGCGGTGCTCGAGGAGCCGGCGCTGCTGATCGGTGATCGGGATGGGCATCTCTCCCCGCCGGGCCTTGGCCTCATCGAAGGCCTCGATCTGCTCCTTCGTGGTGTCCACGCGAAACGGGATGACCAGTTCGGCCTGATCCGAGAGTCGGGCGTGCTTGGCGATGGCCTCCTTCTCGAGGAAGCAGTCGCCATCCAGGAAGAGCAGCTGCGGATCGGCTTCGACCTCGTCGAGGGTGAGGCCGGGTTTGCCGTTGATCTCGGCGGGAAATCGCCCGGTGAGAGAGCGAACGGCGTTGTTGCGGACCTGGGCCAGCCGTTCCATGCCCTGATGCTCGCGCCGGACCAGTGTGATGGGAAACCCGAATTCGCGGGCCACCTCGGCGAGATGGTCGCGGATCTCATCCTTGCGGTTATCACAGGAGACCGTCACCGAGGCGGGGGCGGTCGATTGGCAGGCGATGCCCAGAAGCGTCAGACGCAGGTGGCGGGTCGTGTGGGTTGGGATGATGACATGGACCGGGCGCATAGTCCCTAGTGTAGGGCTCTGGAAACGCCCAGTGTGGAGGGGAGGTATTGCCAGCCACTCGCAGCGCGAATCGCAGAAGGCGAATGGAATGACCGATCAGGCCCCGCCGGGCGAGTCCTTGAGCATCCTGAGTTCGTCTCTGAGGATCGCCGCGAGCTCGTAGTTCTCGGAGCGGATCGCTTCTTCGAGCCGCTGCTTGAGTTCGGTGCGCTGGGAGGAAGGCAGTTTCTTGACGAGCTCATCGCGCATCCCCCGGAGCAGCTGGGCTTCATGAGAGCCCTCGAAGGCTCCGGATTTGCCGAGGTCGTCGTAGATGCGCCGGAGTTGGGCGAGCCCGTCGTCGATCGCCACCATCGCCGCCTTCGGCTCCTCGTCGGCGAGCATCTGAGAAGCCAGGGCCCGGGTGCGCATCATGGTGATGTATGGGCGGAACTGCTTGAGGACCTCCCGATCCTCCTCCTCCTCGGCGAAGGCCTCGCAGAACTCGATCACGCGCAGGTTGCGGCTGGTATCGCGGACCACGCCCATGAAATCGCCCAGCACAAGAAGGGAAATATACCGGTGGTAGTACTGCACCGCTTCCTCGCGAAGGGCGCGGCAGTCTTCGGTGCTGAGTTCGAGCGGATCGGCTTCCGCTTCCTCGCGGTCCTCCTCGAAGGCCTCGCCCTCGGGGTCGGCATCGATCGGGTCGGTGCCGAGCATGCCGGTGTCCTCGGCGAGGGATTCGTAGTACTCGAGCAGGCTCTCGAAGCCGTGGGGGCGCTCCCCGTCCGGGCGACCGAAGGCCTCCATCTGGAGGAGGCCGAGGTCGAGGCGCATCTGGACCTTGGGTTCGCCGTCATCACCCGTGATGAGCCGGACATTGATCTGTCCGGACTCGTAGGGCCAGTTTTTGAGGATCTGGCTGAGGTCGTTGGTCATGCCGGGTGCTCCTGATCGCGAGGTCGGTTCTTCCGGATCGACCTCGGGGCGTGGACGAGGCAGTCCGATCGTATGCCTTGGCCGATAAAGCGGAAATTTTCCTTGCGTTTTTGGGATAAGTCCAGTATTACCGGTCGCTTGTGGAACTGTTCCGGCTGGTGGTGCGGATAGCATTCTACAGCGTGGGCGGGGGATGGATACCGGCGAGGATCCAACCGATACCACGAGGACTCCGCAGTATGCGGAGAACATTGGGTCCGGGAGCGGGTACAGTGTGCTCGCGAGCGGACGAGGTGGGTTCGTCGCGCCAGGGCAGCGCATCGCAGAGAGACAGAGAGACATCCCGCTTGCCGCGGTGCGGCGCTCGCCAGCAAAGCACCGACTACCGGCACAGCGGCTCCGGGCTGCGTGAAGCCCGGTGACACGGGGAGGTAGCTTCGAGCATGTCGCGCAGCGAACTCGAGACCGATCTACAGCTTTACCTCAAGCAGATCAACGAAGTTGCTCTGCTCACGCCCGAAGAGGAACGCCTCTACGGCTGGCGTGTGATCAACGAGGGCTGCCCGGAAGCACGGGACATTCTCGTTCGGGCCAACCTGCGCCTGGTCGTCTCCATCGCCAAGCACTACACCAACCGTGGCCTGACGCTCACCGACCTCATCGAAGAGGGCAACATCGGGCTCATCCGCGCCGTGGAAGGGTTCGACCCCGCGCAGGGCGCCCGCTTCTCGACCTATGCCAGCTGGTGGATCAAGCAGGCCATCAAGCGTGCGCTGATCAACTCGGGCCAGCCCATGCACGTGCCCGCGTATATGGTCGAACTGATCGCCAAGTGGAAGCAGGCCTGTATCCGCTTCAAGGACGAGCACAACCGCATGCCCTCGACCGAGGAGTGCGCGAAACTGATGGGCCTGCCGGTCAAGAAGATCAATGTCATCCGCAAGGCCGGTCGTGCGATGTACTCCGCCGCCTCGACCGCGACGGACGGCGAAGGAAACACGGTCGATTTCTCGTCGCTGCTGGCCTGCGCCAACACCGAGACCCCCGAGGGCGAGATGCTGCGTCGCGACGAGATGCAGACCGTTCTGAAACTGCTCGACGCGATCGACGAGCGCGAGGCCCGAGTGCTGCGTCTGCGGTTCGGCCTCGACGGCAAGGAACCGCTGACGCTGAAGCAGATCGGCGCGGAGATCGGGCTGACGCGCGAGCGTGTCCGCCAGATCGAGGTCGAGGCGCTGCGCAAACTCAACCAGCGTCTGGCCGACGAAAAGCCCAGCCGCTGGTTCCGTCACTCCATCGCACGGACGGAAGCCGAGTGCGAAGATCCGAAGCCAGCCCCGCGTCGTCGAACGACGGCGAGCCGGGCGGCGAGCTGAAACCGGCTCTGTTTACTTCTTCGGTGCCTTGTAAAACGGCAGCGGCGTCACTTCCGCGCCCGTGGTCTTGTCCCGCCCGAGGTCGATGTCCAGCGTCGTTCCCGGCTCGGCGAGTTCTTTGTTCACATAGGCCATCGCGATCGGGCGCTCCAGCGTCGGACTCATGCAGCCCGAAGTGATCTCGCCGACTTCCTGACCGTCTTTGAGCAGCTTCATGTGCTGGCGTGCGGTGCGCTTGCCCTCGACGAACAAGCCCACGAGGGTCTGACGCGGCCCGCCTGAGGCCTGGGTTTCGAGCAGCGCCTCCTGGCCGATGAACTTCTCGCCGCGCTCGTCCTCGTGCTTGTCGAGGTTCATGGCGAAGCCGAGCCCGGTGGCGAGCGCGTTGATGTCTTCACCCAGTTCGTGCCCGTAGAGGGGCATGCCGGCTTCCATGCGAAGCGTGTCGCGGGCGCCGAGGCCGCAGGGCTTGAAGATCGCGTCGGCGGCACCGGCGTCCTTCAGCAGCATCTTCATCGCCATGCCGACCGCCTTGGCGGGCAGGATGACCTCCACGCCGTCCTCACCGGTGTAGCCGGTGCGGCTGACGAGCAGCTTCATGATCATCAGGTTCTTCTCGACGAAGCGGTAACGCTTGAGCGTCGGTACCTCGCGGGAGACCTTGGAGACGATCTCCATCACGCGCGGGCCCTGGATCGCCACCATCGCGGTGCTCTCGGTCTTGTCGTCGATCTTGACCTTGAAGCCGCTTTCGTCGGCAACGCGGCGCATATGGTTCACGACCTTTTCGCGGTTCGAGGCGTTGCAGACGATCATGAACTCGTCATCGTCGAGTCGGTAAACGAGCACATCGTCCATGATGCCGCCCCGCC
>CAZIXS010000059.1:1035-17513 GCA_964543335.1 uncultured Phycisphaeraceae bacterium | reverse complement strand
AGCATCTGCGCGAGTTCAACCTCGTACATCCGGTCCGAGCCCGGACTCTGAACCATCTGCCCCTTGAGGTCCAGCGTGGTCAGCTGTCGGTACTCCGGGGCAGTGCCCGCCGATCGTTCGGAATGCTCGCCCAGTTCAACGGTCACATCCTCGAGAACCAATCGCGGATAGCCGCTCGCCACCCCACTCCCGCTGCGAGGACGCAGCTTCGAAAGGTTCACCACGCTCGTCTGCGCATCCAGCGAAACACGCACCACCGATCCCCGCAGCACCAGATCCGTCAGCGGGTTCCCGCCCCCGAGCAGACTCCCCCACTCGATGTGCGCCCGCAGTTCATCCGCACGCAGGTACTCACCGGCCTCCCCCTCCAGCCCGGGAAGGCGCAGCACCAGGTCCTCCACCACCAGCACCCCGCCCAGAGAGATGCGGCACGAACCCGCCGACGCCTCACCCCCCAGACGACCCTCGATCTGACCCATCACGATCCAGCGCAGCACCGGAGTCTGCGTGACCGTCACCAACCCGATCACCACCAGCAACGCAGCGACAACCCCGGCGCGAACGAGCCGGAATCTCCAGCTCCGCCTGCGCACGGGCATCGCTCGACGAGATGGCGTAGAGGAGTGTTTGGCCATCGCTCCGATCGTATCGGCCAGCGTTCTCGGACGCGCCACCAATCCCCGCCTTGGCCTCGCCAAGCATCGGTATACTCGCACACCTCATCGACGCATTGTGCGCCGACGACGCTCACTCCGGGCCCGGCACCCGGCGCAGGCGTTGATCTCCCACCAAAGCAGCCGAACCCACCAGAGCGCTCGTAGCTCAGCAGGATAGAGCAGCGGTTTCCTTCTTTTTGACACGAAGAGGGGCCCTCGGCGGGAACGCCGAGAGGCGAACCGGGTGAACTCGGGGAAGCCCACACGAATCCCACAGATTCACGGGTAATCCCGAGCCGAGCCGCCGATGGGGCAGGAGAATCCATATTCTCCCAGTCGGCGGAAGGTGTAGAGACCAGCGGGTGAGCCGCCCCGGCAATAACCCTGCACCGCATGGGCATTTTGCCCATCGGAAGCGCCCGGCACCCCAACGGCCAACCGGCCGTGGGTGATGAGATGGTCCGGTCCCGCGGGAAACCGTGGGGTGAGCTGAAACCGCAGGTCGGAGGTTCGAATCCTCCCGGGCGCGTTCCCATCGGCAGTCATGAGCCACCCATCATCGTCCGATGACCGTTCTTGGGGTCCCATCATCCCGGTGAAGCCGGTCTTGGTGGAATAGCCCCGAGTCAACCCGGCGTTCAAGCAACGGTATACAGTGCGTCTGGGAGGAACCCGGTGGGGTCCTCCAGACCATTATCCCAAGCATCGGCTTGCGATCCGGACACTTCCGCGTACGCTTCATCGGCGGCCACACTCCGTACCGATGGCCCTGACCGAAAAGACAGAGGAGCAGAGATGAGCAATCCAAACAACACCAGCGCCGGCGGCTCTGCACCGTTCGGCCGCATCGCCGGCGTCGCCATCCTCGCCGGTGGCGTCATCGCTCTTGGCGTGATCGCCATGAACACCTCCAACCGACCGGTCGAGCCGGCCACCCCGACCCAGCAGGTCGCCAACCAGGCCGGTGCCAATCAGTCCTCGCAGGAGCCCGGCCTCGCCCAGGCCGACCTCAGCCGCGCCGACCAGCTTGCCTCGGGCCTCAACCAAGACCGCGACCCCGCCGCGGACAACGCAAAGCCGAGCGGCCCACAGAAAGAAGATCTGCAGGCCAAGCAGGACGCCGCGATCTCCACCGCGAAGGTCAACCCCAACACCCTGCCCAACTCGCCGAAGAACCCGAACTCCATGGTCGAGTTCGACACGATCCTCTACGACTTCGGAAACCTTTACAGCACCGCCCCCGTCGATGGGAAGTTCGTCTTCACCAGCACCGGCACCGAGCCGCTCATCATCGACCATATCCAGACGACCTGCGGCTGCACCGCCGCCAACCAGGACGCCCTCCGCAACTCCAGTTGGGAACCCGGCACCAGCGCCGAGATCCTCTTCACCTTCACGCCCTCCAACCAGGCAGGCGTTCAGCGCAAGTCCATCCGCGTCCACACCAACTCCGAGAGCAACCCCGTCGTCGTGCTGGAGTTCGTCGCGAACTACATCCCCTCGGTGAAACTGTCCGCGCAGGTCCTCAACCTCGGGCGAATCGAGTCCGGCAACATCGGCCAGACCCGCGTGGTCATCGAGTCTCGCGACCCAAACTTCGCAGTCAGGCAATTCGACCTCGGCGATTTCGCCGACCAGTTCACCTGGTCCTACACCCAGCTCGATCCCGTCAACGATGACTTCCCCGCCCGGGGCCAGTTGCTCATCCAGACCAAGCCCGACATGCCCGTCGGCCCGCTCAACCGGGTCGTCGGCAACCTCGTCATCGCCGCCGGCAACGGCGAAGCAGCCGAGCAGTCCGAGCAGAGCTTCAACATCGTGATCCGAGGCGAAGTCGTCGGACAGGTCGTTTCCGAACCCCGCTTCGGACGCTCACCCCTCGCCCAGCCCGGTGACGCTTTCGAGCACACCTTCACCGTCAAGTCCACCAAGGACCGGCCCTTCAACATCACCGATGTGAAGCTCTTCGAAGGCGAAGCGCCCAACTTCTCCTACGAGGTCGCTCCCGTCGCCTCGTCTCAGGGCACCGCCTTCACCGTCACCATCCGGGGCAACGCACCCGATCGGGCCGGCGGTTACATGGGCCGAGTCGCCATCTACACCGACATCGAAAACCACGGCCCGATCCAGTACCAGTTCACCGGGGTCACCCGCGTCGCCCGTCCCTGAGCGACCAACTCACCTCTCGACCATCTCTGCAAAGGGCGGCCAACTCGGCCGCCCTTTTTCGTGGCCTCCAGGCAACACCCACCCACACCACGCGTTCCCCACGCACAACCCCGATAACCAATTCGCGACTGGGAACCCCGCCGCAAACACTTCAAACGCCTCCCTCGACTTATGGCACGCGCCGTGTATCCTCAGATAGGCATGTTTTGCGCGAAATCAAAGACAGGGCTCCGACTCTCAGCCGCTCTCTGCCTCGCAGGGACGCTGCTCGCCGTCGGCTGCGCACGCCATGACCCCGCCCCGTTCACCGCACCGGTCACCCAACTTTCCAGTCCGGATTCCCTCGTCTTCAGCAGCCAGCCCGTCCGCGCCTGGCACGCTTCCAACGCCGGACAGCCCGGCGTGGGCCTGATCGAGGCCGATCGCTTCGAGTACGCACGCAACGACAGCCTCCTCAGCCCCTCCTCGCGAGCCCCCCTGCTCGCCACCAACCAGTGGCCCGAGGCACCCCGCCCCGCAGAGCGCCCCATCCGCTTCTGGCGCTGGCGCCAGTACTGAACGCCCGCCCGAGCGTTCGCCCATTTCACAATAGGCAAACCACCCTGTGGGTCTTCCGTGGATTCCGGCAATCCTCACAAGTGTTTCATTGACTGAGGGTTGTGAGCGTGCCATACTACCCCCAGTGCGGGGACCGACCCTCCGCCTCGGAGTCAGCATCCGCCGAACGCCCCGGACGCACCAGCGTCCAAAGATGCAGCGGCGTCTGACTCCGCACTGATCCAAGGGAGACCGAACATGGCCACGATCACCAAGAAAGACCTCATCGACCGCATCGCCGAGAAAACCGGCCAGAAGCGCGTCGATGTCAAATCCACCGTTCAGGAATTTCTGGACGAGGTGATCGTCGAGCTCGGCAAGGGCAACCGGCTCGAGTTCCGCGATTTCGGCGTCTTCGAGATCCGAAAGCGCGAAGCGCGGGTGGCCCAGAACCCCAAGACCCTCGAGCCCGTTCCGGTGCCCGCCAAGAATGTCGTGAAGTTCAAAGTCGGACGACGCATGCAGTCCTCCGTGGACGAGACCGAAGGCGAAATCGAGACCCCCGAAACCTCGCGCCCCAAGATCGTCACCAACATCAAGCCGGGCTCACGCTCCAAGGCCTGATCGCCTCGCACCCCACCAAAAGCAGCGCATTCTGAACCGCAGCCCGCCTTCCCGGTTGGGCTGTTGTGGTATTCTGGCCGTTCGATTTTGATCACGACACTCCTTCGGGTCCCGGAGCTCCCGCCATGACCACCGCCGCCACCAGCACCAACATCCATGACCTGCTCGCCGGCGACGCCGACGACCTGCTCGGCTACTCCTGCACCGGCATCAAAAAGGACCAGATCCACGCCCCCGGCCCGGACTTTGTCGACCGCGTTCTCTCCATCACCGATCGCCCCGCACCGGTCCTGCGGAACTTCCAGACCATGCTCAACCACGGGCGTCTCGGCGGCACTGGCTACATGTCCATCCTGCCCGTCGACCAGGGCATCGAGCACTCCGCCGGTGCCAGCTTCGCCCCCAACCCCATCTACTTCGACCCTGAGAAGATCGTCGAGCTCGCCTACGAAGGCGGCTGCAACGCCGTCGCCTCCACCCTCGGCGTGCTCGGCTCCTGCGCCCGCAAATGGGCCCACAAGATCCCCTTCATGGTCAAGCTCAACCACAACGAGCTCATGACCTTCCCCAACAAGTTCGACCAGCGCAAGTTCGCCAGCGTCCGACAGGCCTACGAAATGGGCGCGGTCTCGGTCGGCGCCACCATCTACTTCGGCAGCGAAGAATCCACCCGTCAGATCGAAGAGATCTCTGCCGCCTTCGAAGAAGCCCACTCCTACGGCCTCGTCACCGTGCTCTGGTGCTACATCCGCAACGACGCCTTCAACCAGAAGAAGAACGGCGGCAAGGACAACCACACCGCCTCCGACCTCACCGCCCAGGCCAACCACCTCGGCGTCACCATCCAGGCCGACATCATCAAGCAGAAGCTCCCCACCCACACCGGCGGCTACGCCGCCCTCAACATGGGTGACTCCGGCTACGGCAAGTTCGACAAGCGCATCTACACTGAACTCTCGGGCGCCAACGAAGACGGCACCGGTGGCCACCTCATCGAACTCACCCGCTACCAGCTCGCCAACTGCTACATGGGCCGCAGCCCGCTCCTGAACTCCGGCGGCGCGAGCAGCGGCAAGGGCGATCTCGCCGAGGCCGTCAAGACGGCTGTCATCAACAAGCGGGCTGGTGGTGTCGGCCTGATCTCCGGACGCAAGGCCTTCCAGCGCCCCATGGGCGAAGGCGTCCAACTCCTGAACGCCATCCAGGATGTCTACGCCGACGAGTCCATCGGTCTCGCCTGAACATATCAGAGTCGCACCGTACTGAGAATCTCTCAGAAATGCCCCGGGGCACCACCGATTCCGGCTAAATTTGCCGGATGTTGCCCGGTATTTGTGCCTGTTTATATTTGCACGGCGCGACCGGCCAAACCATCGCCCAGCATTTCATGCGAAGATTCGCGGCTCGCGACGGAGCCCCACCCAAGTTGGGCGGTAGACAAGGTAAGCCCCGCGCACGCGGAGCAAGACGGGACAGGCAGACTTCCCGTACGACTCGTTCCTGCAAGCCCAACACGCTTGCATCGAGGAGACTCACGCAGATGAAGCAGCAGGCAGAGAAGGTGCCTGTCGCGTCACAGACCAACAGCACGATTCTGGTGAACGCCGAGCCTTTTTTGCAGATGCTCGACACCAGAGCCGGTGGACGGATCGTGATCGACGATCGCGGCACAGTACTCGACGCAAACGACACCTGGACACGCATGCTCCGCACCAAGGATGCCACAGACATCCGCGGGAAGCAGCTCCACGATCTCTTCAACCGGGAGTTCGCCGAAGATCGCATGCGCCTCATCAAGGAGTGCATCGATCACGCCCAGCCGCTGTACTTCTGCGCCATGGTCCGCGGCGCATGGTCCCACGTGCTCTACGAACCCCTTGAAGACGCCGGCAACGGACGGCCCGGCGTCAGCGCCACCTCCCACGGCCTGCTCGCCCAGCTCAGCAATCTGCCCGACGGCACCCAGGTCCGCCTCGTCCGCGCCTCCGTGCACGATCTCGGCCCGCTCGCCAAACTCACCCGCCGCGAACTCCAGGTCCTCAAGATGATCGGCGACGGCTACTCCGCAGCCGCCATCGCCGACCAGCTCTTCCGCAGCAAGCGCACCATCCAGTGGCACCGCGCCTCGCTCGGTCGCAAGCTCGGCGTCACCAACCGCGTCATGCTCGCGCAGATCGCCTACGCCGCCGGCCTGCCCGAATTCGATGTCGATCAGGTCTACGACCTTCTCCACAACCGCAAGCGAACCAAGAAACGCAAGCCCGTCGACCCGAGCCACAACGGCAAAGTCCAGTCCGACTGACCCGCCCACGCTACGCTGCTCGCATGAGCCAGCACGCACCCGACGACTACTGCCCCCTCGACGACGACACCGCCGCCATGCAGCTCGAGGCGCTGCTTGAACGCACCGCATCGCTCAACGGCTGCATCGTCGATCTCGGGTGCGGCGATGGTCGCACCGCGATCCCCCTCGCCCGAGCAGGGCGCACCGTTCTCGCCATCGACAACGACCCAAAAGCCCTCGACGCCCTCCGCGCCAAGTTGGACCGCGAAGACCAAGAGACGCGAGCCCGGGTGACCACCCTTCACGCCGACGCCACCGCTCTTTCCGCACAGACCATGCGCGAGGCCGCCCCGCAGCCCATCGCCGGCGCGATCTTCCTCGGCCACACGTTCATGCTCCTGCACGACCCGCTCGCAGCACTCCAGCTCCTGCGGGTGTTGCACGAGGCAATGCCGGCGAAGGGTTTCTTCGCCATCGACGACTTCCCCCACGAACTCTGGTACGAGGTCTCCGAGGGCAATTGGCAATCCGGCATCGCCGAGATGGATCCGCAGGACGGCTCGGGCACCGAACTCTGGCAGATGGTGTGGAAGCCCGGCGATCCCGTCATCGCCATCCGGCGTGGTTCGCAGGTCGATCCCGACGAGATCGAGATCCTCCCCACCGACCGTCTGCACCGCATCTATTCGATCGGAGAACTCCGCCTGCTCGCCGCCTGCTCGGGCTTCGCCGAACCCGTCCGCTCCCCCGAAGAGGCGATGATCTTCTTCACACCAGACCGATAACGCGTCCGCGATCGCGCACAGCCCGCGTCCCGCCCCCAGTTTGACTCGCACGCGTGGAACCCGGCATCAACACCGGCCCGGACTCTGCCGATGCTGGTTTCAGCATTCTGCCCCAGTTGCCGCCGAGACTAGGAGCCTCACCATGCCCGCGACGCGATCCAGAACCGAGAACTGGCACCGCTCACTCGTTCAGATTTACGAGCGTGGCGGAGCACTCGAGATCACCCTGCCTCGCTACATCGGAAAAACCGAGGCCGGGGTACCCACCGTCGTCGATCCCGACAGCGACCAGTCCGCCAAGAACATCATCTGGCGAGTGCGAATCCTCGATATGGACAAAGACTGGATCGTGGTCGATCAGCCCATGGTCCTCGAACAGACCTTTGATCTCAAGGAAGGGATCGACCTGGTCTGCATCATCGCCATCGGACAGAACCGCTGGATGTTCCGCACGACCGTCCTGAGCAGGGAAAAGATCGAACTCGGCGGCGGAAGATCGAGCACCATGGGGCTGAAACTGCAGATGCCGACCACGGTCGAGCGCTGCCAGCGGCGTAATTTCTACCGAGTCTCCACGCTTGGCCTCGACCTGCCGAAGGTCACGATGTACCAGCTCCTTGATGTGCAGAGCGCGATTATCTCCGAGACCGCCTGCCGGGATGAGATTTTCTCGATCAAGGACAGGGGCCTCGCAGGAAAGATCGGCCCAGAGGATGCGACCTCGCTGCAACTGCCCGAGGTCGGCCCTGCTCGGGAAGCCCGCCTGATGAACATCGGCGGTGGCGGCGTCGGCCTTATCCTTGATTCCACTGAAAACACTGGGATGGACACGCATCAGGCCTTCTGGCTGCGTATCGATCTGCGCCCGGACATCGGCTCGCCGCTGTGCGCCGTCGCACGACTTCGCCACACCCATATCGATTCATCTCAGCGGCTGTACGCAGGTCTCTCCTTCGAGTTCAGCCACAACCCGCCGTACCAGAAGTTCATCGTGGATCAGCTCTGCAAGTATGTCGCGATGATGCAGCGCCACCAGGTTCGTCCGGACTGACCGCAACGGCATGGACTGTGCTCGCTAGAATCGGCTGATGCTCTCTCGCCGAACTGCACTGGTGCTCCCGCTACTCCTCGCTTTGGTCGGTCCATCGGGATGCGAACCCGCTCCCGAAACCGCCAACGAGGAGCAGATCGTCGAGGTTATCCCACCTGAGCCGATCATCTGCAGAGCCAAACTGCGGAGTTTCATCGTGGCCGGTAAGGGCCGCCACCTCTACCTGCTTATTGACTGCCCTGACGAGTACGACCAGTACGACGGGCGCGTTGAGTACACCACGGCATCCATGCGCTCGGACTATGTCGCCCCGAACGACCGGACAGGCGCGGCACGCGTCGCCAAGATGTCCGCGGGGCGTCCGCTCTACCCGATCATCGAGAACGCCGACGACCGGATGGAAGCCGAGTTCGAGATTACCTTGGACCAGGCGATCTGCCTCCAACAGGACCGGGTGTTCTCCGAACGCTATGTGCTACTGGGTACAAACAGTTCCAGCGGCCTGCGATTTACGCTAGAAGACTGCGGCTGCGAGTTGCCGAGCCGGATCGTGAACTCGGGCGGGATGCTCGGGGATTTTCCTGGAATCGATAAGGATCCCGGACGCGTGCTCGACCGCTCGCTGTGGCCCGCCTTCGGGATCGAGGGGGAAGAGGAAATCCTCCCGCCCGGCGATCAGCCAACCCCGCCCCAGACCGTCGGCTGACCGCTTGCCCACCCCCGAATTCCGGTACACTCAGCCCCAGCGCGCGGGCCACGGTCGCGCCGCGCATCCTCCGAACCACCCCGCCTCTCCCGCGCTCCCATGAAAGCTCCCGCTCCAATGGCAA
Organism: uncultured Phycisphaeraceae bacterium; assembly: GCA_964543335.1. Lineage (GTDB taxonomy): Bacteria > Planctomycetota > Phycisphaerae > Phycisphaerales > UBA1924 > JANSXG01. Next base: position 8,577 of record CAZIXS010000059.1, on the reverse strand, counting down.
CGGCCGCATCAATACGCACAACACGCTCCGACCGCGCCGCCCTCCGCCGCCTCGCCTCGGCCCTGCGCATCTTCACCAGCTACCAGTCCGATCGCGACGGCCTCGTCGAAGCTTCCGACGAAGCGCTCCTGCGCCTCATCAGCGGCATGGGCCACCCCATCGAGCACGCAGCGCAGGCTTCCTCGATCCTCGAACACCTCGAGACCGAACTCGCCGCCTGCCGGGTCGAGCCCATTACCGTCGCCTGGATCGGCAGCAAAGCGACGGTCCCCGTCCGTCTGCCCGCCAAGCCCGCCGCTACCATCGCCTGGACCATCGAAACCGAAGACGGTCGCACGCTCTCGGGCAGCGCCAAACTCGCCGACCTGCGCAGCGTCACGCGGCGCACCCGCACCGGCACCCGCGCCCCGTTCGCGCTGCTCCCTCTGCCCGGCAGCACCTCGCGCACCCCCGCCGACCACCAACTCGGCGCGGGCTACCACCGCCTGACCATCACCCACGGCAAGGAATCATTCGAGTCCCTGCTCCTCTGCGCCCCCAAGGTCTCCTATCAGGTCCCCACCGATCAGGGCATGGCCGGCGAACGTGGCGGCAAAAGCCTCGGCCTCTTCTGCCCCACCTACAGCATCCGCTCCGAACGCAACCAGGGCATCGGCGACCTCACCGACCTGCGCAACCTCGCCACCTGGGGTGCCCAGCACGGCGCCGACCTGATCTCCACCCTGCCGCTGCTCTCGGGCTTCCTGCAGGGCGAGGTCTTCAACCCCGGCCCCTACGCGCCCGTCAGCCGCCTGTTCTGGAACGAACTGCTGCTCGACCCCGAGCGTGCCCCCGGCTTCGAGTCCTGCGCCGAAGCGCAGAAGCTCCTCACCAGTGAGGCCTATCGCAAGCAGGCCGCCGCCCTTCGGCGGGCCAAGCTCATCGACTACCGCGCCGTCGCCGCCCACAAGCGCGAGCTCCTGGCTCTGCTTTCGGAACACTTCTTCGCCTCCGGCGCCGACAAGTCCGCTGCGTACAAAGCCTTCCTCAAGCAGACCCCCGAAGTCACCCGCTACGCCCGCTTCCGCGCCACCGGCGAATCCCAGGACAAGCCCTGGCAGGACTGGCCCAAGCGCATGCGCAACGGCACCCTCCGCGCCGGCGACTACCGCCCCGAAGACGAGCGCTACCACCTCTACGCGCAGTTCGCCATGCACGAACAGCTTGCTTCATTCAGCGCCGAGATGGCCGAGCGCGGTGGAAAGCTCTACCTCGACCTGCCCGTCGGCACCCACGCCAGCGGCTACGACATCTGGACCAACCAGGACCTGTTCATCACCGGAGCCACCGTCGGTGCGCCTCCCGATCCCTCCTTCGAAGCTGGGCAGAACTGGGGCTTCCCGCCCATGCATCCCGACGTCGCGCGTCAGACCGGCTACCGCCACTTCATCGATGCGCTGCGCAACCATCTCGCGCACGCGCACTTCCTCCGCCTCGACCATGTCATGTGCTTTTACCGCCTGTTCATGATCCCCGAAGGCATGAGCGGCACGGAAGGCGTCTATGTCGGCTACGAGCACGACGAACTCTTCGCCATCCTGTGCATCGAATCACACCGGGCCAAGTGCCGCCTGATCGGCGAGAACCTCGGCACGGTGCCCGAAGCGATCGAGATCGCCATGGAAAAGCACCGCGTCGGCATGCTCTACATCGGCCAGTTCAGCGTCCGCACCCAGACCGCCAAGTCCGGCAAGAGCAAGGGCAAGACCACCGCATCCCTCGCCCCCATCGCTGCCAACCGCGCCGCGAGTCTCAACACCCACGACCTCCCGCCTTTCGCGCTCGACCTCATGGGTGGCGATGTCGTGCAGTACCTCGGCAAGGGCAACGCCACCCCCAAGACCCTCGACAGCATGCCCGACTCGTGGACCGATCGCGCCCGCGCGCTCGCCGACCACCTCGTCGCCAAGGGCTACTGCGCGAAGAACCCCAGCGCACCGCAACTCGGCGCGGCGTTCAACCGCTACATCGCCGAGAGCGACGCCGAACTCGCCCTCGTCAACATCGAAGACTTCTGGGGCGAAACCCGCCCGCAGAACATCCCAGGCACCAGCACCGAATACCCCAACTGGCGCTGCAAACTCGCCAAGACCATGAAAGACATCACCTCCGACCCGGGGATCGGCGAAACCCTCAACGACCTCGCCGAGCGCCGCGGCGGCTGATCGCACCAGCCCACCGCCTCAAACCAGCCGCGTCGCGATCGCGCGGCAGCCCACCAGGTGGTTATCGAGCTGCTGCGCCAGAAGCTCCGCCTCGACCTCGCCACCCGGGCAGGGCAGGAACAGCGTCGATCCCGACCCGGTCACATGCGCCGTCGCGCCGATCGCCCGCTCGATGTTCGCCATGACCGCCGCCAGCTTCGGCTGCACAAGCTGCGCCGGCCCGCCAAGATCATTGAACAGTTCGTGCGATCGCACCTCACCCGATGCCGCGAGCTGGTGCACCTCGACATCACGCAGCACATGGTCGCTCGATCCATCGACGCCCGTCACCGCGTGATCAAACGCGCGGTACACCTTCCCCGTCGCGCAGCCGAACTCCGGCAGCACCAGCACCAGATGCGCACTCGACGGGTGCACCGGCCCCACCGGCGTGCACTTCTCGCCCAGCCCCTCGATCACCGCAGGCCCCGGCCCCACGCCCGACCGATCATCGCGGCTCTGCAGAAAGAACGGCACATCCGATCCGAGCTCGCGCGACAGCATCCGAAGATCCGTATCGCTCAGGTCCAGTTCGAACAGTTCCCGCACCGCCAGCAGCATCGCCGCGGCGTCCGAACTCCCGCCCCCGAGCCCGCCACCCACCGGGATTCGCTTGTCGAGTTTCATCTGCACCGGCAGCGAACGCCCGACCTCGCGCTCCAGAAGCAGGTGCGCCCGAACCGCGAGGTCATCGCGCACCGACCAGTCGATCGCCGCGGCTTTCTGCGGCGCCTGCTCGTGCCACAGGATCGCATAGCGTGACAACCGGTCATCCTCGAGCCGCGTCACCAGCAGATCGTCGGCGAGGCCGATCGGCACCATCCACGAGGCGATCGGGTGCATGCCGTCGTGCTCGGAATCGTCATCGATCGGCGCTCCCACCGCCAGCGCCAGGTTCACCTTCGCCAGCGCAGTTCGCTTCACGAACCGCCGCCCCTGCTCTGCTCTCGCTTCGGTCATGCGACCATCATACGCCGAGTGCTAAGCGCAGTTTCAGCGAGCAGTTGCGCCGGTGGAGGCCAGTATTTGCCCGGCATCCCATGCGGTCTCCACGCGAGATCCGCCCTGTGCCACAAACCACTCCGCCGCGTCCAGCATCGGTCCCGGTGACAGTGTCGCCGGAATCCACAGCGAGGCCTCACCCGGGTCGTCCGTCTCCGTTGCCTTCATCTCTCCCAGCACCCGCCGGATCGCCCACGCGTTCTTCCCGGGCGCAGCGCCTTCGGGCATCCCGACCCACACCGGACCAGCGTGATCGCGCAGCAGCGGCCCGAGCTTCTCGCGCACCGCCGCAAGCCCCGTGAACCGGTCGTATTGCGTATCGGTCATCGGCGTGCGCTGCTGCGTATCCAGCGTCTCGCGCAGCTCCGACAACCCGGTCTCGTACCCGGCCAGCGCGTTCTCGCGCTCAGCAATCCGCCGATACCGCTCGACCGTGTCATCCAGCGTCCATTCCAGCACGCCATCGGGCGCGTACCGTTGCGCGACCCACGAGTTGTTCCGCACCAGGCTCCGCAGGATCGCGTTCATGTTCCGCCCGGAGTTGTCCTTGCGGTGCAGCACTCGGAACGCGGGGCTGAAGACGATCCGCTGGCCCGCGAGGATCATCCGCGCCGCCAGATCGTATTCCTCAACATAGTAGTGAAAACTCGGGTCGTACCCCCCAAGCTCGTTGAACACGCTCGTGCGAATCGCCACGCCGCAGCCGATCGGCACCTCGGGCAACCCGCCCGACTCGCGCACTCCGCCATCGAGAAAGATCTCCGCACACACCGCACCGACATCATCGGGAGCCGCGAGCAGTTCCTCGACGAACCGCGCATCCATCGGCGCCGAGTCATCGTCGAGCATCAGCAGCCAGTCGTTCACGCCTTGCGAGGACGCTTCCAGCGCACACGCGTTCCGAGCCGCCGCCGCCTCGTTCGTCCGCCGGTGCAGCACCCGGACCGGGATACTCCCCGCCAGCTTTGCGGGCGCGGTCACGGCGTACTTCGACCGATTATCCGCGATGATCACCTCGGCCCCGCCGATCGCCTCGAACGCTCGCGCACCCAGTTGTTCGATGGCCCGCAGCGTCCGCGCGAGCTGGCTCGGCCGGTCTCGCGTGGGGATGACGATCGTCAGCATCGCGTTCCTCGCCCTTTCGCCCCGGCGTTCAGATCACCATGCGCCCGCGCGTCTTCGCCGCCGGTTGCACCGCCAGCGCCGCCGTCACCGTGCGCTTGGCCATCGCCATCAGGTGCGCCGCGTCCACCGCGTGGTTCCCGACCATGCCCGCCTCGATCGACGCCGCCACCGCGCCGAGCAGCGCCGCCTCGGGCAATTCAGCCCCGGCGATCCGCACCATCGTCGTCGCCGCGAGCAGCGCATCCCCGCAGCCGAGGTTGTCCACCGCGTGCGGGCACAGCGCGGGAATATGCTCGCCGGTCACGCGTGTCGACCAGTCCTCGCCGCTCGCGCCGCGAACCCGGTCGAACGCGATCAATCCCTCATCGCCCATCGTCGTGATCACCTGCTTCGCGCCGGTCTGCTGCATCAGCTTCCAGACCACGCTGTTCAGCGAGGAGTCGTAGTCCGACACCGCCGCCCGCATCTCGACCTCGGTCGGGCAGAGCAGATCCACCTGCTTCATCGAAAGCAGCGCCGACTTCCGCCCAGACACATCGCCAGCGACGAACCCGACGATCCCGCGCAGCACCTCGCACATCTCCGCCAGCGAGCGAGGCGTCAAGAGATCCAGACCGAAGTCCGCGAGGATCGCCCCGTCCGCGCCGCCCTGCTCTTGAGCCGCGCCGCGCGCCAGTTCCAGCAGTTCCGTGCGCATCACCGAGTCCAGCGCGAGCGGGCGCACCAGGTCCAGCTTCATCACCTTCTGCGAGCCGACCAGCAGCCGCTGCTTCTCCAGCATCGGCGCCTCGACCTCGATCGAGCGCACCTCGATGCCCGCATGACCCATCCGTTCGCGGAACAGTTCCGCCTGATCCGTCTCGGGCAGGGCCGTGACCAGCACCGGGCTCCCGCCCAGCGCCGCGACATGCCGCGCGATCACCGCCGCGCCACCGTCGTACGACACCCGCTCCAGAGGGCGCAGCGACAGCACCGCAGACTCGCTCGCCACATCCGGGCGATCGCAGTAGATGTAGGTGTCGATGATCGGCTCGCCGATCACCACGATCCGTTGCCCCTTGAGCGCGCCCACCAGCGACGACACCCGCTCGGCCGTCAGCTTGTGCGCCTGCGCGAGCTGGCGAAGCCGCGCGTGCACCGGGTCCTCACGGTGCTCCATCGCGCTCACCAGCGCGGTCGAGGAGAACACGATATCACCCGAGGAGAACACCACTCGCCCGCCGTGTCGCTCCACCGCCGCGCGCTCCGCCGCGAACCGCGGATCCTTGTTCGATTCGTACTCGCGCCCCTTGATGAAGATGTCAGGGCGCACCTCGTCGAGCAGCTTCTCCGCCGTCGGATCCGGGTTCACGAACACCAGATCCACGCAGTCCAGCGCCGCGAGATTCTCCGCCCGCAGTTCCTCGTTGAACAGCGGCCGCCCATCCCCCTTATTTACGCACGCGTCCGCCGTGATCGTCACGAGCAGCAGATCACCCTGCCTCGCCGCGTGCTGCAGGTGCCGGATGTGCCCCGGGTGCACAATGTCGAAGCAGCCGTGGCACTGCACCACCGACCGCCCGTCCCGCCTGGCCTGCTGACGCAAGCGCAGCAGTTCCGCGCGTCCGACGATCTTGGAATTCGGGAGCGAAGGGCCTTCCATCGCCGTTTTATCGGCTGTTCTGCGCCCGCACCTGCGAAAACCTGCTGGGTTTCACTCAGTCCACGCTGCCCAGCCCATCGAGGATCAGGTCCGCCAGCTCCCGCAGCGCCCCGAACCCACCCCGTCGATCCAGCACCAGATCCACCCTCGCCCGCACGCTGTCGTGGGCATCGCTCGGGCAGGCCGAGACCCCCGCCAGTTCCATCGCGGGCAGATCGTTCACATCATCGCCGATATATACCACCTGTTCAGGGGATACCCGGAGCCGCTCGCAGACACCCACGAACCGCTCCCCTTTATCCCCCTTGCCGATGTCCACCACCTCGATCCCCAGCATCTCCGCCCGGCTCTGGGTCGAGCCCCCCTTGCTGGTCGCCGTCAGCCACGCGCTCCGAATCCCCGCCTTGCGCAGCAGCCCGAAACCCATACCGTCATGGGTGTTGAACGGGCGTGCCGGCTCGCTACCGTCCCCGAAACACAGGATCTCCCCGCTCGTCAGCGTCCCGTCCACATCGCAGACCACCGCCTTCACATCCGTCAGTGGCAGTCGCAGCCGCCGAACCCCCTTCACCACCGGGTGATCCGGCCCGAGCCCGCGCACCAGTGCTTCCGCCAGTTCCCGGTCCGCCTCGGTGCTCACCCGCAGCCGCTCCAACGGCGTGTTCTGCTCGTTGATGAGTTCCGGGTTGGAGGAAATCAGCGCCCGATGCGCCGACTCTGGCAGGCAGAAGGGGCGCTCGAGCCGCGCGAACAGGTCCGGCCTGGTCTCGGCGAGCATCTCCACCGCCTGCGTTGCCTCGATCACCCGTACCCCGGCCCGACGAAACATCTTCGCCATCGCCGGACGATCGCAGGCCGCCACCACCGACGACACCGGCACCGCCTGACACATATTCCGCACCGCCCAAAGCCCAAGCGGCACGCCGCCGAGCGTCGTGCGGGCGAGGTCACGGTTTTCGCCCGAGGCATCCACAAATCCGAGCGGGTGAGGCAAAGCGTCGTTCATCCCACCAGACTAAACCAGCACGCCCAACGATGCTGCAGCCGGCCTCCGCGCCCGGTCGATAACCACCAAGTGACCGCCTCCCCCACAGCCTCAGATTCCCTGCTGCACCTCGATCCCGAGCGCCGGCCCACGATGAGCTTCGCGGTACTCGGGGCTGCGAAGTCCGGCACCACCTGGATGCAGCGCCTGCTCAGCGCCCACCCAGAGGTCCACTGCGCCGAGTCCCGCGCCTTCGGCCACTACTTCGACCCCAAGAACCCCACCGCGGTCCACATCACCATCGAGACCTTCGTCGAGAACCTCCGGCGCTACTACCACCCCCCCGCCGGTGCCGACGACGCGTTCTATGAGCGCATGCTCTTCTCCGTCCTCGACGCCATCGGACGCACCACGCTCGAACACGCCGGCAAGACCATCTATGGCGAGAAGATCACCCCCTACTGGGGTACCGGGGCCCAGGTCCTCGAACGCCTCAGCACCTACAACCCCGCCCTCCGCCTCGTCCACCTCGTGCGCGATCCCCG
>CAZIXS010000059.1:0-1025 GCA_964543335.1 uncultured Phycisphaeraceae bacterium | reverse complement strand
TCCATCAAGCGAACATCCGCATCGCCAGCAGCCACGCCGACACAGAGCGTTACCAGCGCCTGCTGGGCGACCAGCGCGTCGACGACGACCTTCTCGATTCATCGCTCGCCCTGTGGACCGATTCCAACCGAGCCGCGTCAGAAGCCAACAGCCACCTCGATCACACGCTGCTGCTCCGCTACGAAGACCTCCTGACCACACCGATCGAACAGGCTACCGCCCTCTTCGAGTTCATCGGAGCCGACTCGGACACCGCGATCGTTGAACGCTGCACACAGCAGACCTCGTTCCGGGCCCTCTCCGGCGGACGGGATTCGGGTGAAGAAGACCGTTCGAACTTCTTCCGCAAGGGTGTGGCCGGCGACTGGGTGAACTGGCTCAGCGAGTCGCAGTCTCAACGCATCGCGGATCAGGCCGGTGACCTGATGGATCGCTTCGGCTACAGCGGCGGGACCAGCGCGTGAACACCGCCGCGCCGCCGCAATCGCTGAACGCCCTGCTCGCCCTCGGCCAGGCGCGCCGCCCGTGGGACTACCTCCGCACCGTCGCCGCAGCCGATCCGGACATCGCCAGCGCCCCGCCCGTCCGCTTCCTGCTCGCGGCGAACCTCGGCTCGCTCGGCTTCCCCGACGCCGCACTCGAACTCCTCCACGAACTCGATGCCGAGAACATCACCGGTCTCAACACGAGCGCACTGCGCACGCCGCTGCAGAGCAAGACCCGCACCGCACTCGATCACACCGAGCAAACCGACACACTGCGTCATAATGCTTCGCTGCTCAACACCTCGGACCTGCAGGATGCCGACTCGCCTGTCTGGGTATCGCCGAGCGGCGCGATCCTCTGGCGAGAAGCCCACACCTTCATCGGCTGCGATGCAAAGGCCCACGCCGAGACCGCTCTCGAACAGATAGGACTGTCGCCCGCGCGCGTCCCAGCAGACCACCTGCCTCCGCAGCTCATCGCCGGTCTCTCCACGCCGCATCTGCTGCACACGCTGCTCCGTGCGACGCGTCCGCTGACCA
>CAZIXS010000058.1:10674-17829 GCA_964543335.1 uncultured Phycisphaeraceae bacterium | reverse complement strand
ACGCGGATCGGGTCCATGCGGCTGACCCGCGAGATGCTGGCCTCGAGCACGGTCACGACGGCTCTCCGTCGCTCGGATCCGGCCCGCCCTGCAGGCGATCCTCGAGCCGATCCTTCCCGATCAACGCGCTGAGCATCCGTTCGATCTGGCCATCGAGCGAAGCGTCGATCATGCCGCGTTCCGTGCGGATCACGACCGATCCGCGCGGCAGCTGCGCATCATCATCAAACCGGATCGCGGCGTCGCTCGCCCGCTTGCGTGTCAGAGCGGGCAGAACCCGCTCGCACAACTCACGATCGTCCGGATGAACCAGAATCGAGAGCTTGGAGGCATCGAGCACCAGCGTGAGCGCCGCCTCGAGCTGATCCTGCACCACTCCCGGCCGGAACTCCACTTCACGCTTGGTGACCCGCTCGGCGAAGGCGCACGCGAACAACAGCACATCTTCGCGAGCCTCGCGCAGCATCCGCTGGCACTGCGATTCCGCATCGTCGACGAGCGTACTCAACTGCTGCTCAATCACGCCGATGCGTTCACGCCCTTCGCCGATGGCTCGCTCGTTCCCGTCGTGCTCGCCCTGTTCGACGCCTTTCGCGTACCCGTCGCGATACCCGGCTTCGTACCCCTGCTCGGAAGCCCCCTCAAGAATCCGATCGCGCTCGGCCCGTGCCTCAGCCAGAATCCGGTCCCGCTCAGCGAGCGCCTGCTCGCGCATGCGGACCGCCTCCCGGTTGAGATCACCGAGGTTGAGCACGATCGCCTCGCGTGCGGCGACGGATCGATCAGCCTGCTTGATCAGCGCCATGACGAGCTCCCATCGATCACACGATCAGCTCCTCACCGCCGCCGCGTCCACTGATGATGATCTCGCCGGCCTCCTCGAGACGGCGCACGATATCGACGATGCGCTGCTGCGCCGCCTCGACATCGCTCACGCGGACCGGGCCCATGTACTCCATGTCCTCCTTGATGAGCGTCGCGGCACGCTCGGACATGTTGCCGAAGATCTTCTCCTGCAGCGCTTCCGAAGCGGTCTTGAGCGCGAGTGCCAGTTCATCGTTGTCCACCTCGCGCAGCACCGCCTGGATGCCCTTGCCATCCACCAGCAGCACATCCTCGAACACGAACATCAGGCGGCGGATCTCTTCGACCAGGTCCGGGTCGTCGGCCTCCAGGCCTTCGAGGATCGCCTTCTCGGTCGACCGGTCGGCGAGGTTCAGGATTTCCGAAACCGTCGGGATGCCGCCGGCCTTCTCCATGGACTGCGTCAGCATGCTCGCCAGACGCGATTCCAGACCCTTTTCGACCTCGCGGATCACCTCCGGGTTGGTCTGTTCCATGTTGGCGATGCGCTTGATGACCTCGATCTGCTTCTGCATCGGCAGACCCACGAGAATTTCCGCCGCCTTGTGGTGCGGCAGGTGGCAGATGATCAGCGCGATCGTCTGCGGGTGCTCATCCTGGATGAAGGTCAAGAGGTTCTCCGCCTCGGCCTTCTGCAAAAACGAGAACGGCGTCTTCTGCACCTGCGTCTGGATCTGCCCCAGAATGCGGTCCGCCAGCTTGGGATCGAGCGCCTCCTTGAGCAGCACGCGAGCGTAATCCAGCCCGCCCTCGTTCTGGAACTGGTAGGCCAGAGATGTTCCGTAGAACTCCTCGACGACCTGATCCATCAACTGCTGAGGCACTCTCCCCAGCCCCGCGAGTTCACGCGTGACCTCTTCGACCGCTTCCGGCCCCATCACCCGCAGCACCTTGGTCGCCGACTCGGAATCGAGAGACAGAAGCAGCACCGCCGCCTTGGTCACGCCCTCGATCTCGTTGATGTTGTTGGGCAGTTTCTCGCCCGGTTTGCGTGGCATCGAATGCGCTGTCCTCTTCGAATCGCCGGGCAACAATCCCGGCATGGTTCACCGGATCACACCGATTCGCTCGCCCAACGGGTCACGACCTTCGCCGCCTGCTCGGGATGCTCCGAGACGAGTTCGGCGATCTGCTCGCGCATCTTGCGCATCTTCAGCTCGTCATCGGTCAGCTCAAGCCCGGACAGGGCGCTGTCGGCTTCCATCGCCTCGCCCACGATCCCGTCGCTGTCCTGCAGCGCCGGCGGGATACCGACCAGTTCCTCGGCGCTCGGCAGCACATCACGCCGGTTCGCCTTGAAGGCGGTCATCACGACAAAGCCCAGTGACGCCAAAGCCAGCGCCCCGATGCCGACCGTCTTGACCAACTCACCCACGGCGATCGGCCCGCTCATCCCCAGCAGGCCACCGCCCATGCCACCGGCACCGGAGAGACCAAGAAGATCGGGGACAACCGGGATCATCGAAACCACGACGGACTCCTCCATGAGGGTGGCCATATCCACCTCACGCCCATCGACCATTTCCGAGAAGTCGATCAGCCGGGCGACCTCGGCCCGGATCCGGTTGAGTTCCGCATCCCGCACCGCCGCCAGATCCTCATCCGACGGCCCCGCCTGCGCATCCGGAGCATCTTCCCCAGTTTGCTGCGACCTCCAGATGGAGACGAAGTAATCGCGGGGGATATTGACCACCGCGTTCATCTTCTGGAGCCGCCCGCCCGGGATGACACGCTGGGTTTCCGTGCCACCAATCGCGGTGTCGAAGGTCAGCGTTTCTGCCGATTCACTGACCTTGTCCGTGGACGACCCACCCGACTCCACCGACAGCTGCGTGTTCGACCGAGCACCCGGCGAGCCACCCCGATCGGCCATGGTCTGGTCCATGCTGTCGGTCGTGCTGCCGCTCATCAGCGCGGTCGAGCCCTCGTCCTGCTTGTGGAACCTGCGATCGGTTTCCTGGACATGCTCCATGGTCACCTGCGCGTTCACGCTGATGATCGCGCCGGGGATGTACGACAGCAGTTCCGTGATCTTGTCACGGGCCTGGCGCTCAAAGCCCGCCGCGGCCTCGGCGTAACTGGCCACGCTGAACTCGTTCTCGCTCGACGCCCGCATCTGCCGGTTGGTCGTCCCGTCGATCACGCGTACATTCTCGACCAGGAGCCCAGCCGTCGAACTCGCCACCAGGTGCGCGATCGAATCGACTGTGTCCTGGCTGATGCCGTTGCGCCCGATCACGACTACCGAGGCGGTGGGCGTGCGATCCACCACCCCGATCCCGCGCCGCTTGGGCACATCCAGAAAGACCTGCGCCTTGTTGATCCCGCTCATCGCGGCGATCGATCGACCGAGCTCATTCTGGCGCGCGATGGTCGCGAGCTGCTCGTTCTGCTGGTAATTCTGCGTCCAGCTCTGCTTATCCACCAGATTGTCGAAGTAGATGCGGTTGTCCGCAGGGGCGTTGCCGCTTTCGATCAGCGAAGCGAACACCCGGCGCTGCGACGAGGCGGGCACCATGATCTTACCGCCGACCTCTTTGAACTCCTGACCGGTGGCCTGGAGATGCGCGGTAATCGTCTGCAGTTCCTGCGTCGTCGCGCCCGGAGCGAGTTCCTGGTAGTCCGTCGTGGAAGCGTACTGCTGCACGACGAAAAGCGTCATCAGCAGAACAACCACCAGCGAGGCGATCAGCAACTTCTGGCTGACCGTGAGCATCGACAGATACTTCTGGATGGTCGCCTGCGCGCGCCGGAACTGTTCCATCAATCGGCCTCCGTGCCCTCAAACCTCGCCATCCTCCGGACGGCACACCGCCACGCGAAGACATCGCGTGCCGACCTAGGTTTTCGGACGAAGCGCACGATCCGCTTGAACGCAACGCAAACTTTGCTCCGCCGCGCAGGTTCTGCGCGGCGCTTGCTCAGACGCGGATTTGCTGGAGTTCGGTGTAGGCGTCCATCAGCTTGTTGCGCACCTGCTGCAGCATGCGGAACGCCGTGTCGGCCTTCTGGGTCGCCATCAGGACGGTCTCGAGATCGTCCCGTTTGCCGGTCTTCAGGTCCTCAACGGCCTTGGTCGCGTCACCCTGCAGGCTGTTCACCTTCTGCAGGTTCTGCATCAGCAGATCCTTGAACGAATCCCCCTGCGCATTGACCGCACCCGGCGCGGGCTTGACCGGGCGCACCCCGCCCGCTCCGCCAGCCGCCTGCGAACCGATGAGACCAAGTGGATCCGTCATGATTCCGCTCCAAAGACCTCGGCCACGCGCAACTCCTGCGCGGACCACCGGTCACCACGACCGGTCAGGAAATCAACCGCAACGCCTGTGCCACGATCGCTTTCGTGGCTTCCGCCGCCGCGATGTTCGCCTCGTACGCACGCTGCGCATCGAGGCTGTCGACCATCTCGACCGCCGGGTCGATGTTCGGATAGTACACATAGCCCGCGTCCGGCGCGCCAAGGGGCTGAGCGTACGGGCTGCCCGGCTCCCACCGCTTGACGAACTCGGACTCGTCGAGCTCGATCGAGGACACATGCACACCCTGAGCCCTGGCCTCAGGCGTCCTTCCGTTCGGATCGCCCGCTTCGAAGATCGTAAAGCGACGCCGGTACGGGTTGTAGTTGCCGTCCGCGTCGAGGATGGCGTCACGGTTGGCCAGGTTCGCCGCGATCGTGTTCAGACGGGTCCGCTGGGCAACCAGACCACTGACCGAGACATCAAGATTGCCGTACATCCTTCACCTCCTCAAGCGGGTCAGACCCGTTCGGAAATCGCACCCTGCAGCAACTGAATCCGAGTCCTGAACAGGTCGGTCGCGACTCGGAAACTCGCGACCGTCTCGGCCAGATCCGCCATGCTCCGTTCAAGATCGCGGTCGTTGCGGTCGTGAAAAAGGATGTTCCCGCTGGGCGTCTGCGCCGACACCCGCAGCCGGATCTGCCCTGAAGCGTCGCGAGAAAAGCCGACCTCGCGCGAATCCTTGATCTCGAGGTCCCCCCGCTGTCCCCCGAACCGAGCCCGGCGCTGGTCGATCGCATCCGCCAGTTGCTGCTGAAAACCCGAAACAGACAAAGACTTCTGCTGAAAGTTCGGGGTCGAGAAGTTCGCGATGTTGTGCACCAGCACACCCTGCCGACGCGCGGCGAACTGCGCCGATGCCTCAAGCACCTGCAAACTGTCCGCGTTGATCAGACCATCGATGAACATGGCTTCCGCCTTCCCCGGTGACTCAGAGCGATGCCGAGACCAGTTCCTGTTCCTTCCACTTCTTGAGCTTGAGGCCCAGCGTCCGAACCCCGATGCCCAGTGCCCGGGCCGTCTTCTGACGATGCCCCCCGAAACGGCGGAGCGTCTCCACAATCACCTCGCGCTCGATATCCGCGAGCGGACGGGGCTCGATCATGGACGCAACACCGGTGCCAGAACCCGACTGGTGCCCGGCTGCATGCACCGTGCCGTTGGTGCCCGGGTGGGCTCCCGTGTGGATCACCGCGCCGTTCTGCTCAGGCTCACCGTCGCCAACCAGCATTTTCGGGCGAGCCTTCATCGCGCGACCCGGGGCATTCGGACCCGTCAGCCAGAGACGGATCAGTTCCGGCGCAATCTCGTCGCCCGGCGACAGCACCACCGCCCGCTCGCACAGGTTCTGCAGCTCACGCACATTGCCCGGCCACGGGTACGCCACGAGCAGTTCCATCGCCTCCTCGGTGATGACCTTCTCAGGCCGTCCCTCGCGGGCGCAGGTCATCCGAACAAAGTGCGGGGCCAGTAGACGCACATCGTCCCGGCGCTCGCTCAGCGAAGGCAGCGGCACGGGCAGCACATTCAGCCGGTAGAACAGGTCCTGCCGGAATCCCCCCGAAGCAACCTCTTCCCCCAAGTGACGGTTGGTGGTCGCGATCACCCGCACATCCACGCCGATCGTCGTGGATGAACCCACACGCTCGAACGACTGCTCCTGAAGCACACGCAGCAGCTTCGCCTGGATCTGCGGCTTGATCTCGCTGATCTCATCCAGCAGCAGCGTCCCTCCGTGCGCCAGCTCGAACCGACCCTTCCGCAGCGATTCCGCCCCGGTGAACGCGCCACGCTCGTGCCCGAACAGCTCGGACTCCAGCAGCGACTCGCTCATCGCGGCACAGTTCACCGCCAGGAAAGGCCCCTCACGCCGCGGGCTCATCTCATGAATCGCCCGGGCAACCACTTCCTTGCCCGTGCCCGACTCACCCGAGATCAGCACCGTGCCGTGGCTCTCCGCCACCGCCGAGAGGTTCGCCTTCAGCTCCCGCATGAGCGGGGTCTCGCCGATGACCCGATTCAGACCGTACAGGCCAGAAGCATCCGCCCCGCGTGTCGGCGCCATCGCCGAGTTCGCGCTGGCCTTGAGCACCTGATTCTCGCGCTTCAGCTCGCGATGCTCGATCGCCCGCTTGACCGCGATCACCAGCTCGTCGCCCTCGAACGGCTTGGTGATGTAGTCGAACGCCCCACTCTTGATGGCACGCACCGCGGTATCCACCGTGCCGAACGCCGTCATGAGCACCATCGGCAGATCATCGTCGATCTCCCGAACACGCTCGATCAGCTCAACACCGGTCATGCCGGGCATCTTCAGGTCAGTCACCATCGCGTCCGGGCGACGCTTGGCGACGATGCCCAGCGCACTCTCGCCGTCGCTGGCTGAGAGGATGGTGAAACCCGCCCGCTGGAGGGTGAAACCGACGCTATCCCGCAAGGACTCTTTGTCATCAACCACAAGTACCGTTGCCATCGTCGATCAGGCCTCCGAATGTGTCACGAGTGACCGAATGTCAGTTTCATGATGCGCGCCACCGGCGGGAACCGGCCCGGCCTCAAGCGGCACGCGAAGTTCGACTAAAGCACCACCACCGTCCCGCTCGCCCAGCACCACGCTGCCGTCGTGCGCATCGAGGATCCGGTGCACGATCGCGAGCCCCAGGCCGGTGCCCGTCTCGCGAGTCGTAAAAAACGGATTGAAAACGCGGTCCCGCACCTCGACCGGGAAGCCCGGCCCGGTGTCCGCCACGCAGACCGCGACTTCCTCGCGGCTGTCGCCATCCGGCGTACGCCCACGACGCGGCTCGATCGTGATCTCGACCCGCTTCGGGCCATCCTCGACCTCGGCCGCCGCCTCACACGCGTTCCGAACAACATTCACGATCGCCTGCTGCATCAGCCCGCGATCAACCGGAACCACGCACATGGCGGGCTCAACCATCACCAGCCGCACGCCCAGCGATCGCGCAAAGCCCTCGACGGCCTCCGCGAC
>CAZIXS010000058.1:0-10664 GCA_964543335.1 uncultured Phycisphaeraceae bacterium | reverse complement strand
GCTCCCGCTGCACCTTGAGGTCGCGCGCAAAGTTCAGCACATCCCCCACCACCGCGTTGAGCCGATCCACCGACCGCACAATCTTCCCGGCCAGTTCCTGCTCACCCGGACGGTCACCGAGATCGGAAACCAGCGCCTCCCCGAACAGCCGGATCGAGACCAAGGGGTTCCGCACCTCATGCGCAATACCCGCCGCCATCTCGCCCAGCGCTGCCAGTTCACGGGCGCGCCGAAGCTGACTGCGAGTATCGCTCAGTTCCCGCTGGAGCCGACCAACCTCGCCGCGCAGCTGCTCATGCGTCTCCTGCAGGCGGGCCGTGACCTCGTTGAACGCGCCGACCAGTTCCGCGAGATCCGTCGCGGACAAACCGCCCGCGCCAGCCACCGCCGCCAAGCCGGTCTCAACCTGTTCCGGGGCGATCGCACTCACGGATCAGCCCTGCCGATCCTGAAAACGAGGATTCGGCTGCGCGCCGCCGCTCCGCCCGTAGGCAGCCGCGGCATTCTTCTGACGCACCGCCGAGCCGAGCTCCTGCGCCACGCGCCCCTTCTGGGCCTCGAGCTTCTGCCGATCGTGCTCGTCTCGCGCGCTGATCCGCTCGACCAATTCATCCAGCCGCGCCAACTTGGCCCGCAGCGCATCCCGCTGCGAATCATCAAGTGCACCAGCCAGCGAATCCCATCGCGAGACGAACGGCTCAAGCAGACCGTTCACTTCCGTCACCTGCTCCACCACGCCCTGACGCTGGGCCAGCACATCGAGCAGCAACTCCGTCTCGCCGCTCTCCACACACACCGACTGGTGCTGGGAAAGCTCATCAAGCTGTTCATAAAGGCGGCACTGCTCGTCCAGCACCCGCGCCAGACGCGGTGCCCAGACGCCTGGCTGCTCATGCGGCGACGGAGCCCTAGCCCCATCAACCACCCTGTTTCCAACAGATTGCTCGGCCATCCTGACCTCTTTCGCCCACTTGCGGGAGCCCACGCTCCGCGCGGGCACGAACCATCCATCCGGCGATCCTTCGCCCGATGATTTCAGTTCGGCAATATCTGCGTCACCCGTCCAGAATTATCGGGCCGATTCTGCCGAACTCCGCTGGTCGAGCTGGATGCTCGTGCTCAGCCAGTTTTCCCAGTGCGCACGAGACATTGGAACCTCGCCACTCTCGAACGCCTGCTCGGGCAGTTCCGCCAGCCTCGCCCGGGCCCGTTCATGGGCCGTCCGGGCCTCCTGCCAGCGCCCCATCGCGGCATGGCAGTTCACGATCTGCACCATCGCCACCAGCGAGGAAGGGTCGTTGGGATACCGCTGAGCTGCCGCGGCATAGTGCCGGATCGCCTCGGTGTAGTAGCGCTCGCTGAGGAACGCATCATTCTCATGGTGCCGGGCCAGATCGAACGCACAGTCGCCCCGGTACAGCATGGCATTCCGCAGCCGCAGCTTGTCCAGTTCGCTGCGCCGCGACGGATCGCCCGCATCGATCATCGCATGCACACTGTCGTAAAGGTCGAGCGCCTCCGAGAGACGCTCCTGCTTCAACTGACGCAACCGATCGGTCTCCGACTGCGGCAGGCGAACCTGCAGCGCATCGGAGATATCCGCCGCCGAAAGACGGCTGGCATCCGCCAGCGCCAGCAGCACGCGCAGGTCCTCGCCCAGCCGCGGCTCAAGATCCATCGCCGCCGTCAACCGCTCGATCGATTCCTCATACCGACCCGACCGACGGTACAGCAGCCCCAGTTCAACCAGCGCCTCGCGATACTCGGGGGCTTCCGGCGAGAGAACGCGCCCCTCAACCACCGCCCGAAGCCGCGCCTCGGCCTGCTCGACCGCCCGCTCACCGCCCCGCAGCATGTAGCACTGCGCCAGCGGCACATAGCTGGAGTACGCCATGTCCGTGGTGGCGTGGTTCGCGAGGATGTCCTCGTACAACTCGATCGCCGAGTCGTATTCACCCCGGGCCTGATTCGTCCGCGCGAGCCGGTACTTGGCCTCCACCCAGCGCGGATCACCTCCGGTGCGGGTCTGCACATACTCCGTGAAGGCACCCCGGGCCCGATCCTGATCACCGGCGAGGTCGAAGCACAACGCCGCCTCCCAGAGCGACAACGCCGAGGCATCCGGGTCGATCAGCGTCATCATCCGGGCGTGGCGCCGGAACTCCATCGCCGCCCGGTAGTAGTTCGAACGGGCCTGCTCCAGCGTCACCGGATCGACCGCCGCAAAATCCGGCAACCCATCCACCGTCGTCTGCACCCCTTCGAGCAGGCTCTGCGCGAGCTTCTGGTGGGCGTACGCGATCCGCGCGACCGACGAAGGCGGTGCCTCGCCCTGATGCAACCGCTCGATCCGCATCGCGAACCGCAGCGCGTTGGCGTAGTCACCCTCGGTATCCAGGCGTGAGAAGTGCTGCTCGACCGATTCCTCGATCTGAGCCGCCGAAATCGTTGCCTGCAACGGGTCACGCAGCACGAGCTCGATCGCCCGGTCGTACGCGCCCAGCGCATCATCGAGTTGGGCCTGAACCGCCTGGATCTCCGCGAGTCCGAGGTAGGCCTCCGCCGCGACCGCCGGCTGCGGGAACCGCTCGGCAGCCCCGGCAAACCGGTCCCGGGCGATATCCACTTCGCCATTCACCTGAGCCACCCGGCCCAGAACCACCTCGGCTTCACCGAACAGCGGATCGGACACATTCAGCATGGTGGTCGCACGCTGCAAGTGACCCTCAGCCGCTTCCATCAGCCCCATCTCGTAATAGGCGCGACCGAGCAGCAGAAACAGATGCCCCGCCTCGTGCCCCTGCCGCGTCTGCATCGCCTGCAGTTCCGGCAAAAGCCGCTGCACGGCCTCTTCATAATTCCCATTCGCCAAGCGCAGGCGCGTCTGCCGCGCGACCGTCCACAGCCGATCATCGGTTGAAAGCTGCGGATCCTGTCGCAGCGCCGCCAACAGCTCGATCCCCTTGGCCCTGCTGATCAGATCGTCCGCCGGATTGATCGCCCGATCAATCAGCCGCTTCAGCAGACGGTGACGAAGCTGAACATCGTCATCACCGATCGAAAGCACCGTCGCGATCGCCTCTTCCGGGCGCTTCAGTGCGAGCAGGCTCTCGGCCATGTTGAACTTGCGCTGGCCGTTGAGCTCCGCCAGATAGGTATCGCGTGCCTCGGTGTAATACTTGATCACGCTCTCGTGATTGCGCGGGTCCGCCATACCCTTGAGCCGCTGCGCCGAACTGAGCGCATCGCCGCTGAGCAGGTAATACCGCATCACATCATCCGGCTTCGCGTCCGGCGTGTAGATGAACTTGCCAAGCGGATCGTTCAGCACCGCGATCGCGTCGTCGTACCGCTGCGCTTCGATGAGCTTGGCCACATCGTCCAGCGCCGCGTTGAAGTCCGGCTCCGGCGCTGATTTCACCCACGCCGTCAGACCGACCGCCAGCAGCAAGACACCGCCCAGCAGCGTCGGGATCTGCCACAGGTCGCGCCCGCCACGCAGCGGCTCATCCGTCTTGGGCACCATCGCCCGAAGATCGGCCAGGCGCTCCTTGATCGACCGCTTCGCCTTGGCATCCGCACCATCGGACGCGCCGCCCGCGGGCTCGCCTCCGTCAGTCTGGGATGCTTTGGTCTGCTCCTCGGCCACAGGTCCGCTCCGATGCGAATGCGCGACAGCACCGCGCGCCCGCCGCACGGTCCGCACCGTTTATCGGCACCATGGGGCCCCTTCGACCAAACTTCCAACCCCCACCAGCCCGGAACCGCGCACCCCGGCCCGCACAAACGGCATCACTCCCCGTCCGCAGCGTCCTTCTCGTCCCCCGCACCCGTCACCTTCCGGACCACGACCGTCCCGAACGCCCACGGCACCGGGGCGTACGGCATCAGCAGCAGCATCACCACCAAAGGCGGGCAGAACACCTTGAAGAAACTCCGCATAGCCCCCTTCCGAAGCCCGGGCACGCCCCCGTCCTCGGTCATCACGCGGCAGCCCGTCAGCGCTTTCCCCAGCGTCCGCCCCGCCAGCCCATCCGCAAGGGCCATGTACCCGAAGGTGATGCACGCCAGAGCAAACAGCGGCATGGAGCCGTCGGCCACGACGATCTCATTCAACGGACCGAACCACCAGGTCAGGGGTTTGCCCCACAGCAGAGACACCAGAAGCAGACCGGGCAGCAGGTCGATCAGCGCGGCAAACATCCGTCTCGACGGTTCGGCCAGCGCAAAACCTTCCGGAGGCAGGATCACCCGGATCTGACGGTTCTGAGGCATCGCCACCACCATCAGGCTGATCACCACCGCCCACGCCATCAGCAGCAGAAAGACGAACCCGTCCTCACCGCCGCGAAGCGCGCCGAGCTTTAGTTCACCCTCCGCAAGCACCGCGCCATCGCGGCTCAACACCCGCGCTGTGATGCTGTCCTCCGCCCCACTGCTCAGCAGCCACAGCTCTTCGTCGTACACCGCCGCACTCTCGGGCAGCGGCTCACCTTCAAACAAAGCAAACCGGATCGCACCCTGCCGGCGCAGCACCAGACACGCAAGCCCACCATCCTCCTCGGTGACCAGCACGGTCTCATCACCAAGCCCCAGCCCGATGACCTCGCGCCCGTGCAGATCAAACTGCACCACCGAACGCTCCCAGCCGTGACCGGCGTCTTCCCCAGCGGCATCATCCGAACGGCCATCGTGAGTCCACAGCACACTCTCGCCGGGCACCTCACCGGGAACCAGAACCCCCAGCCCCTCGGGCAGACCGATCAACTCCATCAGGCCCGGGTCCAGAGAAGCATCCGACAGCTCTACGGGCAACGCCACATCGACCCAGTTCTTGTTGTCCAGCACCAGCAGTTTCGCGCCACGATTCGTGTCGGCGCTGTCCATGTGCAGGTACACACGCCCGCCCGCTTCGACACCACCGATCAGCCGATCGGCCGATCGCAGCGGCGTCACAGCCTCCAGCGATCCGATCACCGCGATGCCCGCGCGATCCTCATACACCCCACGCCGCACCGGAAAGAGCCGGTCTTCACCGTCGCCACGGGCCTCGAAGATCAAGAGCGGGCCACCCGAGGTACCAATGATGAACTCAGGCAACTCGCCGATCGGCGTCACCCGACGCAAACCCGCGACATCTTCGTCGCGCTGCGCGAGCAGCAACTCAACATTCTCTCCACTTCGACGAGCCACCCAAACCCCGATGTCGGCACTCGCCGCCAGCCACTGACGATCCGCGGCAGACGAATCATCGCCGGCGTCCTGAGCCATCGCTCCAGAGCCCAGCACGCACAGCACCGCCACGCAACACAGCAGCCACCCTCGCCGCAAGAGAGTCATGATCCTTCGCCCCCACCCGCGGGCGCATCCAGATCCACGACCTTCGAAGGCGCGAGGATATCCACCAGTTCTTCAAAATCGAACGCCTCATCGTTGGGCATCCGGTTGCTCGGTGCATCGAGCTCCACCGTAATCCGCCAATCGGTACCGGGTGCGGTCAGCCGCATCCGCCCCGCCGTCTGAGGCCGTGCTCCGCCAACCCCCCGCAGCTCCACCGGCATGTAATTCTCAAGCGAAGCCTCCAGCAGAACCTCATCATCGCGGCTGCGAAGCTGGATCGCCTCCGCTCGCCCCGTCCCGTCGATCGCGTAGACCCACCACCCCCACACGCTGGGCACCTCGATCACCACCGCATCCCCCGTCACGGACCGAACCCGCGACCCGCCCTCCCCGAACGACGGCAGCGGCTCCATCCCCATCAGCCGAGGAAGTTCGCGAGGCGGAACCGGCAGCCCGATCCGCCCGCCCTTCTCCCCCGTGAACAGATCGTGCCGACCCACATACCCCATCGTCGGCTCGCTGAGCAGATCGATCAGCCAGTAACGCTCCTCGTCCGACCCGACCCACGATAGCGTCTCGCCAACCTTGTGGATACGCATCGCGAACCGATCCGGCAGGATCATCTGGATGTTCGCGTTGCCCTGATCGTTCTGGAGGTTGCCGCTGGAGTCCTCGTAACGAAACGCCACGATCCCGCGCGACCACAGCACCCCGAGCTGCTCCACCCGCTCGTTGTACGAAAGCCGAATCGGCTCAGCCGTCTCGATCAGCGAGGCCTGATCCTGACCATCGATCTGGATCGCCGGTTTGCCCGTGCCGCCGCAGCCGCTCAGCATAGAGCTCACCACCAGCACCACGACCAGAGCGCACGAGCGAGAGATCATTCCGACTCCGTGTTCAGCACCGCCTGCAGCTGCTCGGTCACATCAAGGATCGACTGCTCATCCAGCCCCGGATCGACAACCTCCAGCGGCTCGTCTTCAGGCGCATCTCCCTTGCGCTTCACCAGCAGCACCGCCGGATCATCACCCCCCGCCGGACGATGCCCTTCCAGTGACAGCAGCCGCTTGCGAACCAGCAGCAGCGTCAGCACATAGCGGAACGCGATCCGTTTCGGTTCGTCGGTGCCCTCCAGCGAATCGAAGATCCCCATCAGCGAATCCGCCCCGATCAGCGGGTCGGCCTTCTTGTTCGACTCCGGCAGCACGCCCTGCCAATACGCGAAAACCCGCCGACGCACCCGCACCGCCTCGCCATCGCGCCCCTCGGCAACCTCCACCACATGCGTTTCCGGCCCCTTGCTGGCCACCCACGCCTCCGGGCAGATGTCCACCCGCGCGAGTTCGTCCTGTTCAGGGATTTCCAGAAGCGCCCCGATGAACGCCTCACCCACCTGAAGGTCACGCCCGCTGACCGCGCAACGGTTCCCCGGTCGCCCGATTTCATAGTCCGATGTGGCCATCCTTGACATGCAACCCAGTGTAGCGGCCAATCCGCCTACGCGGCTCCCAAACCACACCCCGCCATTCCGCCGCCCAACTCGGCCAGCCCACGGACACGCAATACATCCGCCTCCCCAGCGTTCGGCGTGCAGTTCATCGAGAGGAGTCGCCCATGATCCGTCTTGTGTCCAGTCTCGCCGCTCTGAGCCTGATCCCTGCCGCGATGGCGATCAGTGCCCCCGACCCAACCACCCCTTCGGATCTGCTCCGCGGCCCGGACATCAGCGAGGCCTCCGAACGCCCATCGCTCGTCAAGGTCGATTTCGCAGGCCAACTCGAGCGGCTCGACACCCGCCCCGAAGCCGCGGCCATAGCGCTACTCAACCTCTCCGCCGAGGAACGCGTCAAAGTTGACCTGTTCTTCACCGAGCGCACCGCATCAGTCACCGCCGCGCTCTATGAGAACATGGACGCATTCCTTGAACTCCAGGGCGTGCGCCAGAGCGGGGACCTCGCGCGAGCACGCCCGCAAATGCGCCGATTCCGTCTGAGCGTCGCCCCGCTGATCGATCCACCGCTCGCCGAACAGGTCGTCGCCCAGCTGCCCGAATCCGCCCGTGAGGAGTTCACCAATCTCGTCAACGAATACAAGCAGGCGCTTCAGGAAGCAGACGCGGCTGATCGCGCCACGAACGCTCCCGAATCAGATCCAATGTCCCAGCGCAGGCAACGAGCTCGAGGTGGTTCCGTGGCCGAGGCCCGCTACGAACTCTCGCAACTCATGCGCGAAATGGCCCGCTCACTCTCCACCATCGTCGATGAACGCCGCGCACAAACCGAGCAGTTCCTGAACGCCATCGACGCAACGCCCGAGCAGCGCGGACAGATCACCGCCATCCTCCGCGAATCCGCCGAACAGACCTCCGGCTCCGACCGAAACAACCGGCGCACGCCCGAACGCGCCGAAGCCATGACCCGAATCTTCGCCCTGCTCACGCCCGAACAGCGGCGCAAACTCCGCGAATTCCTGCGTCAGCCCTGAGCCGCCCCCCGCTTACGACTCCGCCCGGATCACCATCGCATCCGAGATCAGGCACAAGCCGCCGTACTTTCTGAGCAGCGGCTCGATCGCCTTCGCCAGCGCCTCCACCTGATCAACGCGGCAGGTCGTCAGGAGGCAGCAGTTCACCTGCGCATCCGACAGCTCACCGCCGCTGCGCTCCCCGCGATCGCCGTAACCGGCCGTCGCCTCGAACACCGTCAGACCCGGAACATCAAAACCATCCAGCGCGCGGCGCACCTGACGCACATGCGGCTTGTCGATGATGATCTCAACCCTCTTCACCGTGTGCACAGTCGTCGCTCCATTCACTCAGCCGCCGATCCCCAATACACCGATCAAAATGTGATACATCGGGATACCCAGAATGATGTTGAAAGGAAATGTGATCGCCAGCGCCAGCGTCACATAGATCGACGGGTTCGCCTCCGGAACCGCCAGCCGCATCGCCGCAGGCACCGCGATGTACGACGCCGAGCCGAACAGGATCGCCAGCAGCAGCGCATCGCCCGAAGCAAGCCCGAGCGCCCACGCCACCACCACGCCAATCAGCCCCTGCACCACCGCCCCGATCACGCTGAAACCGATCAGAAACCAGCCCGCCTCACGGATATCGCCGATGCGTCGGGCAGCCACCAATCCCATATCGAGAAGAAACAGACAGAGCACGCCCTTGAACGGGTCGTACATGAACGGCTCGATGGCCTCCCAGCCCCCTTCCCCGCAAATCAGCCCGATCACCAGCGAGCCGACCAAGAGCAGCACCGCACCGTTGAGCATCGCCTCGCGCCACACGCTCTTGGGCTCGTACCCCGGTGCGAGATCGCCCCCGGGCTGTGCCTTCTGGTTCCTGGCCATCGCCATTCGCGCGAGCAGCACACCGGAGACGACCGCCGGGGACTCCATCAGCGCCATCGCCGCCACCATATAGCCGGAATACGCGATGCCCTCACCCTCAAGGAACGCCACCGCCGTGATGAATGTCACCGCCGAGATCGACCCGAAGCACGCCGCCACCGCCGCGGCGTCCGCCGATGACAGACGCCGGCGCAGCACCGCGTAGGTCCCGAACGGCATCGCGAACGATGCCAGCACCGCAACACCCATCGTCGCCCACGCCTGACCATCCAGACCGCCCAGCGACAGCTTGTAGCCCCCATAGGTCCCGATTGCCATCAGCAGATACAGCGAGAGCAGCCGCACCACCGGCTTCGGCACATCCAGATCACTGCCAACCAGCGACGCGAAGGCCCCGAGCAGAAAGAACAAGATCGGGGGACTCAGCAGCAGGTCCAAGATCAATCAGCATCCCAGTCTGGGGCGAATCCTCCCGCTACGCGACCAAGCTCCGCGGTCAGAATCACCCGGCAAACCAGTCTACCCCAAACAACGCAACGGGCCCATGGAGGCGTGCGTGGCTCCCATAGCTGTTGACGAATGCGACCCGATCTTCGATCTTCCGCATCTCAACCGCTGAGACTCAGGCCGGCGGCCAATCAGTTCGGCTTGCTCCAAGGCTTCGAAGATCGCCAGAGGACCCAACCATGAGCGACCGCACTACGCTCCGCCGACTCAGCACCATCGCGCTGCTCACCCCGCTCGGCGCATCCATCGGCTGGGGCATCGGCATCGAGCCGCTCATGCCCACACCCGTCATCTACACAGAATCCGGCTTCGAGCCGCTCGGGCACATCCCCGAAAACGAACGCTGGATCCCGCGGCGCATCTTCTACGCCACCGTGCGAGAGCGAGACACTGATCTCCAGCGCATCGACTACGCCAGCACCCCCTCCGAATCCGTCTCCGTCGGCATGGCCCTCGTCGGCTTCGGCGGACCCGATCTGACCTGGTCCAGTCTCGAAGACATCTCCACCCGGCCCGACCGCCCCGAAGTCGTCAACCTGACGATCGCCGGCATCATGGAAAAGGGCCGCTTCGATCCGGACGACCAACCCTCCGTTTCTGGCGGCCCGAACGCCGCGGGCTTCATGCTTCAGAGCATGCGTGAAGTCATCCAAACCGCACGCGACAAGGATGTCCTGATCTATGTGCACGGCGCGAAGGTCAACTTCTACAACGCCTGCGCTTTCGCCGCCCAGCTCGACCACTTCATGGGCCGCGACATGACCTCCGTCGCGTTCTCGTGGCCCACCCACCAGAACATCGTCTCCTATGTCTTCGGCGATGACCTGAGCAGGTCGTACGACTCCGGCCCCGCGCTCGCCGCACTCATCGACCTCATCGCCTCCGAAACCGAGGCCGAAAAGATCCATGTCCTCTCGTGGAGCGCCGGCGCCCGCGTCGCCATGACCGGCATCGCCGCTCTACACGATCGCTACCCGAACGAATCGCCCGAGCAGCTCCGCCAGCGATTCCGCCTCGGCACGGTCTACTTCGCCGCCGGCGATGCACCCGCTGACGAGTTCCTCGCCCACATCGACGACATCCACGCCCTGGCCGACCAGCTCGTCATCTCCCAGACCGACCACGACCAGGCCTTGAACGCCAGCACATCATTCATCGGCGGCACCACGCGCATCGGACAGGAGGGCATCGATCTCACACCCGACGAGCAACGCCATATCAGCGAACTCGATCGACTGGAACTCGTCGATGTATCCATCGGTGCCAAAGAACGCGGCTTCGACATCACCGGCCATCGCTACTGGTTCAATCACCCCTGGGCCAGCTCCGATGTCCTGCTCTCGATCCGCACCCGACTCGCCCCAGCCGAACGCGGCCTCGAACGCGGCGACCACGCCCCGCTCTGGTACCTCCCCGCCGACTACCCCGACCGACTCCGACGCCTGCTCATCAACACC
>CAZIXS010000057.1:0-18009 GCA_964543335.1 uncultured Phycisphaeraceae bacterium | reverse complement strand
GGGCCGAACGCTGACCATCACGCAATCGTCTGATCCGGCGGGCTCAACGGCAGCATCCGCGCGGTGTTCATGTACGCCTCGAAGTTCTGGCGGACCTCGACTATGGAGTCGCCACCGAACTTCTCGCGGCAGGCGCGGGCAATCTCGAAGGCCACGACATTCTCCATCACCACGCTCGCCGCCGACACCGCGCAGACATCGCTGCGCTCGTACTGGCTCTGCTCGGCCTGCTTGGTGTTCAGGTTCACGCTGGGCAGGCCCTGCAGCAGCGTCGCGATCGGCTTCATGGTGCCGGTGACGACGACGGGCTGGCCGTTGGTCATGCCGCCCTCGAGGCCGCCGGCGTTGTTGCGGGTGCGCTCGAAGCCGAGCGTGTTCGCTTCGCGCTGCGACTCGTCCCAGATGATCGGGTCGTGCACCTCGGAGCCGCGTTTGAAGGCGCAGGCCCGCCCCATGCCGATCTCGACCGCCTTGAAGGCCTGGATGCCCATCACCGCGCCGGCGATGCGGCTGTCGAGCTTGTCGCGCCAGTCCATCGACGAGCCAAGCCCGATCGGGCAGCCGAAGACATGGGCCTCGACCAGCCCCCCCACCGTGTCCTTGTCGATCTTGGCCTGACGGATCGCGGCACGCATGGCGTCGCTGACTGCCTCGTCGGGGCAGTAGACATCGCTGTCGTCGCGCAGACGCCGAATCTCA
Source organism: uncultured Phycisphaeraceae bacterium (assembly GCA_964543335.1). Classification (GTDB taxonomy): domain Bacteria; phylum Planctomycetota; class Phycisphaerae; order Phycisphaerales; family UBA1924; genus JANSXG01. Next base: position 17,310 of record CAZIXS010000057.1, on the reverse strand, counting down.
TCGGCGTTGTCGGGTGTGACCTCGACTTTGGTCTGCGCATCGTAGATGGCGCGCACGAAGCCGAGCACATCGATGCCGAGCTCGCGCAGGTAGCAGCGGGCGAGTGCACCGGCGGCGACGCGCGAGGCGGTCTCGCGCGCGCTCGCGCGCTCCAGCGTCTCGCGGCAGTCGGTCGTCAGCCACTTCACGCTCCCCGCCAGATCCGCGTGCCCCGGACGCGGGCGGTGCACCGGGGGTGTGCGCTCGAGGTCGTCGAGGCGGGAGTCCTTGTTGGGCATCATCATGGCGACGGGCGCGCCGATGGTCCGGCCCCGGCGCACGCCGGAGAGGAACTGGACCAGGTCCTTCTCGATCTTCTGGCGACCGCCGCGCCCGTAGCCGCCCTGGCGCCGGCGCAGCTCGGTGTTGATCATCTCCTCATCAATGGGCACCCCGGCGGGCAGGCCCTGCACGAGGATGACGAGGGCTGGTCCGTGGGACTCTCCGGCGGTGTGGTAGCTGAGCATGGGCATGGTTCTGTGAGGATATCGGCTCCAAAGCCGTTAGGATGGAGCGCGATGGATCCCGACGACCACATCTGCCTCTGCTTCAGGGTCTCGCTGCGGAAGATCCGCTCCTACATGGATCGCGAGGACCCGCCGGTGGCCTCGCTGATCAGCGAGTGCCTCGGGGCCGGGACGGGCTGCCAGTGGTGTGTGCCGTTTCTGAAGGAACTGCACCGACAGCACGCCGAGGACGATGGCCTCGGCCCCGATGGCGAGCCGGACCTCAAGGTGTCGCCCGAAGAGTACGCCTCGGGTAGAACGAGCTACCGCAAGAGCGGGAAGCGCGAAATCAACAAAGCCCAACCGGATGCGGACGCCTAGGCCCGGTCGTCCCATTTTTCAGGTGCGCTGAACTCCGAGTGCGACGGACGCGGTGACTGATCTTCGTCGTCGGGCGCTCGCTCAGGATCGATGCGAACCCCCGCGGCCTCATCGAAGCTGTCGGCCAGAATCGTGCACACGATGAAGATTCCCGCCACGATCAGCGCCATGCCCAGCGGCCCGCGGAACTGAGGCAGCCCGAGCGCGTGCACCGCGATGTGGTAGCCCGCGCCGGCGAGCGCCATGCCGATGAGCGCGTGCGACACCGACGACAGTTCGCCGACGGTGGGCACCTTGACCAATGGCCGGAAGGGCTTGCGGTGGACGCGCAAGAGCAGCGCCAGCCCGATCAGGATCAGGATGGCGCCCAAGGCGACGAACGGCGTCGGGATGGTCTGGTACGCGGGGTTCAGAAGCGGCTTCGGTCGTTAGAAGATCGCGCCGGCCATGGAGGAGACGAGGGCCATGCCCTGCTGATCACCCGCCGCGGCGTAGTGCAGGATCTTCACTTCGTCGGCGTCGGTGGCGCGCATGGTCGCCACGAGGTTACCGATGCTGCACCAACGCGTCGGGTTCTGCTGCCAGGACATGCTCGTGATGAGTTCATCGGGCTTGGCCTGCTTGATCAGGTCGATCATGGACTGGTCGTGCTTGAGCACGCGATCGCGCACCTGCCTGGCCTGATCATCGTCGCCGATGAAGGGCTGCTGGTCGCCGAAGGCCTTGCCGATGTGGCTGAGGTCCGCCGAGGAGACGAGCAGCGTGTTGCCGGGCATCTCGGCGATGGTGGCCCTGAGGGCCTCGACGAATGGATCGAGCCCGAGGCCCTTGCCGTCGTAGGACTCGCCGTTGTTGCGGAGCGGGTCGTGGACGAGGATGCCGAGGACCTTGGGGAACTCGCCGGACTCGGTGTTGCGGAAGACCTGCTGTATCCAGGGGATGTGCAGTTCGATCGAGTGCTCGCGCTCGTGGTCGAAACGGTCGGCCATGAATTTCTCGGCGTTCTCGGCGCCGAGCTTGTTCTTGAGCGTGGTCAGGAACTCGGTATCCGCCTGGCAGGTGCCCAGAGGCGTTTCGTAGCCCTTGTCGCAACCGACCACGCCGGTGCCCTGCCCGAAGTGGTTTGTGCCGAGGATGATCACCCGGTCGGGGCGGTCGGCCACGCGCAGGCGGGCGTAGGTGTGGGCGTAGTTCAGCCAGCCGCGTCCGTAATCGAGGTGAGGCGCGATGACAGCCTTGGGCAGGGTGTCGAAGGCGGGGTTCTCGGCGTTCTTCATGGCTTCGTCCATGAACTGGTCGAGCTGGTCGGCGAGCTTCTGGGGACCCATGGCCTTCTTCTGCTCGTCGGTGACGCCTTCGCCGATCTCCTGCTGCACGAGGGCATCGGCGAAGTCCGCCGACGCCGCGGGGGGCAGGACATCCGAGGAATCAAACTGCTGGCGGACCTTGTCGCGCATCGCCTCGAAGGTGGGGCCTTCGAGCATGCCCGCGTCGTCGAGCTGGGCGATGAGCTGCTGGATCGGCTGTTCGGTGATCTGGGCGATCGCCTGCGGCGGCACACCGACCTGCTGGGCCTGCGCCTGAGCCGCGTTGATGATCCCCCCGATCTCGTGGTTGCCGTCCATGTGCCCGAGGATGAACTGGGCGAGGGGCGAAGTGACCACCATGCGCTCGGAGATCTGGGTCGCGTCCCGAAGCCCCAGCACCGGCTGGTTGTTGTGCTGGAGCTGGAGCGGGCGGACCGGACGCAACTTCGGCTTGGCGTGGTGGGGCTTGGAGGGGTCAAACGGTGGCGGCTGCGGGGGCTGCGTCTGTGAGTCGGACATCGCGATCGGCTCCGATCGATTCGGGGGGGAAGGCGGCTGGTGCCACGGAAATGCGGTTATTCGGACCCGGAGGAGTGCCAGAGGCGGACTCCGGGTCTTCCACCATTGTAGCGGTCTCGGCCGAAAGACCCGGCACACTGGACGAGATCAACCAGATTTGTACAATGCTCGGCCCGGTTCATTCCGGCCCGGCGAATCAGGCAGCCGGGTGGATCTTTGCCAGGCCCACATATTGCCCACCACTGAACTGTGCTCCGCGCCGGTGATCGCCGCGTCAGGGGCCCTGAAAGACGAGTAAGTCATGCTGGATACCCTCAAAGCAGGCGACACCATCAAGTGCACGGTCACCAAGACCATCCGCGTGGACGACAAGCGCGCGACCGTCACCCGGCTCATGCGCTTTGATCCGGACATCAAGCGCACGCTCAAGAAGGGCCAGGAGCGCCGGATGCGCACCCTGAAGGTTCGCTCGCGTGGCGGTCGCCCCTTCGAAATGTACGAGAAGGCTGCCAAAGTGGCGGTTCCGGTCGAGGGTGCCTCGTGGGAAATGACATGGTTCCCCCACATCAAGCACGATGTCTCGTCCGTCATGGATTGCATCAAGATCGAGAAGGCCTGATCGATCGATCCGGCTCTTGGAACATCGCCCCCGGCTTCCCGGGGGCATATTCTTTTTTGGACAGTTCACATTCCATCGAAGGATTCAGATCCATGCCCGTCTCGAACACACCACTGAAGTCGATCCTTGGCCTTACGCTGCTCGCATCGGGCATCGCGGTCATGTCCGGATGCCCCAAAGACGATGCCGATGCGATGAGCGCTGAGGATCAGATTCGCGCCGAACTGGCCCAGGAGATCGCACATCAGGCTGAGTACACCGTCCGCGGGCAGGTGGTGTCGCTGCCGACCGCGAACGATGATCTGATGGTTCATCACGAGGCGATACCCGAATACCGCAGTGCAGCCGGCATGGGCATGGATGTCATGACGATGCCCTTCCCGCTCGGCGAAGGCATCTCGCTCGATGGCATCGAGCCCGGCGATATCGTGAACCTGACATTCTCGGTGGACTACAACGAGAACTGGTCTCCGACGGCGTACCGGCTGACCATGATCGAAGAACTGCCGGCCGATACCGAGCTCGATTTCACTCCGCTGCCCAAAGACAACTGAGCCCAAAACGACAACCGCGGCTCCCGAAGAGCCGCGGCTGCTTTTTTTGCTGGCTGATATCGAGATCAGGCGGCGCGACGGACCGAGCGGTTGGCGCTGGTGCGACGACCGGTGTTGCGCTTGGCGGTCGAACCGACGAGACGCAGACCCTTGCGGGCCGAGCTCTTGCGAGCGGTGGTCTTCTTCGCCGGGCTGCGCTTGGCGGTGCTCTTCTTGGCGACGGGGCGCTTCGCGGTGGCGCGCTTGGCGGCCGGCTTGCGGGAAGCGGTCTTCTTCGCAGCGGGCTTGCGAGCGGCCGACTTCTTCGCGGTGGCCTTCTTCGCAGTGGTCTTCTTGGCGGCGGGCTTGGAAGTGCTGGCCTTCTTGGCGACCGGCTTGCGGGTCGTCGCCTTCTTGGCGGTCGACTTCTTGGGAGCGGTCTTGCGGGAGGCGGGCTTGGTGCTCGTCGCCTTCTTCGCGGTGGTCTTCTTGGGGGAGGCCTTCTTCGCGGCGGGCTTCGAGGCCGACTTGGTGGAGGTCGACTTCTTGGGGGCGCTCTTGCGGGCGGTGGTCTTCGAGGCCGTGGTCTTCTTCGCGGCGGGCTTGCGCGAGGCGGACTTCTTGGCGGTGGTCCGCTTGGAAGCGGGCTTGGAGGCGGTGGCCTTCTTGGTGGCCGGTTTGCGGGTCGCGCGTTTGGTCGAGCGCTTGGTGGTGGTGGTTGCCATTGGACAAACTCCCTTGATTCCTGCTGCCGGAGCGTTGCGCCCGGGCACGCCGTAACACTTTCGGCCGCGCGGATCCGTGATCCGCCGCCCGGCCTTGAGCGGGAGTGCCGGTGTGCAGCGACACTCGCTGCTCGGAGCCAAATCCCCGCTCGTGCGTGAGGTATCGACTGGGAAAATCAGGCAAATCAATAAAACTTCGCGGACTGGGCGGTTATCGGGCACTAATCCCGCAAAATTCTGCACATTTTTGCTCATGCCAGCGCATCTCAAGGCAGAATTCGCGCCTGGTCCAGCGCGCTGCTCACGAATTGGATGCGCTTGGTCTTGCCCCCTCGGATGGCTCTGCACATCGGTCGATGTTGAGCAATGGGGTATCCTTTGGTTCTCTGGTTTCTTCTGCACCCTTTCTTTCGTTGACCTTGCCATGCCCATTCGACACACGCCGCCGAGCTTCGCCTTCGACTCACCCGAGTCGGCTACCCCACTTCCTGATATGCACACCCCCAGCGACTGGCATCTTCTGAGCTGGCACGATCGCCCGAGCGGTCAGCCGATCACCTATCCGGACGGTGCCGGTCTGGCGCGTTCTCTCGACAAGCTCAAGACCTTCCCCCCGCTGGTCACTTCCGGAGAAGTCGAGCGATTGACGACGCTGCTCGCGGAAGCTCAAGAAGGCAAGCGATTCCTTCTGCAGGGCGGCGACTGCGCCGAGACCCTCGATGACTGCCGCAGCGAGATCATCGCGGCGAAGCTCAAGATCCTGCTCCAGATGTCGCTGGTCATGGTGCACGGCATGAAGAAGCCGGTCATCCGGGTCGGACGCTTCGCCGGCCAGTACGCCAAGCCGCGCTCCAGCGCGATCGAGACACGGGACGGTGTGGAGTTGCCGAGCTATTACGGCGACTTGGTCAACCGCGTGGAGTTCGAGGAGTCTGCGCGCACGCCCGATCCGCACCTGCTGGTGCGCGGCTATCAGCACGCCGCGGTGACGCTGAATTTCATTCGCTCCCTGCTCGACGGCGGCTTCGCGGATCTGCATCACCCCGAGAACTGGGACCTGGGTTTCCTCAACCACGCCCGGCTGCGTCCGTCGCTGCGTGCTGAGTACAAACGCATGACCGAGCAACTCGCCGAGGCCCTGCGCTTCATGGAAGCTCTGGGCGATTCGAGCGTGGATGAACTTTCGCGGGTGGAGTTCTTCACGAGCCACGAGGGGCTGAACCTCTGGTACGAGAGCGCCCAAACCCGGCAGGTGCCTCGCAAGCCCGGCTGGTGGAACTTGACCACACACATGCCCTGGATCGGCGAGCGCACCCGTGCGCTCGATGGGGCCCATGTGGAGTTCTTCCGTGGTGTGCGCAACCCGATCGGCATCAAGATCGGGCCGAGCGCGGACCCGAACCAAGTCGTCGAGCTGCTCACGCTCATCAACCCGACCGACCAACCCGGCAAGATCGTGCTGATCCACCGCATGGGCGCGGGCAAGGTTGAAGAACGGCTCCAACCGATTCTCGAAAAAGTTGCCGACTCGGGACGCAAGGTGCTCTGGACCTGCGATCCGATGCACGGCAATACGGTCTCGGTCGGTCCGATCGGCATCAAGACTCGGCGTTTCGACGACATCCTGTCGGAGATCGAGGCGGCCTGCGATGCGCACGATCGCGTCGGCACCTACCTCGGCGGGGTTCATTTCGAACTGACCGGCGAAGATGTCACCGAATGCATCGGGGGCGGTTCTGGCGTGACCGAAAGCGATCTCGAAAAGAACTACGCGAGCCCCTGTGACCCGCGGCTGAACTACCAGCAAGCCCTCGAGATCGCTTTCCTGCTCTCTCGGCGTCTGGCCCGCTGAGCAGACTCATCAAACAGAAGCCGCGGCCGCGCTCGACTCTTCCGGGCTCGGATCCGGTTTCGCCGCAGCGGACGAGGGCGATGGCTTAGGGCTCGCAGGGCTGAAGCGACGCACCGTGTCTTCCTCGATGGCCTGCCTGCGGGCGATCTTGACCGCTGTCACACCGATGAACGAGGCGAACACGATCGCGATGGTGAACACCACACGCACGCGCCCTTCGCTCAACCAGACGCCAAGGCCGGCGAAGATGACGCCGATGCCGTACAGGGTCAGCACCGCCTTCTTGACGCCGAACGCCCGCTTGAGCTGATGGTGCAGGTGTTGGTCGTCAGCCACGGAGAGCGGCTTACCGGCGAGTTTGCGGCGCACGATGGCGAGCGCGGTATCGATGATCGGGATGGCGTAGATGATCAGACCCGCCACCACCAGGTGGGTGCGGCCCGTATCCCCCATCGAAAGCACAAGGACGATCGAAAGGTACCCGAGCAGGAGCGAGCCGCAGTCGCCCAGGAAGATCGTTGCCGGGTTGAAATTGTGGGGCAGGAACCCGAGACAGCCGCCGAGGAGGGCGAGCGCGATCACGATGCGTGCCGCATCGAGGCTGCCATCATCGGACTGCGCCAGGAGCAGGGCCATGACCAACAGTCCGGCCGCGGCGATGGCCGTCACCCCGGACAGAAGACCGTCCAGCCCGTCGATCAGGTTCGAGGCGTTGCACGCACCGAGGACGAAGATGGCAATAATCGCGGTGCCGACCCAGTAGATCACATCGACCTCGATCGATCCGGTCGGCGCGAGCAGTGGGATCTCGGTCGGCATCGGGATGTAGTACAGAAGGTTCTCGTTGCCGATAAGCCGTCCGATCGGCGTCATGACACCGGTGGCCACCTTCGTGCCGACATCCTGCATCGCCAGTGCTGCCGCGGCGAGGAGCTGCCCGACGATCTTCAGCCGGGGATCCAGGCCGACGACATCGTCAATCAGGCCGGTGACCGCGATCAGGGTCATACCCAGGATGATCGAGAGCGGGACGAGACGGAAACCCTCGGTCTGCATGTCCGGATCGAGGTGCTGGGAGTGGTGGAAGCTGAAGATTGATTCTGGGAGCAGCGCGTACGCAAAGTAGGAGAACGCGATACCGGCGAGGACCCCGATGTAAACACCGACGCCCCCCAGATAGGCAACCGGCAGCTTGTGTGCCTTGCGCGGGTCGTTGGGCTTATCCACGATGCCGTTGGCGATCGCGAGCCGTCTCAGCAAGGGCGTCACACAGACGGTGACCACGAAGGCGATCAGGAAGACGAAGATGTACGAGTTGAAAATCTCGAGCAGCGATTGGGATGGGGCTGCCGAGACCGCGTCCACCGCCGCTCCCGCGGCGTCGTCGCTCATCGTGTTGATTGCTGCTCCCTGCAAGGTCATCGCGCCCCCACCTCTCCGGCTGCGTCAGATAAGCGTAACGCATCCGCGATGTCCTGCACGGTCCTGGCAAGTGGGCATTTTGGTTCAAATTCGATCAGCGAGCGCAGCCGCTCCAGTGAAGGACGGCGTTGGGCGAGGTCCTCAAAGCCCGCGCCGAGCGCCCGCTCGTAGGCGATGCATTCGATCCGGCTGCTGGAGCCGAGTTGGCTCCTGATGCGTTCGGCGAGTTCCAGAATCGAAATGGGCTGATCGGACCCCAGATTCACCACCTGCCCGCGGCTCCCGGCGGGGTTCGAGGCGGCGTGTTCGATGAGTTCGAACATGGCCGGCACCACATCGCGGACATCGCAGAAGCATCGGGTTTGCGAACCATCCCCGAACACCGTGATCGGCTCGCCCGCGATCGCCGCCCGTACGAAACGGGGAAGAACCATGCCATAATCCCCGACCTGACGCGGCCCGACGGTATTGAACAGTCGGACGATCACCGTGGGAAGACCGTGCTTCTGGTGGTGGGCGATCGCGAGGTATTCGTCGATGGCCTTTGATGCACCGTAGGACCACCGGGGCGAAACCGTCGGGCCGTACACACAATCGTCCTCCTCGCGGAACGGCGAAGATGGAGATTTGCCGTACACCTCTGACGAGGACGCGATGAGGGTGACCGGTTTGCCGTTCTCTACGGCGAAACGCAGGAGCTGAGCGGTTGCATCCACATTGGTCTCGATGCAGCCGATCGGGTCGTTGACCACACGCTGCACCCCCACCGCCGCAGCGAGGTGATAGATGCGATCGAAGCGCATACCGGCGAGTGCCTCAAGAGCGGTCTGGACAGGCTCTTGGATGATCCGCAGCGAGGCAGGGGAACGATCGGCAGTCGCGATGGCATCATCGAGATTCGACAGACGCCCCGTCGAGAGGTCATCGACAATGGTCAGATCAGCGTTCGGCCACCGGCGCAGCACCTCGTCCACGAGGTGTGACCCGATAAAGCCCGCACCGCCGGTGATGAGCACCCTCGGTGGAGAATGCTCGGGCCACGGGTTGGCGTTCGACTGGGTGGGCATACACTCGATCCGTACAACACGGGCCGGCACGCTGGCTCAAGCGGCGTCGTTGTAGTCCTTCTGGTAACTCATGGAGGCCTTGAAGTTCGCCTTCATGTAGCCACCCGCAGAGGCACGAACACCGTTGACGACCACACCCAGGAAGTCGCTCTTGGCGTCCGCCAGCTGGTTCCGCAGACGCTGGATCAGCCCCCGCTTCTCTGAATACGCGCGGCAGACCAGAACCGAGGCATCGACTTTCGCAGCGAGCGAGAGCGCATCGGCGGCCACGATCGCGGGCGGGGTGTCAATCAGGATCAGGTCGTACCGAGATTTGGCTTGATCGAGGACCTGCTGCATTACGGAGGTGTTGAATTTTTCGTACTCGTGACCGCGTCGTGAACCGGCCGTAAGCACCGCGAAGCCGCGTCCGGAGTCCTGCACGGCCTCTGCGAGCGTTTGTTCGCCTCGAATGACTTCCGAGAGACCGGGGCCATCCTTGAGTTTGAACACGCGATCGATGCCGGGGCGACGGAGGTTGGCGTCGATCACCAGGACGCGGGTCTCGACCGTGCTCGCCGCGGCGGCGGTGTTGCAGATGACCGCCGTCGCGCCGCTGCCGGGCATGCCGGAGGTGAAGAGGATGGTCTTATGGCCCCGGGCGTCGCAGGCCTTGAAGATGGCGGTGCGGATCTGGCGGGCCGACTCGGCCACCGCCCCGAAGGGCTCGTCGGTCACGGCGGTCTCGACGGCATCGGGCTCAGCAGGGTCCATGGAGAGTTCGGGGAGTATGCCCAGGACCCGGGTGCGCGGGATCAGCGAGATATCACGCGGGGTGCGGATGCGCTGCTCGCGCAGCTCCTTCACCACGATGAAGCCCGCCACACTGCCCGTGAAGAGGAAGACGACACCGGCGACGACGGGGATGAGTTTGGGGAAAGACTTGATGTCGGGCGGGGTGGCGCTGGCGACCGGTCGGATGCGAGAGCCAACGTTGCCGATCATGTTGATCTCATCTAACTGCTGCTGGGAATTGCTGATCTGATCCGCGACGAGATCGAGTTCAGCCTCGATCTCGGCGTATCGCTCAAGATTCTGCGTGATCTGGTTCAGCTTGGTTGTGACCTCTTCGGACTCGCTTAACAGGATCGCTTCCATGGATGCAAGAGAAGAAATCTGCTGACGGAAGCCTTGCACTGTGCTCTGCAAAGTCTCCTTCATCTTCTGCTGGACAACTTCCTGGTACCGATTTTCAAACGCGGCGAGTCGGCTTTCCGCTTGGGTCACCGCGTTCGAATTTCTGCCTGTTTCAGCACGGATCGCCTCTAGCGTTGCCCGCTGGATCTCGATCTGACTTTCAAGCTGTTGGGCAACAGGGCTGAAGCGTGCTTCATTGCGAATCGCCTCTGGATAATCAGGAGTGCCTTCCTGCTGAAAGATTGTCTCGTAAAAATCAAGTGTCTCGCGGGCTGAAGCGAGTTCGGCTCTGAGCGGAATCAGCTCTCCCTGAAGAATGGAGAGTCGCCGCCAGACGCTGCTTTCGGTGATGTTCGTGGACTCGAGCTGGTTTTCGTTGAGAATGTTCTTCAACTCTGCTCGGCGGTTGCTCTGATTTACCCGTAGAGCGCGGAGTTGGGTGTCGAGGTTGCGACGAATAACACTCACGCCGCTCGTACGCGAAGAGTTGTAATCCGCTTCATAGACATCACAAATGGCTTGAGCGATCATCGCCGCGTCATTCGCGTTAGGCATGCCGACCGAGACGCTGAAGAGTGTAGTGTTCGGAATCACCCTTGCGCTGACGCGGTCTCTGATGTCGTCCAGGGCAGCAATTTTATCGAAAGAGCCATTTCGAACAAAATTTTTGTACCAGTTTGTCTGCTGAACACGAGGCTCCTCGAGCGCAATATCGAGCAAGCGTTCGGAACGGATAATGAAGACCTGATTCCCCATGAAAATTTCGGACTCTTCGCCGGCAGCGTTGCTACCGATGTTGCTCAACTGATTGATGTTGAACTCGGGTATCGCCTCGTAGATCGCGGTGGCTGTGTACCGTGGCGCCAGTGTGTTCAGGGCGATGTAGAGAGCGATACCTATTCCGCCGCCAATGATGAGCGACCCCAACAGCCACGGGTAATAGGTCCGAAGGAGGCGGAGTGGATCCAACGCGATAGCCGCGGCGCTCTGCGTGGGGTTCGCGTTTGGATTGCTTTGGTTATCGGGGCTTTGCATGGATCGTATCTTCCGGCGAATGCCTCGCGCGGGCAGGGGTTCTGGGTCAAATTTCTATCGGCTGATCAACGGCTGACCGCCACGCCGACGCGATTTTCTGGCGCGAGTCGGAACCCGATCCCGGGCCCTTGATCGCGGGTGAGCAATGTAACGGGATGCGGACTTCTGTGGGTCATCGCGTTTCCAGCAGGCCTGTCACACGCTCCACATCGGGCCCGTACTCCGCTCGGAGGCCTTCGGAAACCAAAGGAAGCAATCGCTCGGCATCCTCAAGATTCGTGCGGGCAGCTGCGATATCGCCCTGCCTAAACAGTGCCTCGGCAAGGTGAACAGTTGCCGGGAGCCGCTGCTCCTGAGTCGTCGCAAATCGGAGAGCCAGTTCCAGAGTTGAGATGGCTCTCCCGACCTCGCCGTTGAGCATGTAGACCACACCGACGGTGTCGAGGACGACCGCGTTTTCTGGAGCGAGTTCGGCCGCCCTCTCCGCATAGGGCAGGGCCTCAGGCGCCCGATCCAGATACTTCGCCAGGAAGAAGGCGACATTGTTGATCAACTCGAGATCATTCTCAACGATTGTGAGTGCGGCCTTGGCGTACTCGACGGAGGATGTGTAGTCCCCCTCAAGGCGGTAGAAGGTCGACAGAAGCCGATTGATCTCATACCGGGCAATTCGATCGTTGTCTGACTTGGGGAGCAACGATTCTGCACGGGCGATCAGGTCTGAGTAGGAATCCACGCGTGAACGGAGACCTTGAAGCACGAGCACCTCGAGGTACAGCGGGATGCTGAGATCCGGGTTCTGGTCCATGCGGCTGCGGAACGCCCGTTCGGCGTCGATCACATAGTCGTACGCTTGGCGAGAACTACCGGCCAGAAGTTCGAAGTTTGCAAACCAGACTCGCAGTTTCTCCGTCGTCGTCGCTTCTTCGCTTTCCCGGATGGCCTCCTCGTACGCCTGCTGGATGTAACTTCCAACGCTGCCGCGTTCGGCGGGGATCGTGAAGAATGCACGCGCGAGCAGCATTTTGCGATAGATGCCACCGGTTCCTTCAAATCCGAGCGTCTCGATGAGCGGCATCAGGCTGTTGATCTCGGCCATCGAGACGGGCTGCTCAGCGAGAAGCCGTGCATTCAGAAGGTACGAGGCAGCGAGACCCTGCTGCAACGGGTCTGATACCACCTCGGGACTCTCCAGCAGCATGCCGAAGAATCTGACCGCTTCATTCATTGAATCCAGCTGCTGCGCAAGCTGGCCAGCAGTGCTGAGCCAGTAAGCACTCTCTGGATTGTCAACCACCTGCTGCGACGCAAAGTTCAGCGCCTCTGCTCGACGCCCAAGGTTAATCAGTTGCTGAGCCAGGACTCTCGACAGGGGCTCTGCAATAGATGGAGCGGCGTTGATCCCGTCACGCAGAACCGTGAGCGCCGCATCTACATCTCCGGCTTGCAACATGACCCGGTAACGCAGGACCCAAGCATCGCTAAAGCTTGACCTCAGCTCATTCACCCGGCGCAGGTCAGCGAGGACATCCGCTCGGCGGGAACTATCCTGAATATGGAATTGGGCTCTCCGGTAGAACGAGCGGAAATCCGTCCGGTTCCGCTCCACCGCCTGATCAAAGAGCCGCGCCGCTTCCACCCGATTGCCGTTTCGCATCGCGATCTGCGCGGCGAGCAGGATCGCCTCCAGGCTGTTCGGGTTCTCGTTCCGTACACCAGCCACGATCTCCGCGGCCCGATCAACCTGATCGGTTTGAAGCAGCAGTTCAGCCTGTGCGAGCGCGATGGATACGTCCGCATCAGCAACACCGGCAGCGATCATCTGTTCATATACGCTTGCCGCTTCCTCACGCGAAGCCCTGGCAAGGCCTTTGTCTTGTGCGGCTTGCTCACGGAGCGCCTCGGCAGCCTGCGGATCGGCGGATACAAGCTGCTCAGCCTGCGCTTCGAGCTGATCGGCTCGCGCATCTAACTGTGTGGCCCGATTGGCCTGACGCTGAGCGATGGCCCGACTCACTGGGCGCGTCTCTGCATCCTCGTACTGAACACCTGTGCGGAGCATCTCGATTCCCTGCTCGAAGTTCCCGTTGTTGAACGCGAACTGCGCTCCCGCAAACAGCGCATCAGCGGAATTTTCACTTGCAGCCACCTCTTCCACGAAATTCCGCAAATCGATGATCGCGGCGTCGATCGCCTGCTGAGACTGCTGGCGATCTTCCAGACCCCGTGCACGAGCAACCGCGACACCTGCCTCAACTAATGCAATCTGACGCTCTTCAAGCACGCTGCGTACCTGCTCCAGAATCTGCTCGGCTTCCTCCGTGTTGCCTTGAGCGAGCAGGAGTTCAAGAAGATTTGCCGCATTCACTTGTGCAAATGACTCCTCCTCAAGCAGGCCAGACATCTGATCGGCCCGGAAATAATTCCGACGCTCATTGAGTGCCGTCGCAATATTGCCGGCTTGTGACTCGAGAGAGAGCCACAGGTTCGTGATGCCGCGATTCTGACGCGCGGGGGCACTGGGCCGATCACGAGGATCAAGCACCGCACGGGCCTCATTCACGCGCCCGAGTTGACGCAAGGCCTGCACATATTCAATCAGGACACTCCAGTCACCCTGATTCGCCTCATAGGCACGGCGGAGAAAGTCAATACCCTCATCGACCTGACCAGACTCCAGCAACGCGAGCCCGAGATGGCGCCGAATGTCGATGCTCGACGGCACGAGTTCGACTGCCGTACGAAGTGTGCGCACCGAAGCGACCAGGTCACCTCTGGCTCCTTGGAGGCGCCCCTGATAGAGCAGCCCGTCCACGCCGTCCACATTCGCGTCTTCGGCTCGGGCCGCGATCCGCTCCGCTTCAGCAAAATCTTCCTGCGCCAAAGCTTGGGCAAATCGAGTTTCAATCACCGTCGGATGAGTCGGGTCCAGCTGTTCGAGGCGAGCCAACTCGGCTTCCGCTTCATCGCCACGATCGGCGGCACGGAGGACATCGTATCGACGAAGCGACTTTGCGATCTCAGAGGCATCCGAAGCGTCAATTTGGGACAGCAGCAGGTCGGCCGGATTTTCCGCCTTTAGGCGGTCAAGGTAGTTCCTCAGCAACTGATCATTCGGGTTCGATTCGAGCGCCCGCTCCAATCGCCCGATAGCTTGTTCTTTTTCGCCGCGCAGCACATGAATCCGTGCTCGCAGAATTTCAACCCTGGAGTCTGCAGACGCGTCGGGTTGTCTAGACACCAGACGATCGAGTGCTTGGGTTGCTCCGACCAGATCCCGCCGGGCGATGAGTTCATCTGCGCGAATGGCCGCGGCCAGTACCGGATCTGTGGATTCGTTACCCGCTTGGATATCCAGCAATTGCTGATACTCAGCGATTAAAGCAGTATACGCTTCGGGATTGGTCGACCTGCGAGCTTGATTACGCAGCATCTCCACTGCGCGATCGAGTTCCCCATTGCGGCGGTAGAGATCCGCTAGAGTGCCCACGCCTGTCTCGTTCAACATGCCTTGGGCAGCAAGAGGCTCCAGAATCTGTCTAGCCTCTCCCGAGTTACCTACAGCAAGGAGCATTTGCGCCAACATGATCTGAACTTCAATGGTTTCAGTGAACTCCTTGCGATATTCCTCCAGAAGGCGTATTGCTTGCCTTGGTTCATTCCTGGCAATCGCGATCTTCGCGTCAGCGAGTAGAACATTTGGTCGATTCGCGAGGCCTGTGTTTGCGGCAAGACGATTCCGTGTCTCGATGGCCGCATCAAGACGCATTTTCGCCTCATCAGCATTGCCCGCCAACAGCGATCGCTCTCGCAATTCGAGGTAAATATCGACCTGCCGAGCCATGGCAGCACTCTGGCGTAGAGGCAGCAAGACACCATCCGCACTCAGTGCAGGAACGGGCGAAGTTTCGACGCGTTTGAAAATCTCGATCGCTTCCTCTTTGCGATCCATCTCCGCAAGCAATAGACCTACCAAGTAATGCCTGATGGGCGAGACCCCGGAGTGACCCAGTACTCGATCGACTTCCCGAGAAATCTCTGAACGGGATGCCGCATCCGAGTACCATTCCCAAAACTTCGCAACCTCTTCGAGTGGCATTTCCTTTGCATCACTCGCCGCGAGTGAAGCAAAGACTTGATCTCTGGCTTCGACAAGTTTCTGCTCGATGTTAGCCTTTCGGCGAACTGGATTTGGCTCATCGAGAGCAACGAGACCGACCGATGCTCTGATCATCTGCAGCCAAAACCGCGGATCGTTTTGATACTCAGAATTCTCTGCCAGAATGCGCTCGCCGGTGCTTCCCGCGTTCACCAAGTGCTCTCTGGCATCCTGTGAACGCCCCTCGTTCACGGCGACCTGATATTCAACGATGTTCGCGCGGATAAGGCCCAGTGCGACCCGCCGGTGATCTTCCCTCGCCGCTTCCGCGAACGCTTCGGGCGCTGCGTGATCCGGCGGAGCAGCGGTGAACTGCTGAGGATCCGCGAGGTACTCCTCGTAGAACCGCTGCATCAACGCGACCGCTTCTTCACGCTTATCCAGATCGACCGATTCAAGCTCAGCCCGATCGATGCGCGCCAAGCCTAGGATGCCGTTCAGGCGGATCGCCATCGGGGATTCGGCCCTGAGCGATTGCAGCCGTCGCGCGGTCTCGTTCTCAATCGCAAGCAAGGCCGACGCACCGCCGATCAAACGCAACCACTCTTCTCGGGCACTGATGAATTCGTATTGCGCGTACCCGTTCGTCGGATCGAGTGACGCCAGCTGTTCCAGCACACCCAGATAGGTCTGCTCATATCGCTTTCGATACTCCACTTCCGAATCCGGGTTGGTCTGCAGGAGGGTATCGCGCAGCTTCACCAGCCAATCCCGGCGCGAACGATCCTTGTGCACCGCGCGTCCGTACTGCCCCGACGCTTCATCGATGTATTCGAGCGCCTGTGCTTCGTCACCCGCAGCGCGGGCCTGCTCCGCCTGCAGCATCAGCGCATCGCCCGCAGCGATATTGCGCTCGCCGCTCATCCGCAGCGAATACGCCGCGAGCGCTCCGACACCGATTGCCAGGGCGAGCAGCGCTCCGACCAGCATCACGACAAACTTGGTATTGACTTTGGAAGCCATGCTCCAACATTCCTTCCGGAGTTCTGCTTAATCCGACTGACGAGAGTAATCCGTAAAATCCCAGGTCCCCGCTTCGACCTCGTCCCAGTCCGGGACGCAGCGCATGATCTCGGGAAGCAAATCTTCCAGCGCATCCGCGGCGAGCTGAGCCAGTTCCTCAGCCGAGTTCACCGTCAGGCTTGAGAACTGAACCTTGGCGTAAAACGCGTAATCCGAATCCAATTGGTAGGCCAACCCACGCACTCCGCTGGCCGAGGCAACCACACCGCCGTTGGCGATAAAGAAATAACCGGCCCAGATCGTGCTGTCCGAGCCGAGCACCTCGAACGAGCTGATCGTCATGGCCAGGTCCTCGATGCCCCTCGGCAGCGAAACCCGCTGGAAACTCACCTCGGAACGATCCGAATACCGAACCTCCCCGTCCTCGCGCTCTTCACGAAGAACGCCGGTCGACTCGGTCAGATCGAGTGGCACGGGGACCACGGTCGGGCCGCTGGTCATCTCACCACCGCCCGCCACCACGCACCGCTCGGGCACATGGGGGACCGTGTCGATCATGCCGGTGTAGTACACGGCGTGCAGTTCGAAAGCGACGGGATCATCGGTACCGATGGTGTCGGCACGCTGGTACACGCGCGAGAGTGCGTTATCCGAACCGAGTGCGACGAGCTCCTCGGCACCCATCTGACGATCCTGGCCGATGCGGACCCAACGCGGCTCTCCCGTCGGAGGCAGCTCGGTGGGAATCGCGCGCAGTTGCAGGTTGTCTTTGGGGTAGATCGGCAGCTTGGTGATGCGCAGGCCGTTCGCGCGGATGTACCACCCCAGCGAACCCGCCGCGAGCACAAACACCGCCAGCGGCACAACCACCGCGGGATGAAGCAGCAGCGCGGCACCTCGATGATCGCGGAGCATCCTCATGCAGCCTCCACTCGTGCTGTGCCGCTCTCGGGCGTATCCGGAGTAATCTTCTTCAAGAGCCACACACAGAACATGAACAGCAGGAACGCCGGCACCAGCAGCAGCGTACCGATCAGGGTATGCGCACCACCCACTGAGAAGTCCGG
>CAZIXS010000056.1:0-18186 GCA_964543335.1 uncultured Phycisphaeraceae bacterium | reverse complement strand
ACAACGATCTCCGCTGCACCAAGCAGCGTGCTCGGGTGTACTGCGCCCTCGAAGCCTGCCGCTCACACCCCACGGCGGAGGAACTGCATACCCTGGTGAACTCTGGGGAAGACTGCTGCACGCTCAGTTTGGCCACCGTCTACAACACCCTCGAAGCCCTGTGCTCCGCCGGCCTCTGCCAGAAGATCGTGCCGCCCACCGGCTGCGCCGGAGCCGCTCGATACGACGCGGATCTCGAGGAGCACCTGCATGTGGTGACGCCAGACGGACGCCTTCTGGATGTGCCCGAGACCATCGGTCGGCAGATGCTCGATCGAATCCCCCCGGAAGATGTGGCCCGGCTCGAACAGGAGATGGGCGTGAAGATCTCCAGGATCGCCTTCCAAGTCTTCGCAGAGCCGGATGCGCAGCCCGCCAACCACACCCAATGAGCAGGGTTCGCCAGAAATATCGCTCCTAAGCGGCTCCCAAACTCAACCGGTCGGTCTCCCCGACCGATGAAGGTGTTATTCACCGTCCGAAAACGGTGTGTTTCACGCAGGGAGGCGTGCCATGTTCCGATCCAATTCGACCGCTCAGAACCGACGGATCCACACCCGTTACCACCTGCCCTCGATGTACACCGAGGTCGCGGTTCGTGAACTGGACAGCGATCAGTTCCGCTGCCACGGCCACGCCTACGACATCTCGCTGGGCGGCATGCGGTTCGAACTCGACGAAGTCATCGAGCCCGGCACCCCCATCGCCGTGCGTATCCAACTCCCCGGGCCCACCATCCATCGCGATGAGGACCGGCGTGCGATCTTCGCGATGGCCACCGTGGTGTGGACCGAGCCGGATGACCTCGAGCAGGGCGGACCGGTTCGCATGGCCTGCGTGTTCAAGAACTTCTGCCACCCCGGCGACGAGCAACGCCTGCTGAGCCAGCTCTCCAGCGGCCAATACGCCCGCGCCGCCTGATCACCATTCCGATGCCATCTCTTGCAACCGCCGCTGCAACTGCAGGGCGGTTTGTTCTGCGCTGAGCACATCCTCGAACACCAGATCAGCGAGCGAGGCATACAGCCCATCTCGCCGGTCGAAGACCTGCTGAATCTCGGCGATCGGATCCCCCAACTCCGTCAACGCTGGGCGTCGATGGTCGATCTCGGAAGCCAGCCGGGTCGCGAGCACCTTCGGGTGCAAGCGCAGATAAACCAGCACCCCACCGCTCCCGCGCAGCAGTTCTGCTGCTCCGGGCGCCGTCGGAGTCCCACCACCGAGCGCCAGCACCACGCCCAGAGGGAAGTGATCGCCGAGCGTCTCGTGCAGTGCTTCGCGTTCTGCCTCACGAAATCGCGGTTCACCGTACCGCTCGAACACCTGCGCGATCGTCTCGGCCTGAGCTCGTTCCGTGAACTTGGCCAGCGTGCGATCATCGAGGTCAACAAAATCGCACCCCATGCGTTGAGCGAGCAAGCGTCCGATCGTGCTCTTCCCGCTGCCGCGTAGACCCATCAGGATGATGCTGCGGTCATTCAGACTCATGGTGACCGGCTGCTTCGAGCGCGAGGTTTCTCAGCCTACCCCGATGGTCAAGAAAATTCTCGCGCACGGTGCTCTGCGGCAATCGGATGAACCGCATACCCGCATCGCAGTCGCCACGATGGTTGATATGGCTGTACACCACTTCGATCCCGACCACCGCCCGGCGCGGATGGCGCACGGACTCGAGTTCGACCGCCGCCCGAGCGCCGCGGACGAGAGGAGCCGGGCCTTCGAGACGCATCCCGCCGCTGGAGATATTCACGCAGCGCATGGCGATCGCCGGGCCCAGCGTGCGGTCGCCCGCGAGCAGCACCACCGGGACCTGGCGAGAAGTCGCCATGCGCCTGTCGGTCCGACGGTCCGCAGGCGAGCCCGATCGCTCAGGCGACCCATCGGGAAGGTCGTTCATCATCGCCATCGCTGTGTTCCTCCTCGTGTTGCCGTGTGTGCTGTTCGAGCCGGTCCATGGCTCCAAAGCCGAACAATCGCTCCGCGACACGCCCCAGTTCGTTGATCTCCGCATTGGTCAGCAGGATCGGCTTCGCTTCGACAATCGTGGGATTCGTGCCGGACTGACCGGTCGATGCCCGCACGAATGCGGATTCACAGATGAGCAGGCCGACCGCCTCAACACCCTCGCGGGCCGCGAGACGCTCGACGGCCTTCCGCTCGGCTTTCCGCAGACCGAATCGGCGCGAGAGCATCAGGAACGCCGCCCGTTCGCCTCCGAACGCACGATCACGGATTGTCCTGAACGCAAGCACGACAACGACGATCGCGACGACCGAACCGAGCAGCAGCATCCACCCGGGCAGGCCCAGCCCGGCCTCCGTCTCGCCATCGAACAGCCGAGGCGGCCCCAGCCGAGCGGAGAGCAGACACTGGATGCTCAGCGCCTCAGGCAACGCCCACCTCCTGACGCTGTGGCTCCATCGCCGAAAGCAATCTCATCGCGCATCGCCTGGCCCTGGAGCGTACCGTCGGATCGTCGTCTTCTCTGGACATCTGTGCGATCGGACCAGCGAGCTGAGTCGGGCGGATCACAGAAGTGACCCAGACCGCGCTGAGCCGATGCCCGCTTCGCTCGTCGCGCAGCATCGCATCGAGATGCATCATGCCGAACTCGGGGATCTCGGCGTACGGCTTGGCCTCCGCCAGCGAGCACGCGTGGCGGATGGCGTTCGCACGCACCCGGGCCACCGGGTCGGAGGCGAACCGGTCCAGGCGGATCGAAGAACCACGCAGCCGAGAGATCGCCTCGATGGCGTTCGCGCGAACGCGATGGTCCGGATCCCCGAGCAGCTCCGCCAGAGTGCGGAACGCTTGCTCCGCGCCATCGGAGTGATCCGCCGCACCACCGAGCAGCAGCGCAGCCCTCGCACGGCACCGCACATCCCGGGCGGTCACCGCGATGGTGCAGATGTCCTGCGTGAACCGTGAAGCCAGTCGCAGTCGATCGATCAGAGCCATCGCCCCCTGGCATCGTGCCGGGTCTCGCAGTGCGACACCGAGCAGATCGTTGAGGGTGTCCGGTGACCGGAATGCCAACCATTTCGCCGCCACCGGACAATGCCAGCGCGACGCATCGTGCTGAACACCGGCCAACGGGTCGAACAATTCCAGCGTGCGCTGCGCTTTCGCTCGGCCGCGTTCGTGCTGGCAGCGGGTCAGGACTTCGAGTGCATCGCCGCAGGCGATACGCCGATGCCGGCTGCGCACGCGTGCGATGACTCCGATCGCCGCACTCGACACCGCAGCCTGCGGATCGAAGCCGAGATCCTGCAGCGTCGTGTCCGCCTGCTCACCTGCACCGACACCCGAGATGGCATGAACCAGACCCAGCCGTACCTGCGCATCGCGAGATGCGACCAGACTCGACTGCGCAAGCGAAGCGACCGCTCCGGGTCCCAGCGAAGAACCGAGCACGCACAGTCCACGCCGGGAGTGTTCGTTCAACCCGGACTTGTGCGTCAAGCGTGCAAACTGCTGATCCGATATCACACTCCGCAGTCGATCCGCTCTTCGCCGAGATCGCAGCAGCGCCCACGGTTCGAGCAGGGCGTCGAACAGGTCAGAATCGTCGGTCGCGATCACCCGCTCGATCACCTTGCGCGAGGCGGGAACCAGACAGGGCCAGGCCAGCCAAGCCAGCGCGAGCTCCGCTACGACTGACAGTTCTGCCTTGGCCGCCGCGGCCCGCAGAGGCAGGTGCTCTTCGAGCGGACCACGCACCAGCCAGTCGTTCAGACGAGGCCCACAGCGCCGAGTCGCAGCCAGAACCGCCCTCAACACCGCTTCATCGCGTTGGCGGTCGTACCGCGACGCCCACTCCACCAGTTCGCGATCCAGGGCCGCATGAACTCCGGGGGGCACCTGGCCAGGCTGCTGCTGACACTGCAGAGTGGTTCGGACCAACGCCCGACGCCACAACTCCCCATCAGCACCAGACGCGTGGGCGTGGCCGATACCGAGCGACACAAAGTCCGCATCGCCGAAGGGGGCATGCCCGATGATCACTGAAGACAGTTCAGCTTTGGCCAGGCATTCGGCGGCGATGGGCGCCGCGACCGCTGATTCGAGGGCGAGCACCGCGGGCAGGAATCGATCTCCCATGGCGAGGCAGACGCTGGCCTTTTCATCGAGTGCGTAGCGGGTCCAGCCGCCCAGAATGGCTTCAGCCAAACTCGGGACCCAGCCGTCTCGCGCGAGAGTCGCCAGAGCGTGATCCAGCACTGCTGTGGCCTCGGTCCGTCCCATGGCACGCAGCGCAGCGCACAACCCGGCATGCCTCGCCGCCCGAGGCAAAGCAACGCAAGACTCCAGTCTGCCGGTCAGTGTTTGCACGAACTTATCTTCGGCCACTGCTCTCCTCGAACCGCATGTCCAGCGGCTGCGTATAGAACCCGATCGTTTGGGTCGTTTCCCCAGACCTAGTGGTGTAATCCGAAGAACAGCGCAAGATCTGCGGCAAGGTCCATAACTAGATATCGGCTTCGGACGAAAGAATCTCGGAAGTTTTTTGTTGAATCCCAAGGTCCCCCGCTTAAACTGTGTGCTCGCGACCAGCTTCTCCGTCGCAAATCCCAGCTTTAGTCAGACCGAATCCATCAGTCAGGAGATCCTATGACTTCTCCCACGAAATCTTCGTGCCTTCAGGCCTATCGCCTCCTCCTGTACCGGCGCGCTCTTCACCCCGAACTTTTTCCTATCAAAGATCGGCGCACGGTTTCTCATATGGATTATGAATTCGAGGGCTGGATCATGCCCGGTGCCCATCTGATGCGTTTCGTGCATCAGGGCGTCTGCGCGACCGAACTCATCACCGCGGCCGACCAGAACTTCCCCAACCGGGGGCTGGTCACCGAGCTCCCTTGCGCTGGTGAGCGGGATCACGAGGAAGAATTCGGCGACCATGTGAAGTATGTCTCCACCGTCCAGACCGAGCAGCTTCCCGAGGCCCTCTATCGCGACACCTACGACGAGCTGACCGAGTTCGCCCGCGAAAACCAGGCCATGCTGTTCGAATGGAAGGACGCCGAAGGCGGCCGATGCGCCAGCATCCTCGACATCCAGCGTTTCCGGCGTGAAGTCCACGCCCAGAGTTACCACATGATCGCTCAGGGTGGCGTGGTTCTCCGGACACAGGCCATCTTCGAGCACACCGTCGCCAAGAAGTAAGCCGGTCGTTCGCCGACACCGTGATCCGAACTCAGGATTCTCCTCGACCCGGTTCCCCTTGCGGGAGCCGGGTTTTTTCATGCTTCGGCGTTCGGTCTGATCCCGAGTGCGGCAAGATCCGATAGGATGGGGGCATGCCAAGCGACCGCCGCACCCCATCGCGCTGCATTCGAATTACCTCGCCCCGCTGAGGGCTTTGAGGACTGTTGCTCCATGGGAGGAGCAGCACAGGGCACCCGGCGGGGCCAATCGCCGACGCAAACTGAACCATTCCACCGATTTCAAGTGACGCCCGGCCCCTGCACGGGTCGGTGCTGCCTGATCGGATAGGATGCCCTCCACGCCAATCCCGCCGAATTCCGGCGTTCTTCAGAGCAAAAAGAGCCATGAACCAGACCTCGACGAAAGCGGATAAAGCCCGCTACAAGGATTCCCTGAACCTGCCCCAGACCGCCTTCCCCATGAAGGCCAACCTGGTGCAGAACGAGCCCGCATCCCTCAAGCGCTGGGAGACCATGGGCCTGTACCAGCAGGTCACCGAAGACCAGACCCGAGCCGACCGTTTCGTCTTCCACGACGGCCCGCCCTACGCCAACGGCTCCATCCACCTTGGGCACATGCTCAACAAGTGCCTCAAGGACTTCGTGGTCCGCTCCAAGCTGATGGCCGGCTTCGCCTGCCCTTATGTCCCAGGCTGGGACTGCCACGGGCTGCCCATCGAGCACAAGGTGATGACCGAGCTCAGCTCCGCTGGCAAGTTGGAGAAGCTCGCGACCCTCGACGAGGACACCCGGCGCATGGCCATTCGGCGTGAATGCCAGAAGTACGCCGAGAAGCATGTGAAGCACCAGACCGGCCAGATGAAGGGCCTCTTGACGCTCGCCGACTACGACCACCCGTACCTCACCATGCTCCCCGAGTACGAGGGCGCCACGCTGGAGGTCTTCGCAGGCCTGGTCGAGCAGGGGCTGGTCTACCGCCAGCTCAAGGCCGTCCACTGGTCAATCGCCAACGAGACCGCGCTCGCTGATGCAGAACTCGAGTACGAGGAACGCGAAGACATCTCGGTGTTCGTGGACTTCGAAGCCGCCGACGGCGACGCCGTCTACGACGCGTTCGGTCTGCCTCCCCACGCCGACGATGAGGACAGCGAAGACGACGAAACACCGAAGTCCTCCCGCCCGCACCAGAAGCCCAGCTTCATGATCTGGACGACCACGCCCTGGACGCTCCCGGCCAACTTGGCCATCGCGGTCAACGAGAAGTTCACCTACGCGCTGGTCAAGGTGGACGGCAGCTACACCGTGCTCGCCGAGGGGCTCGTCGAAAAGGTCACCAAGGCGGCGGGAGCCGAAGAGGTCGAGATCGTGGCGACCACGACCGGCGATACCCTCGTCGGCCTGCGCTATCGCCACCCGTTCGTCGAGGGCGGCCCGGACTTTGCGACCCAGCCCGATGCCGCGATGCGTGGCTCGGAGCCTGACGGCATCTACCGCGTCGTTCAAGCGGACTATGTCACGCTCGAAGACGGCACCGGCCTCGTTCATACCGCGCCGGGCCACGGCAGCGAGGACTACATGACCGGTCTGCGCGAGAAGCTGCCGGTCTACTGCCCCGTGCGCGGCAACGGCACCTACGACGACTCGGTCCCGGCCAAGTACCGCGGGCTGTCGGTCTGGGATGCCAACGAGACCATCACTGCAGACCTGCAGAACAGCGGCCACCTGTTCCATTCCAACCGGTTCATGCACTCGTACCCGCACGACTGGCGGAGCAAAACCCCGGTCATCTTCCGCGCGACCGAGCAGTGGTTCATCGGGGTGGACGAGCCTGCGAAAGCATCGGGCAAGACCCTGCGCGAGCACGCCCTCGACGAGACCGCCGAGCGCGTGAAGTTCATCCCCGAGTGGGGTCGCAACCGCATGCGCGGGATGCTTGAATCCCGCCCGGACTGGTGCATCAGCCGCCAGCGCGCCTGGGGCCTGCCCATCCCCGCCTTCTACGGCGAGGATGCCCAGGGCAACCCCGTCACACTGCTGACCACCGCCTCCGTCCGCGCGATCGCCAAGGCGTTCCGCGAGGAAGGCTCGGACTCCTGGTTCACCAAGGACAGTTCGCACCTGCTGCGCCATTACGACTACGCCTCCGACGCCGAAGCGCCGAAGGGGCTCGATATCGCCGCGCTCGCCAAGAGCCGCGACATCTTCGATGTGTGGTTCGAATCCGGTTCGTCGTGGAACGCGGTGATGCGCGAGCGATCGGGAGGCGCTTCCAAGCCTCTCGCCGAGAACGACGGCGTGGACTACCCCGTCGATCTCTATCTCGAAGGATCTGACCAGCACCGAGGCTGGTTCCAGCTGTCGCTGCTCCCCGGCCTCGGCACGACCGGCACTTCGCCGTTCAAGAGCGTGCTGACGCACGGCTTCATGGTCGACAAGGACGGCAAGAAGATGTCCAAGTCGTTGGGCAACGCCCTCGATGTGGACGAACTCGTCAAGAACTTCGGCGCCGATGTCTGCCGCTGGTGGATCGGCTCGATCAGTTACGAGAACGACATCAAGGCCGACCTCGACTTCTTCAAGACCGCCGGCGAGACCTACCGCAAGATCCGCAACACGCTGCGCTTCATGCTCAGCAACCTCGCGGACTTCAAACCCTCGCTCAAGGAAGGCGACGGCGGGATGTGCGTGGCGTTCAGCGACTTCCCCCCCACCTCGATCGACGCCTGGGCTCTGGCTGAGTTCAACAAACTCTCGCAGACGGTGCGTGCGGCCTACGACAACTACCAGTTCCAGAAGGCCACCAGCGCACTCTACAATTTCTGCAACGACACGATGTCGGCGATCTACCTCGCCGCCGTGAAGGATCGGCTGTACTGCGATACCGCGGGCTCCCCCCGTCGCCGGCGCACGCAGTCCGCGTTGTGGGACCTCTGCGACGGGCTGTGCCGACTGCTCGCGCCGATCATCCCGCATACCGCCGATGAGGCCTACCGCGAACTGCGAGGCGTCACCAATCAGGACAAGAACGACACGACCTGCGTGCATACCGCTCGCTTCGTCGAGTCGTTCCCGGTCCAGTGCGACGCCGCCTGGTCGGACCTCATGAAGGCCCGCGACGCGGCCCTCAAGGCCATGGAGCAGGTTCGCGCCAAGGGCGATCTCGAGAACCCGCTCGACTGCGCCATCGTCTTCGCCGATCCGAACGGCTCTCTCGCGAAGTTCGACACCGACGATCTTGCCGATCTGCTCGGTGTGAGCCGCGCCTCGGTCGATTCGAGCGCGAGCGAAGTGCGTATCGAGGACCTGCGCGATCAGCCCATGTGCGAACGCTCGCGCAAGCGCGACGCCAGCGTGAAGCAGCGATCGGACGGCGGCATGCTCAGCGATCGGGACGCCGCGGCGGTCGGTGTCGCCTGATCCGAATCGGTCTCAAATCCCCAAGGCCGGGCCTCAAGCGGGCTCGGCCTTTTTCGTTGACTCGCCCGAAGGTACGGCGGCATACCAACTCGACGGGTCCACCGCCTGATCTCCCGGCCCGGGCGCGGGCAACTTACCGTTCGAGCGTTTGCGCAGCTTCGCGCGCAGTTCGAGTCGCATCGCATCGATCTCTCGTGCAAGACGGCGCAGCGCTTCATCCGGTCCGTCCTTGAGCAGTTCGTCGTGCGGAATCGGCTCGCCGACCATGCCAGCGGAGACGCCACCAAACAGGCGCGGGCGCTTCTGGCCTTTGGGCCAGATGTCGTGAAAACCCTCGACCGCAACAGGCACGATCGGGCAGCGTGACTTGCGGAGCAGCAGCAGCGTGCCACGCTCGAAGGGCTTGAGCGCCCCGTCTTCGGATCGCGTGCCCTCGGCGAACACCACCATCGCGGCGCCGTATTCCAGCCGCTTCAGCGCCTCCTTGATGGCCACCAGATCCGCCTCTCCACGCCGGAGCGGGATCGAGTTCAACTGCCGGATCAGCCAACCGAACGCCGGGCTGTTGAACAGAGTCCCCCGCGCGAGGAAATGCACCCCCCGCCCCATAGCGAGCGAACCTACCGCCGGCGGGTCCAGGTGCGACTGATGATTGCACACCAAAATGCACGCCCCGCTCATCGGCACACGCGATCGCCCGAAGCGTCGATAGCCGAAGCAGCACACATAGACCGTGTGGACGAAGCGGTTGCAGAAGTTGTAGAACGCGACATGGACCCGGCTCTGCTGCGGGTAGCGCTCTCTCCAAGGAGCTTTACCCACCGTTGCCAACTCCGACCGGTTCGCCCAAACGCCCCGCGGGGACACGCTGTCGCACCAACGCATCAAGCCGCTCGACCACTTCGCTCTGGCTGAGGTCGTCGGTCATGATCTTCAGCGCGTCCGGGGGACAAACCAGAGGCCCGATTTCGCGGCTCGCATCGCGATGATCGCGGTCGCGGATCTCCTTCTCCACCGCACGGATATCCACGCTGCGACCCGCGGCTCGGATCTGTTCGGCCCGCCGCTCGGCACGGATCGTCACGGATGCATCGAGGTAGAACTTCACATCGGCATCGAAGAACACGACGGATCCCTGGTCGCGTCCTTCGCTGACCAGTCGCGGGTGAACCTCGCCGATGCGGCGCTGCTTCTCCACCAGCACCGCACGCACCTCGGGCAACTGCGAAACCGGAGACACCGCGGAGGACACATCCGGGTCGCGAAGCCGCTCGATCATCGGTTCGCCGAAGACATGCAGCGTCGGTGGGTCGGTCGTCCAATCAAACCGCAGGTCCGCACGGCGCACGAGATCCGAGATCGCTTCCCCATGACCGAGGTCGATCCCCTGATCAAGCGCGAGGGCCGCCGCGGCACGATACATCGCGCCGGTGTCAAGGAACTCGAGACCAAGCGAAGCGGCGAGTTCCCGGGCGACCGTCGACTTCCCTGTTCCGGCAGGCCCATCGATGGCGATGATGACCCGATCCGGTGCGGGGTTCCGGTTCGGCGAACAGGGCTGCCTCTGTTCGGATTCGCTCATGGTCAACTCTCCGCGCCAGCGTCCAGAACCTGATCAATCGCCGCCTTGCAGGCCGTGATCTGCTCGATCGCGCCTGGGCCACTGCTTGATTCTACCGCAAGGGTGCCGTCGTACCCCACGGCTTTCAGCGCTTCGACGCAGGTTTCGATGGAGAAAGCCGGGTGTTTGCCCTTGGCGTCGAACGCACCGCACGAAGCCGTCACCGCCGCCGCATACGGAACGATCGATTTCAGGTACGCCTCGGGGTCTCCGGAGGCCGCCGCCTGAGCGAAGGAGGGAAAGGATCCGATCCGGAACCCCCCGACTTTGCGGATCAATCCCGACAGCCCCTCCGGGGTATGAGTCAGACCTTCCGACAGGGACAAAAGCAGATTCAGTTCCAGGCGCTCGGCGGCCCGGACCACATCCCGCAGATTCTCGGCGATCAGATCCTCGGCATCCTCGCCCTTGGCCTTCGCGATCGTCATCGCAACCGAAGAGCATCCAAGCCGATGCGCCACCTGCAGGACCTTGGTCATCCGCTCGATCACCTGCTCGGTCAGGTCGCCCTCGAGTTCGCCGAGCTGATGCGCCTGCTCCTCGACGAGCGTGAGGCAGGGGCAGGCCGCCTTATCGGCCCGATCGCGGAGCTTTTCGATCTTCTTGGCGTCCCAGCCCTTGAGCTGGGCAGTTGTGAGCTGCAATCCGGCGAATCCGAACTGCTGCTTGGCGAATTTCGGAAGATCGAGCAGGTCAAGTTCCGGCTCGGATCCGGTCATCTGGGCCCGGAGTGAGTTCGACGAAAGCGTAATCAGCATCGGACGAACCATCCCTCAAACTGCGGTTCCTGATGGGCCCTGGCACCGCCCGGTGGCGAGCGGGAAGGCCACTGTACCGGCTTCCCCCGGATCGGCAACCCTGCCCACACAGGCCGGGTTGGAACCTCGGCTCGGGTTGCGTGTAGCATGGCCGGACCGAACCCCGGTGAGCCGTCCTCGCCGGGTCCCCACCACGACCCTTTGCGGAGCTTCGCCCGTGTCCTCCACGCCCGCCGACTGCAAGTACACCGAATCCCACGAATGGCACAAACTCGAAGGCGACACGGTCACCATCGGGATTACCCAGTTCGCAGTCGACGAACTGACCGACATCACCTATGTCGAACTCAAGAGCGTGGGCGATTCCATCGATGCTGGCGACACGATCGGCGAGGTCGAATCGGTCAAGGCCACCAGCGATATCTACTCCGCTGTGGGCGGTGAGATCGTGGAAGTCAACGAGGCCCTCAGCGATGATCCTTCGCTCATCAACAGCGATCCTTACTCCAAGGGCTGGCTGGTCAAGATCAAGGTCAGCGATTCTTCTCCCCTGGACGGCCTGCTCGACAAGGCCGCCTACGACGACAAGTACACCTCCTGATCCCGCATCTCTGGGTCCCGGCCTCGCGAAAACGCCCCGGACCGACTCCCAACCACGATCCGGACCCGCCACGACCCACGAATGCCGATCATCGAATGCGAAAACCTGCGCAAGAGCTACCGGATCGGCACCCGGACCGTTGAGGCTCTGCGCGGTGCCGCACTGCGCATCGATGACCCGGGCTTCTACGCCATCATGGGGCAGTCCGGATCCGGCAAAAGCACGCTGCTGCACCTGCTCGCCGGGCTGGACGAGCCCGACGAAGGCATCGTCTCGGTGGCGGGCAAGCGCCTGGACCAGATGGATGACCGGGCACTGACCGAATTCCGGCGCCTTGAGATCGGCGTGGTCTTCCAGCAGTTCAACCTGATCCCGACCATGACCGCCCGGGAGAATGTGGAACTGCCTGGCATGCTCGCCGGCAGGCCCGCCAGCGAACTCAGCGCCCGCTCCACTCAACTGCTCGAAGAACTGGGCATCGCCGAGCGGGCGGACCACCGCCCCGAAGCCCTCTCCGGCGGCGAACAGCAGCGCGTGGCGATCGCCCGCTCGCTGCTCTTCTCACCGGCAGTGATCTTCGCCGACGAGCCGACGGGCAACCTCGATTCCGCCAGCGCCGAGCAGCTCTGGTCTCTGCTCGCATCACTCGCTGAGCAACAGCAGATCACCGTGATCATGGTGACCCACGAACCCTCGGCCGCGGCACACTGCACCCGTACCTATCTCCTCCGCGACGGCGTGGTGAGCGGCACGATCGAAACCGGAGCGATGGATGCCACCGACATTGCGGCTGAGTATCAACGCCTTAGCCGGTCGGCGTAGCCGCACCGCGCTGCTGGTGGCGGCGGTCGCGCTCTCGACCACTCTCATCGCGGCGGTGTCGTGCGCGCTCGCCTCCATCAACGCCGGAACCATGCTCCAGATCGAGCGCGAACTCGGCTCGGCCGATGTGCGCGTGCGCGATATCTCCGAACGCCTGATGGACCCCGAAGTGCTCCAGACGGTTCGCGCGACTCCCGGAGCCGAAGTCAGCGTGCCGCGCGGGCGCGGGCCGATCGAACTCGTCTCGACCGTCAACGGCCCGGATGGCCAGCCGCTCAAGGCCGAGGCCATCGGCACCGGCATCGACCCCACGTACGAATACACCATCCGCAAACCCCTGATCGACCGCGGGAAACTCGTCCGGGCTGACGATGAAATCGTGCTCGCCGAATCGGTCGCCGAAGAACTCGGCGTTGGACTGGGCGATCAGGTGCTGCTCACCGCCAAGCGCGGCGAAGACCCCATCCCGCTGCGCGTGGTGGGTATCCAGGCGAAGCAGACGATTCAGATCGTTGACAAACCAACCGGCGAACTCACGATCGCCACCCTGTCCCGGGCACGACTCGGCACCGATCGGCTGCACGAGGTGCTGATCAAGGTCGCCAGCGGCGACGACCCTCGCACCGTCGCGGAACAAATCGGTGGCTCCCTTTCCGAAGGGCTCCAGGCCGAACCCACCGAGCTGATCACCACCGGCATCGAGAGCAACCTTCGGGCGAACCGGCTGACCTACGCCATCGCGTCGATCCTCGCGTTCGTGGCCGCAGCATTCATCGTCCTCACCGGCATGACGACCAGCGTGCTCGAACGCCGGCGTGAACTGGCGATCATGCGCTGCATCGGCGCCGAACGCCGCCAGCTCGCCGGAGCGCAGATCGGCGTGGGCGCGTTTCTCGGGGCAGCCGGAGCACTCCTGGGCATCCCGCTTGGTGTCCTCCTGGCTTCCTTGCTCGTGGTTCTGTTTCCGGACCGCCTGCCCGCCGGACTGCATGTCTCCACATCAGGCCTGATCTTTGCCGCCATCGGCTCGATCACCTCCGGCGTCGTGGGCGCGCTCTACCCGGCGCTTTCAGCGTCGCGATCTCGTCCGCTCGCCGCCATCGCGACCCACGCCCGGCCGGTCTCGATCGGGCTGGTCGCCCTCTGCGGCGGGATCGGCGCGGTGCTCATCCTCATCCAGCTCACGCTGATCAACGTCTCGGACAACCCGTCGTTCGTCTTCTACTCCTACGCGTACGCCGGTCTGCCGCTGATGTTCCTCGGCTACTTCCTGCTCGGCGTGCCGATCGTGCTTCTGGTTTCAATGCTGATCTGCCCGATCCTGCGCCGGATCATGCGTCTCCCCAAAGGCCTGCTCGAAGGCACGGTCCGGGGCACACCCGTCCGCCACGGGTTCACCGCCGGAGCCCTCATGATCGGCGTGGCCATGCTGGTGAGCATCTGGACCAACGGCAACGCGCTGCTCCGCGACTACCTCGGCTCCATTGAATTCCCCGAGGCCTTCGTCCTGTCGCGCTTCGGGCTCCCGCAGGATGTCTCCCAGCGTCTGGAAGCGCTGGAGTTCGTGACCGACACCTGCATCATCACCGAGCAGAAAATCGAAACCAGCGCATTCGGCATCGAAGGCTTCCGCGAACCGAAGACCACCTTCCTCGGATTCGAGGTCGAGAAGTTCTTCCGGCTCAACAAGCTCAACTGGGTCGCGGGAGATCCGGAGTACGCCAAGCGTCGTCTCGCCGAAGGCGGTGCGGTTATCGTGGCCCGGGAGTTCCTGACCAACAATCCCGACTACGCCATCGGCAACATGTTCCCCGTGCCGTGGAAGGACACCGTTCACGAATTCGAGATTGTTGGCGCGGTGACCTCGCCCGGACTCGACCTCGTCAGCAAATACTTCGATGTCGGCAAGGAACGCCAGGATTTTGCGATCCACTCGGTCTTCGGATCGCTCGACGACCTCCGGACCCTTTTCGAGACCGACGCGATCGAGTTCGTCCAGATCAAGATGGACGGGAGCATGACCGACGAGGAAGCAACCCTCCGCATCCGCGAAGCGATCGGTCTGCCCCTGATCATCGTGGGCTCCGGCCAGGAGATCAAAAACGGCATCCTCGAGATCGGTCGGGGCTCGATGCACATCATGGCGGCGGTCGCCATCGCCTCGATGCTCATCGGCATCTTCGGCGTCAGCAACATCGTCATCGCCGGGATCGATGCTCGCCGTTTTGAGTTCGGTGTCCTCCGCGCCGTCGGCGGGCACTCCAGACTGCTGCGCCGACTCATCGTCTCCGAGGTGCTCGTGCTCACCATCACCGGCTCGGTGCTCGGCACGCTGCTGGGCCTTCAAGGCGCGTTCGCGGGCCAGCGCCTGTGGACCACGCTCGCCAGCATCACCACACAGTTCAAGCCGCCGATCCTCCCGATCGCCGCGTCGTGGCTGGTGCTGATCGGCCTGACCACACTGCTCGTATTGCCGATCGCCCAGCGCCTCGCCCGCACGCCCGTCCGCCAACTCCTGTTCGCGACCCGCGGCTGAAGGCCTACCATCCGCCATGCGCGAGATCGACCGCCCCTTCCAGTTACGCAGCGAGCACCAGCCCACGGGCGACCAGCCACAGGCCATCGAGGCCATCGCGCAGAAAATCGAGTCCGGCAACCCCGCCACCACCCTCCTGGGCGCCACCGGGACCGGCAAAACCTTCACGATGGCTCATGTCATCCAGAAGATCCAGCGCCCGGCGCTCATCCTCAGTCACAACAAGACCCTCGCCGCTCAGCTCTACGAAGAGTTCAAGGAACTCTTCCCCGACAACGCGGTGAACTACTTCGTCTCCTACTACGACTACTACCAGCCCGAGGCCTACATCCCCCAGCGGGACATCTACATCGAGAAGGACTCCTCGCGCAACGACGACCTCGACCGGCTCCGCCTCGCCGCGACCTCCAACCTGCTCTCCCGGCGCGACACCATCGTCGTCGCCTCCGTCTCCTGCATCTTCGGCCTCGGCTCACCGGGCGCCTATCAGGACAAGGTCTTCACGGTCACCACCGGACAGGAGATCAACCGGCGTGAGTTCCTGCTCGCCCTCGCCGACATGCAGTACCAGCGAGCGGAAATGGACTTCAAGCGTGGCACCTTCCGCGTCTCCGGCGATGTCATCGACCTGTACCCCGCCTATGAGCAGTACGCCGTGCGCCTCGAGCTGTTCGGTGACGAGATCGAGTCCATCTCGCTCATCAACCCGACCTCCGGCGAACTGCTCGCCGAGGAACACCTCTTCCACATCTTCCCGGCCGTGCACTATGTCATGCCCGAGGACACCAAGCAGCACGCCCTCCAGCAGATCAAGACCGATCTTGACGCGCGCGTCATGGAACTGCGCAGCGAAGGCAAACTGCTCGAAGCCCAGCGCTTGCTCGCGCGGACCAAGTACGACCTCGAGATGATCGAGGAGGTCGGCTACTGCTCGGGCATCGAGAACTACTCCCGCTACTTCGACGGTCGCCAGCCCGGCGAACAACCGTCCACCCTGCTCGATTACTTCTACGCCGGCCCGGCCGGGCGCGACTGGGTGATGATGATCGACGAGTCGCACGTCACCATGCCCCAGGTCCGCGCGATGTACAACGGGGACCGCCAGCGCAAGATGGTCCTTGTCGAACACGGCTTCCGCCTTCCCTCCGCCCTCGACAACCGCCCGCTCACCTTCGAAGAATTCGAGAAGATGGTGCCGCAGACGCTTTATGTCTCCGCCACACCCGGTCCCTACGAGCTGACGCGTACCGAGGGCGAGGTCATCGAGCAGATCATCCGCCCCACCGGCCTCGTCGACCCGATCGTCGAGGTCCGTCCCGCGGGCAACCAGGTCCCCGACCTGCTCGAAGAGTGCCGCGTGCGCGTCGAGCGCAACGAGCGGGTGCTCATCACCGCCCTCACCAAGCGCCTCTGCGAAGACCTCACGAACTACCTCGACAAGGCCGGTCTCAAGGTCCGCTACCTGCACTCAGAGATCGACACGCTCGACCGCATCGAGATCCTGCGCGACCTCCGCATGGGCGAGTTCGACATCCTCGTCGGCGTCAACCTCCTGCGCGAAGGCCTCGACCTGCCCGAGGTCTCGCTCGTCTGCATCCTCGACGCCGACAAGACCGGATTCCTGCGCGGCGAAACCTCACTCATCCAGACCATCGGCCGGGCAGCCCGAAACGCCGACGGACGCGTCATCATGTACGCCGACGAGGTCACCGAACCCATGCAGGCCGCCATCGACGAGACCGAACGACGCCGCTCCATCCAGCTCGCCCACAACGCCGAGCACGGCATCACCCCCCAGACCATCCGCAAGCAGATCCGTCGGGGCATCGAGTCCGAACTTCGCGCCACCCGCACCGCACGCGAAGCCGTCCAAACCTCCGAGGAGGCTTATGATGTCCACGACCTCCTCTCCATGCTCGAGGAGGAGATGACCCGCGCTGCGCAGGAACTCGAGTTCGAAAAGGCCGCCGAACTCCGCGACACCATCAACAAGATCAAGGACTCGCCCGCCCTGATGAGTGGCGAAGAAAAAGTCCGCCTCAGCGATTTCAAGAAGGGCGCCAAGCGCTCCAGCTCCAAAGGCAAGCCCGGGGCCGCGGGCACCAAGGCCGGACGGAACCGCAAATCATCCGGCCGTCGCGGCGACCCAGTCTGAGCCGCGCCAGCGCCTCAGAACCAACCCCGTCGTTTCATCCACACCAGCACGCCGAGTGCCAGCGCGAACATCAGGAAACTGACTGCCACGAAGCCCGTACGGCTCTCCTGTCCGGGTACCCACACATTCATCCCGAACACACCCGCCACGAAACCCAGCGGCATGAACACCGCCGACACAATCGCAAGCACATACATCCGCTGGTTCAGACGCTCGTTGGCAGCCGAATTCAACTCGTCCTGCGTGACTTGCATCTCTTCGCGCAACGACTCGAGATCCTCCACCCTGCGCGTAAACCGGTCTCCCGCTTCGCGGATCCGCACCCGTTCCTCTTCGGGGAGCCACGCCATGGGTTCCGCTGCCAGGAGCATCACCGCGTCACGCTGCGGGCGCAGGTACCGCTTGAGCCCCATCATCCGGCGCCGGAGATCCGCCAGCCTGTCCGCCAGTTCACGACCCGCTCGATTGCCATCGATCTGGTTCTCGAGCTCCTCCGACTGCTCTTCCAGATCGTCGATCACATCGCCCGCACGCGTCGCCAGCTCATGCAGCAGGAAACTCAGCATCGAGGCGGTGCTTGTCGGCCCATCGCCC
The DNA here is from genome assembly GCA_964543335.1 of uncultured Phycisphaeraceae bacterium. Taxonomy (GTDB): domain Bacteria; phylum Planctomycetota; class Phycisphaerae; order Phycisphaerales; family UBA1924; genus JANSXG01. The sequence goes on along the minus strand of CAZIXS010000056.1, from coordinate 475 downwards.
CGCTGCAGCGCCTCGCGCATCGCCACCACCGCCCTGAGCTTGCGCGAGCGCAGCGTGATCAGCCAGCCCGCCTCCGCCCACATCCGAAGCGCGATCATGTCCTCGGGCTCCGCACCCTCGTTGAGGTTCACACCCCGCAGGATCACCATCGCTCCCCCGGCGTACGGCACCGTTCGAGGCCGGGTCCCGGTGCGCACCAACGCGTCCGCCACCCACGCATCGAACCCGGCATCGTTGCGGATCCATTCGACAGCCCCATCGACATTCAGGTCCAGGTGAACCCAGATCGGGCGCTTCGGATCGCCTTCCGCCGTCCGAACTTCTTCCCATTCGAGCAGCTTGGCCCCGCCCTGCCCGTCCAGACGCCAGGCGTAGATCAATCCGTTCGGCAGTGTGGGAAATTCATCGGTCATGGGGCAAGATCCTAACCGCGATCGTCCACAGTTTCCCCGATCCGCGCCCTATCATGATCCTC
>CAZIXS010000055.1:499-18251 GCA_964543335.1 uncultured Phycisphaeraceae bacterium | reverse complement strand
CATCCGCATTCGTGCCGGTTTCCTGACCCGGCCTCAGATCATCAGATCCGACCCGACGCCCACTTTCGAGTGGGCGTTTGTCGTATATGGGCCGATTCTCCGGTGCATCGCGAGATTTCGGGCTCGAGGGGCGGTCGGGAAGACCCGGTAAAAAATGCAGAAAAAGTTGAGAAGATCAGAATTTTCTCTAGGGGATTGCCGGATTTTAGATTAATTTTAAGACAGATTTCGAGAGTTCCGCGCTCAGGGTGCAACCCCATCCCAAGCGTTTTCAAACAGAGCGGCCCCGTTTGTGATTCGCAGGGTTCACCGGTTCAAAGTGAGCCGTTGCCCTGCACACCGTTTCTGGCGTGGGGCCATTCATTCGCCGCTCTGTGATGCCCAAGGGCATCGGTCCTGCGCGGACAAGAAGGAGGCCATCAATGGCCAGTCGAAAGAAGAGCGGCTTTACGCTCGTCGAACTCTTGGTCGTGATCTCAATCATCGCATTGCTGATCTCGATCCTCCTGCCCGCCGTCGGGCAGACCCGCCGTCAGGCACGCATCTCGTCCTGCACCTCGAACATGGCCCAGCACTCGCAGGGTATGTCGAACTACGCAGCCGCCAACGACCAGGCGCTGCCCAACGCCCCGGACTCTCCCGGTGGCGATCTGGCGAACATCTACGGCCCGCGCGGCGTGCCGGCGTACCGCTTCGCCACCAACGATCGTCCGGTCAACGGCTTCAGCTTCGGCAACAACGGCATCCGCGTCATGGGTGCTGGTAACGCCAGCGGACCGCCCACCTACTACCTGTACGCGGATCCGTGGATGAACGCCGAGCAGGGCATGTCACAGATGTACTGGGTCGTGATGAGCGAGTTCATGGTCGAAGGCACCGGTGCTCAGGCGATGCAGGACATCTTCATGTCGCCCTCCGATGTGCAGGGCCGTCGCGAGTGGGACATCTTCCTCGACTGGCTGCGCGAGGACCAGCAGGGCGAATTCCCCTCCCTGCCCCCGGTCAACGGCCAGATCGCGCCGATCACCGTCAACGGTCTGAACCAGCTTGCGCCCAGCGGCATCTCCAACGGTTCCTACCTGTACCCCAGCAGCATGTTCTGCACCGCTGAGGTCTGGCTGCAGAACCCGCGGACCGGCCAGCCCGCCAACCCCTCCAAGTGGAACAGCTGGGGCCAGTTCAACACCTACACGCCCATCAACGCCACCAACCACACCCAGGTCATCCGCAAGAACCGCATGAGCGATGTGGCGCACCCCTCCAACAAGGTCGCCTTCTTCATGGATGACGCCGTCCACGACCCCGACATCCGCAGCTGGTACGAGCAGGGCGCGACCTGCCCCGTCGCCCTCAGTGACGGCAGCGCCCGTGCCACCCGTCCTTACACGGAGTCCCTGAAGGGCAACCCGCGCGAGAACGCTGGCAACCGCTTCGTGCTGTACTACACCAACGAGGGAACGACCTCGGCCTACGATGTGCCTTTCATCTGCAACTACGGCGGTATCAAGGGCCGTGACCTCTGATTTCGTCCCGACCATCAATGCCTGATCTCGCGGCTCGCCGCGACGAGCACGGCAAATATGGCTAAACTGAAGCAGCACGCGATGCATGGTCGCGTGCTGCCTTTCTGATAGAACCCCTCAAGGAATCAGGACATGACCTCCAACGACACCATCACGATCGTTGTGGCAGTGGTACTGCTCGCCGTGGCCGGGATCGTCATCGCGATGACCTTCGGCGGTGGCGGCGGCGGCGGTGGCGGCGGTACGGACCTGGGTGACGACTTCACCCCGCCCCCGCAGGCCCCCGACGCCATTCCCTCGCCCTACGGCGTCCCGGAATGATCTGATCAAAGACCATTCGCCACTCACAGCCACCCTTGAGGTGGCTGTTTTCGTATGCGCACCCAAAACTGGTGGTTTTTGCGGATCGATTCTGTGAGTCGGCAAATTCTGTGATCACAATAGCTTACGGAAATGCCCATTCTCCCGCAGATTGATAGGGGGAAGTTTGGGCGAATCTTTACCGGAAACAGGAATCCAATCGCGACCGAGTGCGTATTCATATGCGTCAGCACTCGCGTGGGGTGGGTCGCTTTCATGTGATCCGTTACGAGTTCACTGTTCCAAAGTGGGAGCAGTGCTCGCCCATTGTGTTTCTGTATCCCGGCGTGGAACCGCCTTCATTTGCCGCACGCGACGCTGAGACATTGGTTCCACTCGGACAGAAAGGAAGGCCTCAGATGGCCAGTCGAAAGAAGAGCGGCTTTACGCTCGTCGAACTCTTGGTCGTGATCTCAATCATCGCATTGCTGATCTCGATCCTCCTGCCCGCTGTCGGGCAGACCCGTCGTCAGGCACGCATCGCGTCCTGCACCTCCAACATGGCTCAGCACGCGCAGGGCATGGCCAACTACTCGGCCGCCAACGACCAGGCTCTGCCCAACGCCCCGGACTCTCCCGGTGGCGATCTGTCGAACATCTATGGTCCGCGTGGCGTACCGTCGTTCCGTTTCGCCACCAACGATCGCCCGGTCAACGGATTCAGCTTCGGCACCCAGGGCATCCGTGTCATGGGCAACCCCAGCGGTCCGCCGACCAATTACCTCTTCGCGGACCCGTGGATGAACTCCGAGCAGTGCATCATGCAGCTCTACTGGGTCGTGATGAGCGAGTTCATGGTCGAAGGTTCCGGCGCTCAGGCGATGCAGGACATCTTCCTCTCGCCCTCCGATGTGCAGGGCCGTCGCGAGTGGGACATCTTCCTTGACTGGCTGCGCGAAGACCAGCAGGGCGAGTTCCCCTCCCTGCCCCCGGTCAACGGCACCATCGCGCCGATCACCGTCAACGGCCTGAACCAGCTCGCCCCGAGCGGCATCTCCAACGGTTCCTACCTGTACCCCAGCAGCATGGTCTGCACCCCTGAGATCTGGTTGCGCAACCCGCGCAACGGCGATCCTCAGAACCCCGCTCTCAACAACACCTGGGGCAACTTTGTGAACGGTGGTGGCCCGGTTCCGACCGTCGCCAACTACACCTCGATCGTTCGCAAGAACCGCCAGAGCGATGTGGCGCACCCCTCCAACAAGGTCGCCTTCTTCCTCGATAAGGCCGTCCACGACCCCGATATCGAGAGCTGGTACGAGCAGGGTGCGACCAGCACCGTCGCCTTCGCCGACGGCAGTGCACGCTCCACTCGCGCGTACACCGAGGCTCTCCGTGGCAACCCGGAAGAGAACGCTGGTAATGTTCTCCAGCTGTTCTACACCGAGGAAGGCGCGACTTCCCTCTACGATGTCCCCTACATCCTCACCCACGGTGGCATCCGCGGGCGTGACCTTCCCTGATCGAGGGCCTGATCGAGGACCTGTCATGCACGAGAGTGCGTGAACCAAACATCCACCACCGCACGCCCACCCGGGCGTGCGGTTGTTGTTTTTGGCTTGCCGGCCTTGTCGGACGCCCTGCCAGCCCCGATACTCGCCCGATGAGCGGAGCGGACGCATGATCTACGCGGGCATCGACGAAGCCGGTTACGGACCGATCCTCGGCCCGCTTTGCGTGGCCTCCAGCGTGTTCGAAGTCCCGGATGAACTGGTTCATGCGGAGGGTGGCGCCCCGGACCTCTGGGCCGCACTCGCTCCCGTCGTGTGTCGCACCCGCAAGGAGGCCAGCTCCTCCTGTTTCGCGGTCGCTGATTCGAAGGCCTTGAAGCTCGCCAACTCCGTGAAACGGATTCATCCTCTGCACCATCTTGAACTCGGGGTGCTGTGCTTCGGCTCCGTGCTGCCCGGCCAATCCCAGCCAGCAGCATCCGAAGACCAACTGTTTCAAGCCCTCCATGTTGATCCCGGAGATCTGGCCTGGTACACCGCCGCGGGCGATCGGCGGCTACCGCTCGGCACAACCGCCGAACACCTCCGGCTGCTTTCGACGAGGCTCCGGTCCCGCTGCGAACAGGTCGGGGTTCTGCCCCGCGAGATCTGCTGCGCCGTCACCTGTGAGCGTCGATTCAACGAGGATCTGAAACGGTGCGCGACCAAAGCCGAACTGTCGTTCCTCCGTGTCGCAGCGTTGATCCGCCGGGTCTGGAAGTCCGATGCGGCCTTGCAGTGCGACCCCGCCACCTGCCCCCGGGTCGTCGTGGACCGACAGGGCGGGCGGACGCGGTACGCCGAGTCGCTGGCTCGCGCGGTGCCGGGAGCGAAGGTCAACGTTCTGGGCGAGACCCCGGCGCGCAGCGTCTACGACCTGCTCGCCGAGGGGCGGCGAGTGCGGGTGAGTTTCGAGGTCGAGGCCGAGACGCGCCATCTCCCGGTCGCCCTCGCCTCGATGACTGCGAAGTTGGTTCGGGAACTGCTTATGAATCGCCTGAACGAATACTGGTCCGCCCGGTGCGCCGAACTGAAACCGACCGCGGGCTATGCCCTGGATGGCGGGCGGTACCTCGGCGATCTCAAAGCCGTCGCGACTCCCGATGAACTCCGGGCTCTGCGCCGGAACGCTTGAGCGTCGACTGGCGTACCCTGTGAGCATGCCTGAGTCCCGATCCCATGACCGAGCGATGCTCGACCTCGCCGCAAAGGCCGCCTGGCGCGGCTTCGGGGCCGTGGAACCGAATCCCATGGTCGGGTGCGTCATCGGTCGGGAATCCGCAGGCGGCGTCGAGATCCTGGCGGTGGGGCATCACCGCCGATTCGGTGACCTGCACGCCGAAGCCGATGCGCTGCGGCTGTGCGCTGAACGCGGCATCGATCCGGCCGGCGCAACCGCCTGGGTGACGCTCGAACCCTGCAATCACCGAGGCAAGCAACCACCCTGCGCGGACGCCCTCGCGAAAGCGGGCCTCCAGAGGGTGGTGTACGGCTCACCAGATCCGAACCCAATCGCGCGAGGCGGGGCCGCCACCCTCAACGATGCGGGCGTCCGGACAGAGTTGTGCGATGCGAGCCGCGCCGCGAGCGCGGCATCCGAACCGTTCCGCCATCGAGTTGCCACCGGGTTGCCTTGGGTGATCGCCAAGTGGGCGCAGACCATCGACGGTCGCATCTCCACCTCGAGCGGCGACTCGAAATGGATTTCCAACGCAGACGCGCGGCGGTCGGTCCACCGCTGGCGGGCGAAGGTGGATGCGGTGCTGACGGGCATCGGCACGGTGCTCGCCGATGACCCGCTGCTGACCGCGCGTGAGGTGCCGGTCAGACGTATCGCTCGTCGCGTGGTTGTCGATCCGCACGGCAAGTTGCCGCTGGATTCGAAGATGGTCTGCTCGGTGACCGGTGGGGCGCCGCTCACGGTCGCGGTGGCTCCGAGCGTGATCGAAACGAACGCTGCGTGGTACCGCACCATGCTCGAGCGCGGCGTGGACATCGTGGCCTGCGAGCCGGATGCAGACGGGCGACTGAACCTGTCGGACCTGCTGCGATGGCTTGCCGCCGAGCGGGGCTGCAGCACGGTGCTGGTCGAGTCCGGGCCGGGGCTTCTGGGTGCTCTGCACCGAGAACGCCTGCTCAACCGGCTGTGTGTGTTCGTGGCTCCGAAACTGCTGGCTGACGGCGCGGGCATGCCGCCGGTGCACGCCGATCCGGTGATGCGCATCGCCGATGCGGCCTGCTACCGGCTGGAGCAGGTCAAGCGGTTCGGGGACGACCTGCGCTTGATCTACAGTCCGGCACCGTGAGGCGTTCGAGAATGTTCCGCGTTACTTATTGTCCTGCGCGTCCGCGCCGTCGGCATCGCTGGGCTCGCGCTCCGCTTCCGGCTCGAGTTCTTCGGGTGTGGGGAGCATGAACATGCTTGGAGCAGCGAGATCGGGGTACGCCCACAGCACCGTGCCGCGACGAACCGAGAGCAGGCCGTCGGTGTAGCCCACCTGCAGGCTGCCCAGGTCCGAGCCATCGAGGGTGTAGAGTTCCACGCGGGTCAGCGGGCGGAAGCTCTCGATCTCCGAGGCGATGTACGGTTCACCCTTTTCCACCGCGAGCATCGTGATCGCGGCATCGAGTGCCTGTCGATCGGGCAGCTCTGCGGTGCGCATGCCGCCCTGCGGGTTCATTTCGTTCCAGCCCTCGAGATCTCTGCGGAATCCCCGCTCGGCGCTCATGTCGCCCATGGGGCGGAAGAGAATGATGCCGATGTCTTCACGGCGCTCGTGAAGGGGTTGCTTACTGATGTAGGCCTCGGGGCGGGCCAGGTTGGCAAACTGCTGGTCGGTGAGCACATCGCTCGGATCGATGATCAGAGGAGTGGCGGGTGGCAGGTCGGTGCCGCGAACGGTGGCGCGCCGGGTGGTCGCGCCCGCGGACGACACCGCGCCGATCGTGAAGATGCGGCTGGTCACGCGCCGGGCGCTGCCGTCTGAGGAGATCGAGTCATCGCGCTCGACTTCGATGGTGGCGACTGGGTCCGTGACGAGGCCGGTGGAATCGGTGAACTCGGTGATCCGCATTTTCAGCAGTTCGTTGAGCACGAGGCGGATGATTTCCTCGTCGGCTCGGGCGGAGATCGGGCCGCGCAGTGTCCAGCGGTTCTCCACCTTGGCAAGAGCGACTCGGTGCTCGCCAGCGGTGATCGTGATGCGCGAGGCGTCGTTGGTGATGCCCGCCAAGGGCGAGGTGACACGCCAAGTTTCCGGGCCGCTGGCGAGCAGGTCCGAAACCGTGTCGGAAGCGATCAGCACGACTTCTTCGGAGTCCACCAGCGCGAGCGAGTTCCCTCCGACCGATTCGCGCTCGACCTGCAGCGAGCGAACGGTGCCATCGGCGAGGCGGAGTTCGATGACAGGCGCGGAATCGTTGATGGAGGTCGATTGGGCCCGCCCGACAGCCGGGATCGGCGAGAGCGTCTGCAGGGCCGATCGCACGCGCGAGGCATCGACGGGCCAGCCGGTCTCGGGCTCGGTGGTGACGGGCAGTTCACCATAGATCCAGCCGCCGACCGGGGTTCGGAAGACCGAGCGCGTCACGCCTCCGGGTTCGGTGACGGTGAGCGCCACGACCTGAGCGGTGTTGATTTCGAAGGCCGGGCCTGTGGGGGTGTCCGATCCTGCCGTTGAACCGTTCCCGCCAGCGGGACTGGGTTTCTGGTTGACGAAGTAGAGCGTCGCTCCGAGACCCAGGGCGACGATCACGAGCACGATGATGGCGGTTCTGGACATGGTCACCAGTGTAACCGCTCGGGCGGGGCTTCTTATCGGCGGTAGCCGATTGGGTGCTCGACCAGCGAATACAGTTCCCGGAGGATGGTCATGCCGAGCAGGCCCACGATGCTCAGGATCGCGAGGGTGATCCCCGGCCAGAGCAGGCCGGCCCCGAAGGCCCATGCGGCGGCGTACATCGGCAGCCAGAGGGCTCCGTAGCGCTGCACCTTCTCAGCGGCCTTGCTGGGATTGCGCGTGGACCTCGTCTTGGAGAAGGCGAACAGCAGGTACAGCCCGGCGAGCAGGGCCGGGGCGATCGCGGCGCTCGCCGGCACGAACGAGGGCCACAGGGACTCGTTGCGCAGGATCGAGAGGGTCGCGAGCACCAGAGACCAGAACGCCCAGCCCAGGACCGCGAGCAGGAGCGTGCGACGGTTGAGCGTGGGGCGACGCCCGGCGAGGTGGTGGGTGAAGGCTCCGACCATCAGGGCGTGGGTCATGGCCAGCCAGACCGGCCACAGGAAGAGCATCTGGGGGTTGGCGATGAGCATGTGGGCGGCGTAGATCAGCCCCAGCAGGACCAAGCCGATCGAGGGGAGGAACTTGGCCGAGGCATTGAAGAGCAGGATGGCGGCGGCGGTGACGATGGCCAGCATCGCGGGCTCGGTCCCGAGCATGAGCGCACCGAACATGGCCAGCAGCACAGTGGAGACCGTGAGGCCAAGGGCGGCGTCCAGCGAGACGCGCCCGGCCGGGAGTGGGCGATCGGGATGGAGCGACCGGTCGCGCCGGTAATCCATGATGTCGTTGACGACCATGGCGAAGGCGTAGAAACCCAGGGCGACGAACAGGCCTGCCAGAATGGCCAGCGGCAGAGCCACGCTGCCGGTCGAAATGCCCCGGACCGCCTCGGCGGCGGTTCGCTCGTCCTCGACGCTCCGGGTCCACAGGATGACGAACCAGATGTTGCCGGTGACCGCGAACGCCGCGGTGATGCGGGTGAGGTGCAGCAGTGGGGAGAGTCTGGCGATCAGGGAGGTCATTGGGGGCCATCGTAGCCGCATCGGAGCCGGTCTACGCCGGGTCGGGTACGATGGGGTGTTCATGACTCAGCCAACGCACCAGACGGTCGAACCCACTCCGATCCCAGACATCGCCCGCGCTTTCGGGGGCGTGTTCCGGGCTGCGATCGTGGTCAGCCAGTACAACGGCTGGATCACCGAGAAGCTGCGGGACGGAGCGTTGGAAGCTCTGGCTCGCGCCGCGGGGGAGGCCGGCGAGGCGACCGTGGTGGAGGTCTCGGGCTCGCTCGAACTGCCGACAATGGCTGCGGAATTGGCGGTCACGGGCCGGTACGGCGTGGTCGTGGTGCTCGGCTGCGTGATCCGGGGGGAGACCAGCCACGACGAGATCATCAATCACGCGATCTTCCAACAACTGACCAAAACCTCGGCGGAGACGGGCGTACCGTTCGGGGTGGGGGTCCTGACCGTGAACAGTCCGGATCAGGCGGAGGCGCGGGCGGGCGGCAAACTCGGCAACAAGGGTGCGGAGGCGATGGAGGCGGCCCTGCGCTCGGCGGGGCTGATCGCCTCGCTCCGAGCCTTGCACGCGGCGGATGCCGATGCTCCCGACGAGGCCTGATCGCCTATCCTGTGTGTCTGCAACCCTGATTCAATGCAGGAGTTTCCTGCTTCCTCCTTGGCAATTCGCCTGCTGATGTTCTTTCATGGCTAAACCACGCGACATCCGGATGTTGGCCTTCCAGGCCCTGTTTCAGCTCGACGCTCTGTCGGAAGGCGGTCTGACGCCCCAGGATCACATGCACGTGCAGGAGAGTCTCGCAGAGGTTGAGTTCGAGGATGGGACAGCACCCGAGCCCGGAGATATCGCCCGAGCGTTCGAGCGGGCGGAGGCGGCGTACGGCGTGCGGCGGGATTCCGACCGGCTGGTTGGGCAGTACGCCCCGACCTGGCCCGCGCATCGTCAGCCGGCGGTGGACCGGGCGATCCTGCGTCTGGCCTGCTGGGAGATGCAGCAGGAGGGGGCCTCGCCCAAGGCCGTGATCAACGAGTCGGTGGAACTGGCCAAGAGGTACAGCACCGAGCGAAGCCCCGGCTTCGTGAACGCGGTGCTCGACAAGATCTACAAGCACATGCAGGGCGAGAAGCCAGAGCCCGTGGAGGCGAACTGACATGGCGCTTCTGAAGTCGGTCTTCGGGAAGGTCAAGAAAGGGCTGGAGCGCACGCGCGAAACCTTCGCGAGCGGTCTGCGGTCCATGCTGCTCGGGCGCAAGCTGGATGATGAACTCATTCGCGACCTCGAGAAGCGCCTGATCCAGGCGGACATCGGCGTGCAGACGGCCCTGCGGCTGATCGCTGGCATCAAGGCCGACTACAAGGCCGGGAAGATGACCAAGGGCGAGCAGGTGCTTGAGTACCTGAAGCGCGAACTGAAAGCGCTGTGGCCCGAGGAAGACCGGCGGATCCATTTCACGGATACGCCGTCGACCGGTCTGCCGACGGTGATCCTCGTCGCGGGCGTGAACGGCGCGGGCAAGACGACGAGCGTCGCGAAGATCGCCAAGAGCTTGGTCGACGACGGCAAGAGCGTGCTGCTCGCGGCGTGCGACACCTACCGGGCCGGTGCGGTGCGCCAGCTTGAGATCTGGTCGGAGCGGCTGGGCGTGCAGATCGTCAAGGGGCAGCAGGGGGGCGACCCGGCGGCGGCGGCGTTTGATGCGTGCGATGCGGCGCTGGCGCGCAAGGTGGATGTGCTGCTGATCGACACCGCCGGGCGTCTGCAGACGCAGGACCCGCTCATGCGCCAGCTGACGAAGATCCGCGATGTGGTGGCCCGCAAGATCGAGGGCGCGCCGCACGAGGTGCTGCTGGTGCTCGATGCGACCACGGGGCAGAATGCGGTGCAGCAAGCCAAGAAGTTCAGCGAGGCGATCGATGTGACCGGGCTGTTTCTTGCCAAGCTTGACGGCACCGCCAAGGGCGGCGTGGTCATCGCGGTGCACGAGGCGGTCGGCGTGCCGGTGAAATTCATCGGCGTGGGCGAGCGGCCCGAGGATGTCGAGCCGTTCGACCCGGACCAGTTCATTGAAGCCATGTTCGCGGAATGACGAGTATCGCCGAATGACGAAGTTGGCTCGGTAGCGAGACCAAAGACAGGAAGGGCGAAGCATGCCGGTGTATGTCTACCAGGTGATCACGGAGGACGGCTCGGAGGGTGAGGTCTTCGAGGTCGTGCAGTCCATGAAGGACAAGGCGCTGACGAAGCACCCCGAGACCGGCAAGCCGGTGCAGCGGATCATCCAGGCCCCGATGATCGGCGGCCAGCACTCGACCGCGCGCGACAAGCGCCTCACCAGCGACTCCAGTCTGGAGAAGATGGGCTTCACGAAGTATGTGAAGGGCGGCAATGGCTACGAGAAGGTGGTCGGGTCCGGGCCGAGTTCGCTGCCGGGCAAGGACCAGCTTGGTGAGTAAAGGCCGGGTCGAGTCCGGGCCGATGCGGGTGGCCATCGGGCAGATCAGCCCGGTGTTTCTCGATCGCGCGGCGACGCTCGACAAAGTCATGCAGACGATCAGCGAAGCCGCCGATGCCGGGGCATCGCTGGTCGCGTTCGGCGAGACGCTGGTGCCGGCGTATCCGCTGTGGCTCAGCCGCACGGGTGGGGCGAAGTTCGATGATGACGATCAGAAGACGCTGCACGCGTTTTACCTGCGCGAGGCGGTGGATATCCGGCGTGGAGACCTTGACGCGGTGTGCTCACTGTGCGCCCAGCGCGGCATCGCGACCGTGCTGGGTGTGGCCGAACGCGGCAGCGACCGTGGCGGGCACACGATCTACTGCTCGGCGGTGTTCATCGGCTCCGACGGCGCGATCGGTTCGGTGCATCGCAAGCTGATGCCGACCTATGAGGAGCGGTTGTCGTGGGGCATCGGCGACGGGCACGGCCTGCGCGTGCACCCGGTCGGGCCGTTCACGGTGGGTGCGCTGAACTGCTGGGAGAACTGGATGCCGCTGGCTCGGACCGCGCTGCACGGGCAGGGCGAGGACCTGCACATCGCGATCTGGCCCGGCTGCGTGCGGCTCACGCGCGACATCACGCGGTTCGCGGCGATGGAGGGGCGCAGCTTCGTGGTGTCGGCCTCGTCGATCATCCGCGAGCAGGACATCCCGGCCGGCGTGCCGCTTCGCGACCGGATGGTCGGACCCGGCGAGACAGTCTACGACGGCGGTTCGTGCATCGCGGCGCCGGACGGGTCGTGGCTGGTCGAGCCGGTGGTGGGCGAGGAGCGCCTCATCGTTGCGGAACTCGATCCGGAACTGGTGCGGCGCGAGCGCCAGAATTTCGATCCGTCGGGGCACTACGCACGCCCCGATGTGCTGCGACTGGAAGTGGATCGGCGTCGGCAAGATGTGCTGGGCTTTACCGACTAATCTGAACGCTTCAAAAACGACGCGACCCCACCAATCGGTGGGGTCGCTTTCGTGTGATCAATACGCCCGGCGGGGGTCGAACCTGCAACCTCTGCCTTCGGAGGGCAGCGCTCTATCCAATTGAGCTACGGGCGCGTATGTCCTGCAAGGATACGCCGTTTGGGGCCCCGAGGCAACGCTGCGGGGCGTTCGGGGCGGTATCCTGCCGCGCACAGCGGTTTACGCAGCAGGAGCGAGCGATTGAAGCCAGTCCAGATCAACACGGGTTCATCGGTGCAGCGGGGCGTCGCGCCCGCGTGGGCGGTGCTGGCAGTTACCTGGCTGGGCAGCATCGGCACGGCTGTCGGGTGGAGCGGCGTGTTCTTCATCACCGAGGTCGCCTACGGCTTCGGCGAGCGGAGTAACCTGATCCTCGGGGCAGGTCTCGGGCTGATCTACGCGATCTCGGCGCTCGTTGCGGGGCCGCTGGTGACCAGGCTGATCGATGCGAAGCCGGGCCTGTCTCGCCGTGCTGTGCTCGGGGCGGTGTGCATCGGCATGGGGGCGGCCTCGATGGTGCCCGCGCTGACCCCCGCCGAGTGGGCGATCTGGGTGTTCGCCGGGATCTTCATCACGCTGCAGGGGCTGATGTGGCCGCTGGTCGAGGCGTACCTGTCGGGCGGGCGCAAGGGCAAGGCGATGCGCTCGATCACCGGGCGGTTCAACATCGTCTGGGCGTCGGCGATCGTGATCGCGATGTGGGGAATGGCGGGGTTCATGGAGGACCAGCCTCGCCTGATCCTCGGGCTGCTGGGTGTGTGCATGTTCGCGACGGCGGGGCTGCTGGCGTGGTTCCCGCGCGAGCCCGCGCCGCATGTTGAGCTGGCGGAGGCCGAGCACGAGATCGATCCCGATCGGGCGATCAGACTCCTGCGCGTGTTCCGGGTGTCGCTGCTGTGCAGTTACGCGCTGCACTCGGCGCTGACGCCGCTGCTGCCACACCTCTTGCGGGATATGGGGCTGACGGAGGGGCAGAAGACACCGTTCGCCTCGATCTGGATGGCCTCGCGCCTGGGCATGTTCATCCTGCTCGAGCGCTGGCACGGCTGGCACGGTCGATGGAGGACCGTGTGGTGGGCTTGCGGGCTGATGCTGGCCGGTTTCATCGTGTGCGCGTTGGCACCGGTCGCAGCGGACCTATCCAACAACTTCAACGGGCTGCTGTGGATGGGGATCGGGCTGGCGTTTCTGGGCGCGGGGATCGGCGCGGTGTACGCCGCGGCGTTGTACTACGCGATGGAGGCGGGTCCGGCGGCGGTCGAGAGTGGCGGCAAGCACGAGGGCATGATCGGGCTGGGGTACACCGCCGGGCCGGTGCTGGCGCTGGTGATCGCGGGGGAGATGATCGGTCTGTTCTGATCGAATCACTCGAAGGGCGAGCGTCCCGCCGCGATGGCGTCGCGTGAGCCGACCGCCGCGAGCCTGGCCATGAAGTCCTGATACTGGCGGTCGAGTTCGTCGAGGTCTTCCATGAAGTAGAGCTCAAGGATCTCGGGGCCAATGCGGTCGCTGAGCAGATCGATGGCCTTGCGGTGCCCATACTGTTGCGTGAGCCGAGACCGCATCTTGCCGCTCGCTGCTTCCTGCAGCAGCAGGCCGAGCGAGGCACGGTGCGGGGGCGTGTTCAGGAAGTCACCCAGGGCCCAGACCTGCGCGTAGTAGTCGAGAGCGCCCGGGCCGACCGTCTGGAAGAGATGCTGCGGAAAGCTGCTGGCGAGGATGTGGAGCGAGACGGTGCGCTCGTTGCTGACCGCCGAGCGGAGCTGATCGAACCGCTCGATGTTGCCCCAAGGTCGGAAGATGGGCGCGGTGACCCGGGGGCCGACGATCCAGGAATGCCCTTCCATGTAGGTGGCCATCGCTTCATCGATGTAGATGGGCAACGGGTTGACGAAGGTGCGCTGGATATACTGGTGCCAACCCTCGTGGGCTGCGATGGCGAGCGTGTCGTAGAGACCGATGTCGTAGTACACGCCGATGCCTCGCGTCGCGTAGCCGCCGCGCGCAATCTTGAGGATGGTTTCGGCCTGGTCGGGGATGATGCGCCGCGTGACGCTTTCGTAGAGCGCTCGGTTATCCATCAGGTAGGTGTCGAGCCGCTGGGGCGGTTCGGGCAGCGTGATGATGGCGGTGCGGTAGTGCGCGAGCGCGTGCTCGGTGAAACCGATCAGGCGATCGGTGAGAACCCGGTTGGTCTCGGTGGTGTAGATGCGGTAGTGGCGGGTTCGGATGATCTCGCCGGGGGCATCGCCGAACTGCCAGGGCTCACGATCCAGGACGCCTTCGGTGACCGCGACCGCGCCCAGAGTGACCTCGCGCGTCAGGGCACGCGTACCCGAACCCGAGCTGGAGCCGGAGCAGGAAACGAGCGTGGCGGCCGCGAGAGCCGCGATCGCGGCGATGGCAACGCGACCGATCATCCGAGTTCGTCCAGGCGCTTGGTGACGGCGGCGAGTTCGGCCTTCTTCTGCTCGAGCTGGTTGCGCGTCTCCTCGACGAGGTGGGCGGGGGCCTTGTCGGTGTAGCCCTTGTTGGCGAGGCGGCCTTCGAGCGCGGCGATGTCCTTGGCGAGCTTCGCCTTGGACTCTTCCAGCTGGGCCTTCGCGGACTCGGCATCGACACCGGCCCCATCAGCGAAGCCGGACACGAAGAATTCGAGGGCCTCGTAGGTGAAAGGGACCGCGCCGGCGCCCGGGGCGTCGGTCGCGGGGGTGGAGTTCGAGAGCGTCTCGACGAGGCCGGATCCTGCCTTGATGCGATCCAGGACCTCAGCGGGGGCGTGGAGCGTGACCGGGGTCTTGAAGCCGATCTTGTTCTGGGCCCGGACCTGACGGACGGACTCGGTGAGGCCACGCAGGTACTCGAAGGCGGCTTCGGCGGTGTCGTCGCGCAGGTCGGTGGCGATATCCGGCCACGGCGTAGTGCAGAGCAGTTCCTCGGCCTCACCGAGCTCGATGCCGGGCACTTCGCCGACTTTGGCGCTCGCCCGCTGTATGTGCGGGTGCAAGGTTTCTGTGACGAAGGGGCACACGGGGTGCAGCAGACGAACGATCGCGTCGAGCGCGGTGACGAGAATCGCCTGCTGCGTCGGGTTGGTCTTGACGGTCGGCTTGACGGCTTCGAGGTACCAGTCGCAGTAGTCGCGCCAGAGGATGTCGTAGAGCGCGCTGGCGTACTCGCTGAAGGTGTAGTTGGCGAGTGCTGATTCGCAGCGGTCGACCGTGGTGCGTAGGCGGCTGAGCATCCACTTGTCGGTGGCGGACAGCGCGCCGGGCTTGACCGGGTCGGTGGAGGTCGTGGTCGCCTCGTCGATATTCATCAGCGCGAACTTGGTCGCGTTGAAGAGCTTGGTGACGAAGTTGCGCCCGAGGTCGAACTTGGGCGAGGTGTTCTTGCCGGTGGTCTCGTCGCGCTCCACGGGCATGCGGACATCCTGCGTGTTGGTCGCCATGTTGGCGAGCGTGAAACGCAGGGCGTCGGAGCCGTGGGAGTCGATGATGTCGAGCGGGTCCACGCCGTTGCCGAGGGACTTGCTCATCTTGCGCCCCTCGCCGTCCTGGATCATCGCGTGGATGAATACATCGGAGAAGGGGAGCTGGCCCGGGGTCTGGCCGCCATCGGGCGAGAGGAAGTAGCGGTTGAACATGACCATGCGCGAGACCCAGAGGGTGATGATCTCGCGTGCGGTGCAGAGCACCGAGGTCGGGTTAAAGGCGTCGAGCAGGTCGCGCGTGTCGTCGGACTGCTCGGAGTCGGGCCAGCCGAGCGTGGACAGCGGCCAGAGGGCGGAGGAGAACCAGGTGTCGAGGACGTCGGGGTCTTGTTTCAGACCAAGTTTCTCCAAGTACTCGATCGCCTCTGTGTCGTTTGAGTCTCGAACACAAGCGTGAAAAACATCTTCCGTACTTTGGCCGGATTGAAGCTCGCGATCTCCATGATGGACAAAGATTCGCCCTGATTCATGGAGCGGGTAGAGGGCCGCGGCGAGGTCATTGTGTTTGCCGTCCGTCGCCTCCAGAATTTCCTGTTCCCACCAGCTGGTTTCCCGATACCACACGGGGATCCGGTGTCCCCACCAGAGCTGGCGGCTGATGCACCAGTCACGCAGGTTGTCGTGCCAGCCCTCGTAGGTCTTGGCGTAGCGGTCGGGGTAGAAGCGGAGGGAGCCGCTGCCGTTTTCTCGGGTATCCCTCTCGGTGGGACGGGCATCTTGCCCGTCCTCTCCTTCTTCTCTTCCTTCCACCTCTCCAACACGAGTAAACGGATACTCCACCGGGCGAGACACCAGCCCCGCCTTCACCGGGTTGTACGCCATGTAGTTCCACTTCTCTCGGAACTCCTCCTCATCACGCACGATCCGATCGAAATACTCCTCCTGCCAGATTGGTCCTGATTCACCGCGGAGTTTGTTGATCTGCTTGGCGCTGAACGATTTGATGCGGTGCAATAGATCTTGGATGCGATGCCAGCCGCCGCCTTCGGCCTTGCGCGGCGTGATAAGCAGGTGGACATGATCCGGCATGACGGTTGCCAGACGGGTGATGCAACGGTCATTGTGGAAATGGAAGCAGGCGTCGAGGGCGAGCGAGCGTTCTTCGGGTGTCAGTTCACCCTCGGCGGTCCGGAAGGTGATGAAGTAGGTGCTGCCCGCCATCTGCCAGTGTGGGAGGTGGCGAGTGTGGATGGTCAGGCCGTCCTCCGGTTGGATGGTCTTGGGAGAAGAGGAAGAAGGAGAAGAAGTAGAGACGGGCAAGATGCCCGTCCCACTAGATTGGGTAGAGCCGCTTGTCCTCTGCTCGGGCACCAGCGCATCGTTCGCCCAGCCACGCAGCTTCTCGTCGGTCACTTTGCAGTACCACTGGTCCGACAGGTACGGCTCGATCGCGGCGTGCGAGCGGTAGCTGTGGCCGACGCTGTGCTTATAGGGCTTCACTTCGCCGAGCAGGCCGAGGGGCTTGAAGCGTTTCTTGACCTCGATACGCGCATCCTCGCGCGACAGACCGATGAAGTCCTGCGCATCGCCGATGTCGGTCCAGCCGTGAGTTGCGGAGATAGATGCATCGGGGGCCATGACATTGATGATCTCGAGGCCGTGGCGCTGGCCGATCTCCCAGTCGTTGGGGTCGTGCGCGGGGGTCACCTTCAGGAAGCCGGTGGCCATCTGGGCCTTGGGGTCGCCTGAGTCCTCGCCCGTGATGAAGTCGGGCATGACGACATAGTCGTCTTCGACGATCGGGATGATGCGACCGACGAGTGGCAGCTTGACCTTCAAGCCGCGCAGCGCAGCGGCACGCGGGTCGGCCGGGTTGATCGCCACGCCGGTGTCACCGAAGTAGGTCTCAGGGCGGGTCGTCGCGACGGTGATGCAGGCGATGTTGTCGGTTCCGTCGAGCGTAACGGGCTCCGGAAGGTGCGTTTCCGGATAGCCGCGATCGCGCAGGGCATCGACGGTGATGTACGAGCCGCGGTCATCGACCAGCGGGTAGTGCAGGTAGTAGAAGTTGCCATCGACCTCGTGCATCTCGACTTCGTCGTCGGAGAGCGCGGTCTGGGAGACGGGGTCCCAGTTGACGAGGCGCTTGCCACGGTAGATGAGGCCGTCCTTGAACAGTTGGAAAAAGGCCTGACGCACGGCGCGGGCGCAGATGTCGTCCATCGTGAAGCGCTGGCGGTCCCAGTCGCACGAGCAGCCCATCATCTTGAGCTGGTCGGTGATGACCCCTTCGTACTCGTCCTTCCACTCCTGCACCTTGGCGACGAATTCTTCGCGACCGGGCTCGCCGTTGGCCTCGCGGAGTTTGTAGTCCTTGAGCGCGGGCTGGCCCTCGGCCTGCAGGCGCTTGTCCACCACGGTCTGGGTCGCGATGCCGGCGTGGTCGGTGCCGGGCATCCAGAGCGTCTGGTAGCCCTTCATGCGGTGGGCCCGCACGAGGATGTCCTGCAGCGAGTTGTTCAGCGCGTGCCCGAGGTGCAGCCGTGCCGTCACGTTGGGCGGCGGGATGAGGATGCAGTAGGGCTTGCCCTCGCCGGCGAGGACCGCCTTGGGGTCGGCGTGGAACGCTCCCGAGCGATCCCACAGATCGCGGACTCGCGGCTCGTGCTCCGAAGGCACATACTTGC
>CAZIXS010000055.1:0-489 GCA_964543335.1 uncultured Phycisphaeraceae bacterium | reverse complement strand
GTCGAAGACAAAGCGGGCTCCGCAAGGGGGCATCGGGACAGATTTGGTTTCGGTATGGCTGTCAGTGTATCGGAGCCGATATGCTTGGGTATGTATACAGCACACCTGCAGACAGCTGTGTTCGGGCGGAGTGTCCGGCGCGGCACGGTCGCCAAGGCGCTCCTGATCCTGATCCCGGCCCTCGTGATCGTGGCGGCGATGGGGTACTTCGCCATCCGGCTCGCGACCGAGGAGCCTCAGCCGGCGGACACGACCACGGAATTGTCCGGCGTGGAACTGGAGCGGAACCTGGCTCGGACGCGACAGGCGGTTGAGACCTACTTCCTTCAGGGTAATTACGATGCTGCGGATACGATCCTCGCCGCGGCTTTGGCCAAACTTCCCAACAACCCAGACCTGCGCATGCTCAATGCTGAGTTGCGGATGCTGCAAGAACGCCCGGAAGACGCCTACGAGGAGATGAAGAAGGCCTACAAGATTGGCCCGGAT
>CAZIXS010000054.1:0-18391 GCA_964543335.1 uncultured Phycisphaeraceae bacterium | reverse complement strand
CTCGCCCAGTTCACCACCCCCGAAGGCCAGACCCTCTCCGCGACGCACCGGTTCTGATTTCAAGTGGGGCAGGCTTCCAGCCTGCCCGCTCCTTCTCCCCTTGAGGGAGAAGGTGGCTGACAATCAAAGATCGTCAGACGGATGAGGGGGCGGTCCGAACTTTCCGAGCAACTCAGGCATTGAAGTAAGGGCCCGGATCGCAAGTTCCGGGTCCCTACCAAACCGGCGAGGGTATGCCGCTATACACCGTCTTCGAAGTAGTCCGAGTCAAGACGATGTACGGTGAGGATTCGTTCAGCGACAACACCGATACCGCACTCAATCATGTAGCTGGCAAGAGTTGCACCATCGACGAGCACAACCCGTGTGCCTACGCCTTGTGCGTAACTCAAGGCATCAGAGCTGTACGTTGAAGTTGTGATGAATACGCCTTTGTTGGCCTGCTTTCCATGCAAAGCACCCACAAACTTCTGAATTTCAGGCCTACCAACCGTTCCTTGCCATCTCTTCGCTTGAAGATAGATCGTATCAAGGCCAAGGCGGTCTTCGTTGATAATCCCGTCGATTCCCTCGTCGCCAGACTTGCCTACACGTTGCGCGGCGTCGCGATGACTCCCGCCGTATCCCATCGCGACGATAGTATCGAGCACGATCTGTTCAAACTTTTCTGGCGAGACTCCATGAAGCTGCTCTAGGACCTCTGCGGCAAGCTCTTTGTTCAATCGCTGGTACGCTTGCTCAAGTTGTTCGTCAGGCGTGGCACTGCTTTCAAGTTCCGATTCTGTTCCGATGCTCGCCTTTTCTGGTGACTTGGCTTCTCCTGAACCCGCAATCCATTCACTAACAGCGTCATACTGCAGCAGGAATTTTTTATCTATCCCTGTCGGATTTTCATCAAGCACCCTCCGGCCTTCGTCGGTGATCTCGTATACCCCTCTATGAACACGACGCAAGAGCTTTGCCCGATGAAGATACTGTACTGCCCAATCGGTACGATTCCGTACTACCGTCATCTTGCCGCTCGGCAGTAACTCCGCACGCTCTGAATCAGATAGACCGAAGTAATCGCTCACAGATTTAGTGAATTCAGGTCGCCGGTACTCACCGCCCTTCGCCGCGTGTTTCAGCACTGGGATCATCGCTTCTTCGTAGGTTGGTATCGCCATGAACATCTCCTTGGCGAGATACTACAGTCACACACGCCACCCCACCCGCCCCTACCCGCTCCTGCTCCTCCAGTCCCTCGGCATCCTCGCGCTGCAGGCCGCCATCTGCGTCGGGCTGCTGCTCATCCCGCTGATGACGCTGTCGCACTGACCGCTCGCCCCCTCTCCCGCTACCATCCCCCCATGCCCACCGTCGTTGTCTCCCGTCCGCTCCACGGCCCGTTCGATGTCCCCGGCGCTGAAGTCCGTACCGGGCCGGTCGGTGGTCAGCGCTCGCGCGCCGAGCTGCTCGCCTTCATTGCCGGGGCCGACGCCATCGTCAGCTGGATCACCGAGCGGGTGGACGATGAGTTCCTCGATGCCGCGGGCCCGCAGCTCCGGGTGGTGTCCAACTACGCCGTGGGCTACGACAACATCGACCTCGACGCCTGCGCCCGCCGGAGCGTGATCGTCACCAACACGCCCGACGCCGTGACCGAGGGCACCGCCGATGTCGCGGTCATGCACCTGCTCGCCGCCGCCCGTCGCCTCAGCGAAGCCGACCGCTTCGTGCGCTCCGGCGAATGGGCCAAACAGGGCATCCTCGGCCCCAGCGACTGGCTGGGCCAGCCCATCGCCGGGCGCACCCTGCTGATCGTCGGGGCCGGGCGCATCGGCTACGCCACCGCTGTGCGCATGCTCGGCTTCGGCGTGCGCATCCTCTATACCAGCCGCTCGCCCAAGCCGACCTTCGAGCACGCGCCGCTCTGCGCCACCCGCGTCACCCTCGAAGAAGGCCTCGCCGAAGCCGACTTCGTCAGCATCCATACCCCCCTGAGCGACTCCACCCGACACCTCATCAACGCCGATCGGCTCGCGATGATGAAGCCCACCGCCGTCATCGTCTCGACCGCCCGAGGCCCGGTCATCGACGAAGCCGCCCTCGCCGAAGCCCTGCACAACCGCACGATCTTCGGCGCGGGCCTCGATGTCTTCGAGCGCGAGCCGATCATCTCCGAGCGCCTCCTGAGCGCGCCCAATGTCGTGATGACCCCGCATTTCGGCAGCGCGAACACCGAGTGCCGCACGCAGATGACCCGGCTCAGCGCGGCGAACATCCGCGCCGTCCTCGCCGGCGAGCCCCCCCTGACCCCCATCCGGTAGGCAGCGCGGCCCCCGTTTTTTCCCACTCGCGAGCAGAAGAGTAAACCGCTGAAGCCCGCATCTGCGCGCGCCGATCGGCTTCGGCATTTTGGCGCGCATATGACACTTTGAAAAAATTTTTCCCCCCGTCTTTCCGGCGGATTCGCTCACGAGCGCGCGCGCATCTCCGCTCCTGCGCGCGCCGGCTGGTTTCGCTCCCCGTGAGGGTGAGGGCTCTACGCATTTCGCGGAGCCCCGCTGAAACACCCTCGCAGGACGACGCCGATGCTCACCCCACCCAACCGCAACGCTCCCTCCAGCCCCGCTCCTTCTGCCGCCGATATCGCCGGGCTCTTCCGCGCCCACGACGAACGCGACCGCCCGCGCTACGAGCGGTTCTGGTCGTACTACCGCAACGAACTGCCGGTCCGCCCGACCCTGCGCTCCACCTGCGCCACCTCGCCCCGCGCCGCCCACCGACCGGCCCAGGCCATGGGCCTGCCCGAACGCTTCACCCGCCCGCTCGAATCCAGCGGCGAGCCGCGCGAGATCGTGATCGAGAACGACATCGCCTGGCGCATCGACTCCATCACCGACTTCGTGTTCGGCAAGCCCTTCACGCTGCACTCGTCGTCACCCGATGCCGACCTCGCCGCCTCCATCGAGCGCGTCCTCACCAGCGCCTGGGACGCTTCCGGCGGCCTCGCCATGCTCCAGACCGCCTGCACCCTCGGCGCAGTGCACGGCCACATCGACCTGTTCATCCGCAGCGACGCGCTGTTCGACGCCGCCCCGAGCATCCGGCGTGCCCTCCGTCGCGCCGCTGACCACACCGAGCGCGACGCGATCCTCGCGAGCGCCGCCCGCCTCATCGCCATCGAACCCATCGCCGCCCCCCGGGGGGTGCCCGTGCTGGATCCGCGCGACTACCGCCTCCTCCGAGCGTTCGTGCTCCGCGACGCCTCCCGTGCGAGCACCGATCCCGCGAGCACCCCCTGGGGTTCCGAGAGTCGAAACCACCGCCCGTTCGCCCGACTCACCGGCGCGATCAAGCGCGCCACCTCAGCCGACGCCCCCGACGAGCGCTACACCCTGATCACCGATCGCGCGATCACCGAGCGCGACGGTTCCACCACGCTCCGCACCATCGACCACCCCCTCGGCGAATTGCCGGTCGTGCACATCCAGAACTCGCCGCAGCCCTACCGCTACGACGGGCTCAGTGATGTCGAGCCCCTGATCGCGCTGCAGGACGAACTCAACACGCGCCTCAGCGACCGCGCCCACCGCGTCACGATGCAGAGCTTCAAGATGTACTTCGCCAAGGGCTTCGACACCCCCGAGGACCTCGCCGTCGCGCCCGGGCAGATCTGGTCCACGCACAACCCCGACGCCGAGCTGCACTCCTTCGGCGGCGATGCGCACACCCCCTCCGAAGACGACCACATCACACAGATCCGCGAGGCGCTCGACAAGGCCTCGGGCGTCTCGCCGCTGGTGCTCGGGTTGCTGCGCGCGAAGATCGGTCACCTGTCCTCGGAGAACGCGCTGCGCATCACCATGATGGGTGTGCTGTCCAAGACCGCGCGTCGTCGCCAGACCTGGACCGCCGGCATCACCGCCGCGTCACGCCTTGTGCTGCTCGCGCTCGATCGCGCGGACATCCTGCGCACGACCGAGCGCGATCGCGAGATCACGCTGCGCTGGCCCGACCCGCTCCCGCCCGATCAGCTGCGCCAACTGCAAGCCGCGAAGCTCAAAGCCGAACTCGGCGTGCCGCGCGACCAGATCCTGCGCGAACTGGGCTACGGGCATCTCACGGATGCAGCTCTTCCTCCCTCTCCCCTTGAGGGAGAGGGCCGGGGTGAGGGGTCAGCGGCGAAGCCGCTGCCGTAATCGCCGGAAGACTCGCACCGCCCCCTCATCCGTCCGCGTGCTGAAGCCGCACGCGTCCACCTTCTCCCTCGAGGGGAGAAGGACCAGGCCACCCATTCCATCCACTCACCCCACAGAAAGGAACCCATGTCCAAAGGATCCACCAAGCCCGGCGACGAGAACGACACCGGCACAGGTTCAGGCCCTACAACAGCCTCACCGGCTCCAGCGACCGCAGTCGACTCGAACGCCGCCGCCATCCGTGCCGCGACGACCGAGCCCGAACCGTCAGCCGCCGCACCTTCTATCCCCGACCTGCTCGATCGTGTCGCCGACATCGAAGCGCAGCTCGCGTCGCTGCTCGATGACCTCGCCGTCGCGCTCCCCGATCTGCGTGCCCCCGCGCCGATCCCGTCCCGCTCGCCCAGCACATCGGGCGCGTACGCACCGATGCCCGCGGGCCCCACGCTCGAAACGCTGCGCGACCAGGCCGCGTCGGGCGACCGCTCCGCGCTGATGCGCTACCTGCGCCTGCGCCGCTCCTGATCGTCCCCGCTCACCTCACACCATCTCTTGAAAGGAAACCCACCCCATGGCCTTCACCGGTAAATCCACCTACGCCGCCGGCTCCACACTGCCCGAGATCGCCGAAGATGTCGCCGATCTCATCGGCATCGTCAGCCCGCACGAAACCCCGCTGCTCGATCACCTGGGTGACCCGCGCACCGTCGCGCGAAGCACCGTGCACGAGTGGCTCGAAGATGCGCTGCTCCCCAACAGTGACACCATCAACCAGGTCTCCTTCACGCCCAACCCCACCAGCGCAACGCAGTTCGGCGTCGATCACGCCGATCGCTTCCGCGTCGGTGATCAGGTACGAGTGGGGAACTCGTCGGAGATCATGATGGTGACCGCCGTCGGCGCCTCCACCATCACCGTCGTGCGCGGCTACGGCGGCACGACCCCCGTCAACCTCGCCAACGACATGACCCTGCTCATCCTTGGCAACGCCGCCCTCGAAGGCGCCGACAAACCCGATGCCCGCTTCACCACCCGCGCCCGCAAGCGCAACTTCACGCAGATCTTCACCGCACCCGTCGATGTATCGGGCTCGCAGCTCGCCGTGGACACGATCGGTGTTGCCGATGAACTCGACTACCAGAAGCAGCAGCGCCTGCGCGAACTGCTCCGCGACCTCGAGAACTGCGTGATCAACGGCATCGCGCCCGGCTCAAACCCCGAGGGCTCCGCGTCGGTGCGCCGAACCATGAACGGCATCATCCCGCTCATCACCACCAACCTGTTCATCCCCGGCATCGATCCGATCCCCGACGGCATCGGCGAGAACAGCGACGAGCTCAGCGAAGCCATCCTCAACGCCGCGCTGCGGGCCGTCTGGGAGCAGTCCTCCGGCACGATCGACACCATCGTCTGCTCTGGTGCGCAGAAGCGACGCATCAACAACTTCACCACCTCCGTCCGCGGCTACGAGCCCAAGGACACCAACTACCGCGACCTCATCAACACCTACGAGTCGGACTTCGGCGTCTGCCGCGTCATCCTCTCGCGCTGGGTTCCGGCGGACTCGGTGCTGCTGCTCGATTCGTCGCGCATCAGCGTGCTCCCGCTGTCGGGCCGCTCGTTCCACTACAAGCCCCTCGCCGCCACCGGCGACAGCGAGTCGGGCCTGGTGCTGGGCGAGTACACGCTGCAACTGATGAACGAGAACGCGCACGCGATCATCAGCAACCTCGGCGTGTGACGCAACGCACGGGTGGCATGGTCTGAGCGCAGCGTAGGCCATGTCTTCCTCCCCCCGCGCACGCCCAACGGCGCGTCCGGGGTTTCCAAACCCAACACCCGCAAAGGAACCACTTCATGTTCGCCACCGACCGAGACCTCTGGATCCTCGAACCCCGCCTCTTCGACGACATCGCCTTCAGTGCGCAGACCCGTCTGTTCAACCAGCCCTGCACCGTGTCGTCGTCGTCGCAGCGCCTCATCTTCACCGGTATCAATCTTGAAACTCTGGCGATCACCCCCGGGATGGTCATCGCGCTCACCGGGTACGGCCGCTTCGAAGTCACGCAAGTCGAATCCGCCACCGTGCTTGGTGTCTCGCGCCTGCGCAGCGCCTCGGACGCACCGGCCGTCCCGATCCCGGCGCCCGATGACACCGAGACCAACGCCACCATCCTCACCTTCACGCCGCAGATCGACCTCGCGCACCGGGGCTTGCTCGCGCTGCTCGGTATCGAAGCCGGCGACCAGCCCGATACACCCGCACCCGGTTCCGTCTACGCCTCGCAGATCACCAACCCGTACGCCCTCGTCCGCGCCGAAGCCCTTGCCGCGTTGCACCTGATCTACTCCGCTGCGAGCGCCCTCGCATCAAGCGGCACCCTGCACACCCAGCGCGCCGAGATGTACGCCAACCGCGCGGCGACCGAACGCCAACGCCTCAGCATCCACCTCGACCTCAACAACGACGGTCTCCCCGACACCACCCGCTCGCCATCGACCAAGCGACTGCGGAGGGCGTGATCTCTCCTCCTTCTAGGTGGGACGGGCATCTTGCCCGTCCTCTTCCTCCCTCTCCCACATTCGTGAAACGGGCGGGAGAGGGCCGGGATGAGGGGTCAGCGGCGAAGCCGCTGCCGCGCTCACCAGAAGGTCCGACCGTGCACTCGCACCTTCGGTGCGAACCCCTCACCCCAACCCTCTCCCTCAAGGGGAGAGGGAGAGAGAACCCTGACCCACTCTTCACCCCGAAAGCCACCCCATGCTCTTCCTCCACCCCGCCACCGTCACCCTCGATTCCGCACCGCTCCCCGCCGTCACCGCCATCGCTGTTTCCCGCAAGGCCAAGTCCGTCCTCACCGACTTCAGCGACGCCGGCCCGCACCCCACCTTCGCCGATGTGCCCGAGCGACTCACCACGATCACCATCACACGCCACCCGCCAGAGCCCGACGATAACGCGGCAAGCCTCGCGCTTGGCGATCAACTCGATCTGGTCTTCACCGCCAGGCGCACACCCGATGCACCGCACGCGCTGCGCTACAGCGCAGCCGTGGTCATCACCGGCATCGAGTCCGCGCTCACCGACAGCAAAGCGCTCGTTCAAACCATCACCGCCGTTGCGATCTCGTCCGACGCCGAGTCCGACCCCATCACCCTCGAACCCGTTTCCACCCAAAGCCCGGGAGCGTAACCATGGCCTCGTTCTGGACCTTCAACTTCGACGCGCTCGGTCCGCACCGCCTGAAGCTTGGCGGGCTCGGACGCGCTTGGGAATGGCCCTACGGCAACAACGGCCTTCCCTTCACCAACGACCTCGGCCCGCGCGAACTCGTCATCACCCAAACCGGACGCCTCGTCGCCTCCACCGAACCGGCGCTCTGGTCCACCATCAACTCCCTCAAGGCCGCGGCGGAGCTCCCGCGAAGCGCCACCCTCAACGGACCCGCCGGTCAGTCCTGGACCAACATGACCTTGATGCGCTTCACACCCCAAGGCCTCATCGACCGCGGGCGCATGTTTTCGCTGGCGTACGCCATCACCTACATCCGCATCAACATCTGACTCTGTCTCCTTCTCCCCTTGAGGGAGAAGGTGGCCGCGCAGCGGTCGGATGAGGGGTTTCCGCGTGCCACGGGTTGCCCTGAAGGGTAACCCGTGCTCCTCACTCATCACACTCAATCCACCAACGAAAGGCCCACCCATGCTCGAACCCGAATCCCTCGTCCAGTTCACCTCCCTCGGCAGCGCCGGTCTGATCGCCGCGATCTGGTTCATCGAACGCCGTCATTCCGAAGTGCGCGACAAGCAGCTCACCGAGTCGCACCAGCGCATCCTCGAACAGCGCACCCAGGTCGATGCCCTCATGGAGGTCGTCCGCGAGAACACCCGCGCCATCACCGCCCTCGAAAGCGGCCAGCGCGTCATCGCCGAGTCCATCTCCCGCATTCCCCGAAGCACCGATCCCCAGTCCAGACCAGGGACTGCGGCGTGAAAAATTTTATGTAAACCACTGAACACACGGAACTTAGTGGCTTCCGGAGCGTCGCACAGGTATTGGGGTTGTCTCTCTCCGTCTCTTCCCAAGCGATACCGCCCGGCTGCCTCGGCGCCGGGCGGTGTCGTTTGGAGGATCGGTTTGCGTGCCTCAGCCCTCGAAGTTTCCGAAGTTCGCCAGCAGGAGGTTGAGATCAACCAGGTTCACGGTGCAGTCGCCGTTGATGTCCCCGGCCGAGGTGTTCTGGCCGAAGTTCGCGAGCACGAGGTTCAGGTCGGGCAGGTCAACAGTTCCGTTGCCGTTGAGATCGCCGAGTAATCCACCGGAGCAGGCGCTGAGCTGCGCAACGCTCCTGTTGTCGATGCCGTTCATGGTGTCGAACTTGCCGACCATGAAGAGAACCTCAGGTGCACCGGGGGCGAGCCCGCCGCAGCCGTTGAAGGTGGTCATCGCGCGGACGACCGGCGCGGGCTGCTGGCCTGCACCTCCCGGTCCGGTGCCCACCGCCGACCACGCCGCGCCATCCCACTTGGCGAGCCGGTTGATCGACTCACCGCCCATCACCGAGAAGTTGCCCGCGGCGTACAGGGCCGGTCCCGTGCCGTCGTCGAAGGTCGCCATCGACCAGCACACGAGCTGGCAGGTCGGGCACGGCTGGGGACCACCGACGCCCGAGCCCAGCGGCTGCCAGTTGGTGCCGCTTGGGTTGCGCTTGGCGATCCGGCTGACCTGCACACTGCCGATAGAGGTGAACAGTCCACCGGCGTACAGCGCGGGGCCGTTGCCGTCGTCGTGCACATGCAGTTCAAACACCGTGCCGAACGGGTTGGTGTTGCCGGCGGCGCTCCAGGTGGTGCCGTTATAGCGAGCGAGGCTGACCCGGCTGGACGAGTTGACCGTGGTGAAGCTCCCGGCGGCGAACAGGTACGGCACGCCGGCCTCGGTGAAGGCCTGCAGGTCCCACACGGTTCCGCCGTTGTTGGTCGTGCCGACGGTGACCCAGTTGCCGGTGTTGAGATCGAGTTTGCGGATGGCGTTCGAGCCCAGCTGGCCGGCAGCGTACAGGCGGGGTCCTTCAGCTTGGTTGAGGTTCGCCACCTCCAGCGCAAACACGGCCCCGACCAGCGGCGTGCCAGACTGCGCGGGGGACCAGCTCGATCCGTCCCAGCGTGCGACGCCATTGGTGTTCGGGACGCCGCCGGCTCCTACGAACGAACCGCCGACAAACAAGGCCGGTCCGGTGCCATCGTCGTAGATGACAAAGTCCTGCACGCGCCCGTTCCCGTCGAGGCCGCCGCCGACGGATGACCACGAGGAGCCGTCCCAGCGGGCGATGCCCCGCGTGCCGGGGACGCCGTCGAAGTCCTGGAAGTCGCCGCCGATGTAGAGCGCGGGGCCGGTGCCGTCGTCGAAGACAATGGCGGCGTTGACGCCGGCCGCCCCGGGGCTCAGCAGCAGCGGCCCGTTGCCGGCCAGCCCTTCACTCCACACCGGATCGCAATCACCGGCCATGGCAGGGGCAGCGGCGACAAGAAAGACGGCAATCATCGCGCGACACGCGCTTCGCAGGCGATTCAACATGGATGGGTCTCCTCCCACAAGTCTTGTATGGGACAATAAACCCATATCGCCTCATCTCGGTTGCAAGCGCACAAGTCATTCGGTCAGCACGGATTGCCATCGCGCTGGTCTCTTTGCTCTGCCCTGCGTGGTTATCGGGGCTGGAAGTGCTTCGGCACCGGGTGCCTTGAGTTTACCTGCTCCAGCGGATGACTTGGGGTGGGGTGGTGCCTGGGGTGTCGAGGACGGCGAGGAGGTAGCGGAGGGCATCGACGGCGTGGTCGTTGCCGTCCTTGAGCGGCGGTGATCCCGGCTGGTCGTCGGGGTATCGGTAGGCCTCGATGGATTCGATCAGGCGGGCGCAGCGCTTGTGGATGCGCAGGGTTGGTTTGGTAGCCGCGGGTGCGAGGCGGGTGCGGATGAGGCGCAGGCCTTCGTCGAGGGGGAGGCGGCGGCTGCGCACGACCATGCCCATGCGGCGCATGGCCTGGGTGTCGGAGAGGCCGGTCTGCAGACTGCGTTGGGCGGCGGCCGGGTCGACGCCGATCCATTGCGGGCGCCAGCCCCGCGCGAGGACGCGATCGAGGTGCTCGCTGAGCACGATGCCGGAGGCGGAGTGTTCATCGACGATGGTGACGGTGCCGGTTTCATCGATGGCGGCGAGGAGCAGGACGGTGGGCGAGCGCAGGCCGAGGTCCATGCCAGCGAGCCAGCGCAGGCCGGGTCGGTCTTCGGAGGGATCAGGCGCATCGGCGACGACATGCAGATCGGGGTCGAACTCGGGAAGGACGGCGCTGCGACGGCTGGGTTTCTCGCAGAGCATCTCGGCGCGCCAGCTCGCGCGGTCGGCGCGCTGCTTCATGGTGCGCGCATCGTCGATGGGGAGGTGGCCGCTGGCTCGTTTGGCGCGGCCGTCGCACTCGGGCTTGAGGATGCAGGAGTTGCAGTCGGTTTCGGGCGGGCACTGCTCAAGGACATCGATCACGCCCCAGCGGAAGAGGGTGCGTGGTGTGTCTTCGGATTCGACGAGCTCGCGCATCAGGCCGTGCGGGCGGTGCCAGGTGCTGAGGGCTTCGATGGAGGCATGGACCGGTACGCCGCAGTGTTTGGAGCGTGTGACGAACTGCGCGGCGGTCCAGACTTCGGGGTCGAAGAGTTCGACCTCGTCGCAGCGGAGTTTCTGCGGGCGCGAGCCGCGTACGGCGCGCTCGGACTGGGCGAGGATCTCGGCGGTGGATCCGTTGCTGAGCGTAACGCGCCGGTCGGTGATGTCGGAGGCCAGCGGCGCGAGGACGGGGCGGGCGAGCAGGTGGCGCAGGTGCAGGTGCATGCGCGCGGACTGCTGGAGTGAGCCGCCGAGGATCTTGATTTCGATGCCGGGTTTGAAGGCGAGGTCGAGCGCGGTGGCGAGTGCGGCGTAGAAGGTCTTGCCCGAGCCGCGTGCGGCCCAGACGACGCAGTCGCGCGGCGTTCGGTCTTCGAAGAAGGCGTGGCGGATGTAGTCGAAGGGGGCGGCGCTGGCGGGCGTGAGCGGGTGGCGCGGGACGATGATGCCGAGCGCTGAGGCGATCCAGGCGTGGAGCGCATCTTCGGAGCCGGGGCGGTGTTCGCGCAGGGCGGCGCTGAGCGATTCGGAGAGTGGGTCGGGGTGTTGACTGATCACGGTGTGGCTCCGGTTGGATCGGTGATGGTGCGGAAGGCCTTGCCGGCGAGGCGCAGGACACGCTCGAGGGTGATTTCGAGTTCGGGCGCGACCTGTATGTGTTGGGGGGCGGGGGTTGGCGCGGCTTCGGCATCGACCTTGAGTTTGAGGGTGTCGATGCAGAGCTTGAGGACGGGCGCGGGGAGCGGCTCATCGTTGGTGAGTGCGATAAGGAGTTTTTCGGAAGCGAGTGTGCGGGCGCGGGCGATGTTGGTGGCGGTGGCGGACTCGCTTTCGGGGATGGAGGGGATGGGGAGTTCGTGGAGGTGGTTGGATTTGGGTGTGAGGTTTGGCATGGGGGAACCTTTGGGGAGTGGTGGGTGTGAAGCATGGGGGAAGAGGAAGCCGGGCAAAGCCCCTGTAAGTTTTTTGACCCCTCACCCCGGCCCTCTCCCTCAAGGGGAGAGGGAGGAAGAATGTGGGCTAAGCCTTCGGCTGCGACTCCGCCACACGAGAGAGAAGAGGGAGGAAGAGGACGGGCAAGATGCCCGTCCCACCGAGGGAAGGGATGGGGAGGAGAGAAGGGCAGGCTGGAAGCCTGCCCCACCTTGAAGACCGTCGCACCTGCGGTGCGAACCCCTCATCCGGTCGCTGCGCGACCACCTTCTCCCTCAAGGGGAGAAGGAAGACCGTGGCCTTCGCTTCGCTCAGACCACGCCACCCGTCTCAAGGGGAGAAGGAGAAGAGTGGGTGTAGGCGATGGGGTTGGTGGTGATGGTGCGGCAGGCGATGCTGAGCTGGGTGCGCAGGGGTGCTTCGGTGTAGCGCCGGGTGGCTCGGCTGGCGCCGGCCCAGAGCGACAGTTCGGTGCGCAGGAATTGGTGGTGTTCGATCGGGAGGGTGTGCAGGCGCGGTTCGAGGGTGGAGGGCTGCGCGAGTCGCCAGTGCGCGATGCCGATGTGCTCGAAAGCATCGAGCAGGCGCTGGTGTCGAGACGCGATGGGCAGGTCGTGGGCGGTCATGCCGGCGCGCTCGAAGATCGGGGAGATGCGGCCCATCGCGCTGACGGCTTCGGTGCGGGGTGTGAGCGGATCGCGGAGGTAGGCGCGGATGAGCTGGCGGGCCACGCCCATCGAGCGGTGCGCGGGCGCGACGATAACACGCGAGATGCAGCGGACTTCGGCGGTCAGGCGGTAGGCATCGTGGCGTCGGTCGCCGGTGTTGTAGCGACCGGGCCAGGCGTGATCGCGCCAGCGGGCGTTGAGCGTGGGCAGGCTCACGCTGAGCACACCGATGAGTTCGCCCGTGGCGATGTCGATGCAGCGCAGGACTTTGGCGATGGTTGCGGGCGCGCCCGGGCGGTAGTGCAGCGGGACGAGGGCTTTGAGATCGGCGCGCGTGCCCTGGGAGATGTGGTAGAGCAGTTCGAATGACTGCGGTTTGCGTGTGTCGGTGATCAGTCTCGGCTGGCCCAGTGTGCCGAGATCGATCACGGTGGCCGGGCGAAGCTGGCGGACGGCCTGCGTGCGGTGGCTCGTGATGACGGCGCGGATGTTCAGGTGCTTGTGGTCATCGAGCCATCGGCGGATGCAGCGGCCCATGGCGCGGGCGCATGCGTTGTCGACGCGTGCGCCGAGTTCGTCGATGGAGAGCAGGACGGGTGTGTTTCTGGCGAGGCGTTTGGCGCGCTGCATGGCGAGGGCGAGGAGGAGTCGTTCGCGTTGACCATCGCTGAGTGTGGAGGCGCGGGCGGTGATGGCGGAGGCATCGGCGAGGCCGACGCGGGCGAGGCGATCGAGGGCGCGGTCGATGTCGTGAGCGCGGCCGCCCAGGAGCTCCAGGCAAGAGCGGTTGCCGGGGCGGAGTTTGGCGGGATCGACGATGGATGCGGGCATGGGCAGGTGCGACTCGGTGAAGGCGCGGTGGATGTCGGCGCGGAGGGTGGACTTGCCGCTGCCGCTTGGTCCGGTGAGGACGGTGAGTGATCCCGGCGCGAGTTCGACGGGGATCGGCGCGGTGTCGTGCGTGGGCAGGTCGTCGAGGGTGATGCCGAGCGTGGACGCGGCTTCGCAGGAAAGTCGTGTGGGCGCGGGGACAGCGGGCGCGCTGCGCGCGATGGTGAGGGCGGTGTGCATGTGGGTGGGCTTTCGGGGTGGGTGGTCGGGCGCGGGAGTTTGGCGGGCGGGTGGTCAGCGGGCTGGTGCGGACTGGGTGCGGGTGAATTCCTCGAAGAGGGCGTCGACGACGGCGATCTCTCGTCGGACGGCGTGTTCGGTGAGGGCGAGGCGTCGGGCGATGTCGCGGATGGTGTGGCCGCTGAGGAAATGGAGGTTGGCGACGAGTCGTCTTCGGTCGGGCCAGGTGGTGTGTGCTTCGGCGACGAAGGCGTAGCGGGGTTCGATGAGGCGTGCGACGGCGCGTCGGTATCGGCGCTGGACGGTGCGGGGGTTTTCGCCGCTGGCCAGGGCGATGTCGGTCAGGGTTCGCCCGTCTTCGTAGATGGCGGCGATGATGCCCCGCTCGCGGATCGGGGCGTGGCGTGCGAGGGCGAGGATGGCCTCGACGACGGGTTGGGGTTGCCTGCGTCGGAGGTCGAGGGCCAGGGCGAGGTCGGCGTGGGCGGGGACGGCTTTTCCGGGTGGTCTTCGCGGATTTGACTCGACGGCATACTGGGCCTTTCTGCCGGTGAAATGGCAATCTTCGGGCATACTTTTGGTGATTTGGACCATGGGATCCTCCCGTGTTTGATTTTGAGTAAACTCTGGACGGATACAGTTTGCCGCGGTTCAGCGATCGCGCCAACCACTTTGTTTGGATTTTGATAGTATCTCCGCGATATTGCCGCGCGAAGCCGGAGATGCGCGGCAGAATGGATTGCTTGTCCCCACACTGTCCCGAAATTCCCGGTGAGAGCCATGGCTTCAACCCCCCCCAGACCGGTGCACGAGACTTCCTCTGAACGATCGGCGGCGCTGCTCGGTGAGCAGCTGCGTGCGGCCAGGAAGGCGGCGGGGCTCACGCTGCACCAGCTCGCGGAGCGGACCGGGTGTACGAAGGGGTACCTGTCGCAGATCGAGAACGGCAAGCGCGAGAGCGCGCCGTCGCGGGCGCTGGTGGAGAAGTTCGAGGTGGCGCTCGGCTTGAGCGGGGGGACGCTGACGGCGGTGGCGGACTGGCTGGCGACGCCGGAGCCGGTGAAGCGCCAAGTGGAGCGGATGCGTCATTCGCAGAGCCAGGCGAAGGCGGCGGCGAATTCGCTGCGCGCGATGGTGGGCACGGGGGCGCTGGATGAAGCGTTCCGATCGGGCGAGTTGCACGCGCTGGTGCGTCGGTTGTCGGATGCGTCGGATGAGCCAGCGGAGAAGGGCGCGAAGAGCCCGAGCGCTTCGCTGCGGGCGCTGGCGGGTCTGGAGCGGGTCCGGGTGCTGACGGCGCAGGTGCCGGTGATCAACAAGGTGGCGGCGGGGTACCCGACGGAGTTCACGGATCTGGGGTATCCGGCGCAGATCGCGGACGAGTATGTGAGCGTGCCGGGGGTGACGGATCCGGACGCGTTCGCGGCGCGGGTGTGCGGGGAGTCGATGCTGCCGGATTACCGGGAGGGCGACCTGGTGGTGTTCTCGCCTCTGGCGGATACGACGCCGGGGAGCGACTGCTTCGTGCGCCTGGAGCGGGATGACGAGACGACCTTCAAGCGGGTGTTCTTCGAGACGGATGAGGGCGGGGTGGAGATGATCCGGCTGCAGCCGCTGAACCCGAAGTTCCCGGCGAAGGTGGTGGAGCGCGAGGCGGTGGCGGGGATGTACAAGGCGGTCTTTGTAGTGCGGTCGGTGGGGTAGGTCTGATAACCCGTTTGAGTGCAGGCCTCTTGTGAACACGAAGTGATACACGACCAGTCATATGAACATTTTAGAGCATAAGTGTTCATATGGCATCCTTTGTGGTAGTATGTGTTCATATGGCGAAATGGCCCGAACTCCAACCAAACTCTCCGGGTGAACTCGTGGCGACTTCCGGTAGCGAGTGGCTGCCGGAGCGTGCCGCGTTGCCGGTGGCATATGACGGCATGGCGTATCTGCCTCGACCGCTTCCGGCAGGGATAGACCTCCGTGGGATGATCGCGGATAGCTGGGACGATCATCAGTATGCGGTGGCTGGTCTGGCGGCGGTCGAACAACTGAGTCGCACGCTCCCGAACTCGCACCTGCTCGCCAACCCGTTTCGGATGCGCGAAGCGCAGGCGTCGTCACGGATCGAGAATACGATCGCGTCGGCCGAGGAGATCGCGCTGGCGGAGGCCGATCAGTCGACCCAACCGGATGCACGCGAGATCAGCAACTACCTGCGGGCACTGGATCACGGTCTCTCATCCGAGCAACCGCTCGGGCAGTCGCTGCTCAGGGCGATGCACGCCAAATTGCTAGAAGGCGGGGTGCGTGGCGGCGAGAAGATGCCGGGCGCGTATCGGACGCGTCAGGCATATATCGGTTCGGAGACGCGAGGCTTTGATGGCGCCCGCTTCGTGCCGCCACCACCGGAGCATGTGCAACCGTGCATGGATGATCTGGAGCAATTCATTCGCGAGGGCGGCCAGAGTGTCCCGCCGATCATCCACGCGGCGTTGACTCACTACCAGTTCGAAACGATCCACCCATTCGCCGACGGCAACGGGCGTGTCGGGCGGATGCTCATCATGCTGCAGCTCTGCCGCAGCGGCCTGGTGTCGCAGCCGAACTTTGAGATCAGCTCGTTCTTTGACCGTCACCGTGACGCGTATGTCGACCTGATGCTTGCGGTGAGCTTAGAGGGATCGTGGCTGGACTGGGTGCGTTTCTTCTGCCGCGGGATTGCACACCAGGCAAAGGAAGCGAGTGCGCGGGCGGGGTCTCTGCTTGAGCTGCGCCGGCGCTATCTGGATATGGTGACGGAGAAGCGAACATCATCGTTGCTGCGCGAACTGGTGGACTGGCTATTCACCAAGCCGGTTGTCACGAACCCAGAAGTCGCAGCGAAGTTGGGTGTCCGACAGCAGGCTTCGCAGCGTCATGTGGATCGGCTGGTGGAACTTGGGATTCTCGTTGAGATCACGGAACAGGCTCGCAACCGCGTGTATGTCTGTCGCGGGCTTCTTGAGGTGATCGGGTCGGATGATCTGCTGGCGGATTGAGCCTGAGTTGGGCGGCGTGTTCAACATGAACGCTCGCTCATGGGGCGGTCATGTTCGGTTGATGTGGTGCTTGTAGGGTTCGTGTGTTTGGTGAGCCGCAGGGCTGGCCCGTTTCGGGTGGTCTATATGGCTGACCTGCTTCAACGCACTTCTTCAAGGAGAACCCATGTCTACTGTGATTACCGGATTGTTTGAGAATGCTCCCCAGGCGTCGGCGGCGATCGCCACGCTCGAGCGCAAGGGTGTTTCGTCGCGTGCCATCAGCCTCGTGGTCGGCGAGGATTACAAGAAGGAATCGTTCGCGATCGAGGATAGTTCGAAGCTGCCCGAGGGCACCGCGCTCGGCGCGAGTTCCGGTGGCGCGGTCGGCGCGCTGGTCGCGGGGCTGACGAGTGTCGGCGCGATTGCGACCGGAGGTGTTGGTCTGGTCGCGGCCGGTCCGCTGGTTGCGACGCTTGCTGGTGCCGGAGCGGGCGCAGCGGTGGGCGGCGCGGTTGGCGCGAGCATCGGCGCGTTTGTGCCGGAGAACGAGGTGAAGTTCTTCGAGGATGCGCTCGAGAAGGGCCATGTGCTGGTCGGTGTCGAGTGCGACGACTCGGACCGGAAGAAGATGGTCAAGGAGACCTTTGATAACTTCGATGCGGAGCGCGTCGCGACGGCGTGATGCCCTGACGATTCACGATGTTGTCCTTCCGCCGCGAGCGCCTGGTTTGTTCGGGTGCTCGCGGCGGTTGTTGTGCGCGAGCGGTTGAATACTTGGTTGGCACGAAGAGGTACCCGGAGCTCGCGCTCCGGGCTCTTATTAAGCGTTCATGGCTTCGAGGAGTTGTTGGGTGACGGTTCCGGGGTCTTTCGCGATGCATACGGTGCTGCTGACGGCGATGCCTTTGGCTCCCGCGTCGCGGAGTTCGGCGAGGTTGTCGATGCTGATGCCGCCGATGGCGAGGTGGGGCGTGCCCGCGTGTTTGGCGAGGACTTCGCGGATGAGCGCGGGTCCGGCGAGGGAGCCGTCGGTTCGGCCGCCGGGGTTGGGTTTGGTGCGCGTGGAGAACATCGGGCCGAGGCCGAGGGAGTCGGCTCCGGCGCCCAGCGCTTCGGTGGCCTGGGCGAGTGTGGTGGCGCTCGCGCCGATGCACACACAGTCGCCGACGATGCGCCGGGCTTCGGCGATGGGCAGGTCGGTCTGGCCGAGGTGGACGCCGTCGGCCTCGGCGAGTGCGGCGATGTCGGGGCGGTCGTTGATGACCAGTGAAGCATCGTGCCGGCGCGTCAGTTCGCGCAGGCGACGGGCGCGGGCGAGCAGTTCGCCGCCCGGCAGATCCTTCTCACGGAGCTGGATGCAGTCGGCGCCTGCTTCGAGCGCGGCGCGGGCGACTTCTTCCCAAGGTCGCGCGCACAGCGATTGGGTGATGAGCACGCAGAGGGACCACTGGCGGCAGACCGGCGTCGGGCAGCGGGGGCATACACACCGGTCTGGTCGCTGGTTGGTCATCAGGACTCCCGTCAGTTCGCGAGCGCGCCCATCTTCGACGACGCGGCTTCGAGGGCCGCGTCGATGTCGGCGATGAGGTCTTCGCAGTCTTCGATGCCGACGGAGAGGCGGATCAGGGCATCATCGATGCCGAGGACCGCGCGCTGCTCGGGCGGGACGGAGGCGTGGGTCATGATGGCCGGGTGCTCGATGAGCGACTCGATGCCTCCGAGCGATTCAGCGAGCGTGAAGAGGCGCACGGTTTCGAGGAAGGCCTTGGCCGGTTCGAGTCCGCCCTTGATGAAGAAGGTGATCATGCCGGTGCCGCCGCCACCGGTCGCTTCCATCTGCTTCTTGTAGACGCTGTGCT
>CAZIXS010000053.1:18017-18395 GCA_964543335.1 uncultured Phycisphaeraceae bacterium | reverse complement strand
CACGAAGCCCTCCATCACGCCGATGACATCTTCGCGCGTCACGAAGGACATCTCGAGGTCGATCTGCGTGAACTCGGGCTGGCGGTCGGCGCGAAGGTCCTCGTCCCGGAAGCACTTGGCGATCTGCATGTACCGATCAGCGCCCGCCACCATCATGATCTGCTTGAACAACTGCGGGCTCTGGGGCAGCGCGTACCATTCGCCCGGGTTCAGGCGCGAGGGCACGAGGAAGTCCCTCGCGCCTTCCGGCGTGCTCTTGCAGAGGATCGGCGTTTCCACCTCGATGAAGCCCTGCTCGTCGAAGTAATCGCGGGCGAGTTTCGAGACCCGGTGGCGAGTCCGCAGGATCTGCTGCATCTTCGGTCGACGCAGGTCGAG
>CAZIXS010000053.1:0-18007 GCA_964543335.1 uncultured Phycisphaeraceae bacterium | reverse complement strand
AGCGATACTTGAGGCGCAATTCCTCGTTCGGCAGTCCCTCGGTCTCCGAGGGCTGGAAGGGCGGGGTCTTGGCCTTGCTCAGCACGCTCAGGGTGGTCGCCACGACCTCCACCTCGCCGGTGGCGAGCTTGGGGTTCGGCCCGCCGTCGCGTTTGCGCACGCTGCCTGTCACCGCGATGACATCTTCCGAGCGCAGCTTGTCCGCGGCCGCGAGGAGTTCCTCGGAGGCGTCGGCCTTGTCGAACACCACCTGGGTCAGGCCCTCGCGGTCGCGAAGGTCGATGAAGACCAGCCCGGTCCCGTGGTCGCGGTAGGAGTTCACCCAGCCGGCCAGCGTCACCGTCTGGCCGCCGTGATCGAGGCGCAGCTCGTTGCAGTGGTGAGAGCGGCGGTAGTTCGCGGTCGTTGTGGGGCTGGTCATCGCGATGAAACTCAGTTCGAAAGGGGGATTTTGGGGACTCGGTCAGGGCGGGCAGTATATCGCCCAAGACTTGTTCTATAGTGATCACTTACCGCAGCGGGCGGGTCCTGCCCGCGATTTCACCCTTCCAGAGCATTTCGCGTTCGTTTTCGATGCCCAGTTCTCCGGCCATCCTGTTCACCGCTTTCGAGCCCTCCGGCGACGACCACTCCGCCGCGGTGATCGCTGCGCTCAAGCGTCGCCACCCCGAACTCCAGATCTACGCCTGGGGCGGTCCCAAGATGGCCCAGGCCGGGGCCGAGATCGTCGAGCAGACCGGCAGCGACGCGGTGGTGGGGGTGCCCGGCTTCGAGAAGATCCGCGAGCACCTGCAGATCAACAAGACGATCCGGCGATGGCTGGGTGAGCACCCCGAAGTGGCCCTGCACATCCCCGTGGACTCCCCGGCGGCCAACTTCCCCATCTGCAAGATCGCCAAGAAGGCCGGCCGGAAAGTGCTGCACCTGGTCGCCCCCCAGCTTTGGGCATGGGGACCGTGGCGGATCCGCAAACTCCGCAAATGCACCGACATGGTCCTCTGCCTGCTCCCCTTCGAGGAGAAATTCTTCCGGGACCGGGGGGTCGATGCGACTTTCGTGGGCCATCCGCTCTTCGATGAGAACCTCGACCTTGACGACCTCGCCCGGCGCGCCAGCGAACTGAGCGACGGCAGCCCGAAGGTCGCGGTGCTGCCGGGATCGCGTCCGGCGGAGATCCGCCGCAACTTCCCGGTCATGCTCAACGCCTTCCGCGAGTTGCGCAAGCGTCACCCGGAACTGATCGGCTTGGTCGGTGCGACCACCGAGCAGGTCCGCGAAGACCTCTACCAGCGGGCGAACCTGCACGGCGGCTGGCCCGATGGTCTCGATGTGCTCGTCGGGCAGACCGATGTGGTGGCCAACTGGGCCGATCTCGCGATGGTCGTCTCCGGCACCGTCACGCTGCAGGTCTCCAAGCAGCAGGTGCCGATGGTGATCATGTACAAGACCAACAAGCTCATGTACAACTGCATCGGTCGGTGGGTGCTGACGACCAAGCACTTCGCCCTGCCCAACCTGATCGCCGGTCGCGAGGTCATCCCGGAGCTGATCCCGTACTTCTCCGACACCGGCCAACTGCTGGAGGGGATGGAGAGACTCATTGGCGATCCGGCCGCGCAGCAGGCCCAGCGGGATGCCCAGGCCGACATCGTCGCCAAGTTCCGAGGCCCCAACGCCAGCGAATCCGCCGCCGACGCCATCGAGAAGATGCTCGGCCTCGGCTGAGGCTGCGTTCGTCTCCGAACCGACGCTCCACGAAAAAGGCCGGCCCCCGAAGGAGCCGGCCTGATCGTTCACGGTTCAGCGAGGTCGATTACTCGACATCCTTGCCTTCGACGACATCCTTGAACGCCGGGGCTTCGTGCGCATCGCTCTCGGTCTTCATGCGCTTGAAGTAGTCGCGGTACGCCTTCATCGCCTGCGATCCGAAGATCAGCATGATCGGGATGTTGACCACGAGCATGACGCCGAGGCCGAGCGTGGTCCACATGTCGAGTTCGGTGTCGGTACCGATGATCGCTTTCTTCTGATCACCGGATCCGAAGATCGGCATCGCGAGGACGGTGGTCAGCAGGATCAGGAGCGAGTAGATGATCTTGTAGATGAACACCGCCGGAGCCGCGGCTTTATCGCCCTTGCGACCAAAGAAGTAGTACACACCCTGCTCGCCGTAGTACGACCAGGAGATCATGGTCGAGACGGCGAAGAGCCAGGCGGCGATGGATACCAGCCACATGCCCAGACCCGGCGTGACGCGGTCAAAGGCGTACGCCGTCATCGAGGCGCCGGCGTAATCGCCGTAGATGCCCAGGTTCGGCTCGCCGCCCTCACTTTCCACACGGAATCGCGGCATCGACTCAGACTCGAGCGTGCCCCAGTTCGCGATCCATTGCCCGTCGGTTCTCGTCACGGTGGCGGTGATCTTGCGAAGGTCGCGGCCCGTGTCTTCGTTCATATCTGCGGCGACCACAAAGAAGACAGTCTCGCCTTCACGCCAGCCCGCGGATCCCTCGGCGGCTCGGCGGATCTTCCGGTCGGCCTCGTTCATTTCCGGAAGAGGAGGCGTTTGCAGTGTCCACTTGTCCGCAACAGGAGCGCCGTTCTCGTCGGTGGCCTGCACAATCTGAACTTGGGAGGCATCGGTGAACCGTGCCTCGGCGTCGCGTTTGTACGCACCGGATGACAGGATCACCAGAGCGGTGAGCGTGCAGACGACGATCGTGTCGATGAACGGCTCGAGACCGGCCACGATACCTTCGCGCACCGGTTCATCGGTCTTTGCGGCCGAGTGGGCGATCGGGCTGGAGCCCTGACCGGCTTCTGAGGAGAACAGGGCTCGCTTCACGCCCCACATCGCGGCGTAGGCGAAGGTGCCTCCGAGGAACGCGCCGACGGGCGCGGCGTCCTGACCGCCAAGGAACGACGGAAGACCGCTGCGCACGATCAGAGCGAACATCGCCGGAACCTGATCGATGTTCATGATGATGACATAGAGAGCCGCGAGCACATAGATCGCGCACATCAGGGGCACGACGCGCCCGGCGACCGCGCCGATGCGCTTGATGCCGCCGATGATCACGAGCCCGACTAGCACGGTCAGGATGATGCCGGTGACGACCTGTGGCACCTGGAAGTAAGTGAAGGTGATGTCCGCGACATTCCACGCCTGGAACATGTTGCCACCGGTGATCGCCGAGATGATCAGCGTCACGACGAACAGGCCGCCGATGAGCGAGCCGAGCGGGCCGAGGCCCCACTTGGCCAGGCCCTTCTTCACGACGAACATCGGTCCGCCGTGCGGGTTGTCCGGGTCGTCGGTGTTGCGGTAGAGCATGGACTGCGTGACTTCGGTCATCTTCAGCGACATGCCGAGGATGCCGATGATCCACATCCAGAAGACCGCGCCCGGTCCACCAAGAGCCACGGCGACCGCGACACCGGCGATGTTGCCAAGGCCGACTGTGGCCGAGAGGGCCGCGGAGAGCGCCTGGAAGTGGTTGATCGCGCCAGGGTCGCTCTTGTCGTCGTATTTACCCCGGATGACCGCCACGCCGTGCGTGAGTGCGCGGTACTGGCCGAAGCCGGACCAGATCGTGAACAGCACGCCGACGGCGAGGAGTGCGTACACGGTGTAGTTCGAGAAGAGAATCCCGTTGAGGGAATTCACAAATCCTTCGATGGCGTCCATAGCGTGCGGTGCCTCCTCGGTCGATCACGCGGAATGAAATATGCTGAGCATCATGGGCGATCCCGGCAATTTACGCAATTCTCATCATCGCGCCGATCGCCCGCTCGATCTGTCCATGGGGTACACCCTTGTACATACCGCGTATCATGCCCGCTGATCCATCGCAGGAAACCCACGAGCATGCCCAAAATCGTCATCGATCCCACCATCACCCGTCAGGAAGCAGAGGGCTTTGCCTACCCACTCGGCGTGTACCCGGTGGAGCCCCTGAATCCAGCACCGGGTTTCACCGTCGAATTCGAATCCGCAGACGGCGATAACGACAGTGACTGGGAGGAGTGGCCCGATCGGTTCATGTTCGACGTGGTTGTCACCAGCCAGAGACTTCGCTCGTTCTGCAAACTGCTGTTCAGCTTCCTCCCTGGGCGCGTGTACCCGATCCTCGATGTGCTCGGCAACGATGCCTACCGAGAGATCGATCCGTATATCTCGTATGAGCTTGTCGGCATCGAGCGGTTCCTCGACGGCGTGATCCACTTCGAGGAATGGCTGCTCGAAGACGGGCTCGTGGGTTTCGGCGCGATGAGCATGAACCCGTTCCTGTATGTGTTCGTCGATGAGCACAAGGCGGTCACGATCCGGGTCGGGCTCGATCTCAAAGACCGCATCGAGCGGTCACTCGCCGCCTTCGACCTGACGCAGGTCAAGGACCTCGTCTCGGTCGACTCGGTCGCGCACGAGCACCGCACCGTTCTCGCGGCCCCGACGGAGGGGCCGGGCCACGCGGCGCTCGCTCCGGAAGACATTGTCGAGCGACTGGTCGAAAGCTGGCTGCTGCAGCTCAATGTCGATCCCCGGACCAATGTCGATGACAGCGGGAGGGATCTGGGCTTCACCGCATGGCGGATGGTCGCCCGCTGCCTCGCCGAGGAAGACTCCGATCCGGTGTACGCGGAAGTGGTGGCGGTCGCGGATTGCCTGGAAAACGCCGAGGCCTGCGCGGTGCGGGCGGTCGCCAAGGCTCCGGATGCCCCCGGACGCCCCGACAACGGCTGGCTCGAGGTTCAGTTGCCGGTCTGCGACCGTGTGACGCCTGAGGGCGCGGCGAAGCTCTTGGAACGCCCGGGCGAGGTGTCGCTCACCGAAGAAGAGATTCTGCGGGTGCGATGGTTCGATCAGTCGGCCTGATCCGGTTGGGGTTGCGGATCGGGTGATCAGGAGGGGCGGCGGTAGGTCATGGTGACCCGGTTGCCCTTGTCGTTGTATTCGACTTCGGTCATGTAGGCCTGGATCAGCATCACGCCGCGGCCCGAGGGCAGTTCCAGCCGATCGTCATCGGTCGGATCGGGGACTTCATCGGGTTTGAATCCCTCGCCCTGATCTTCCACCGCGATGGTCACCGAGTCCGGCTCGATGTTCCAGGCGATGTCGACATGCTTGCCGGGCTCCATCTTGTTGCCGTGGCGGAACGCGTTGGACACGGCTTCTTCGATTACCAGGCGGAGGGCGAAGGTGCTGGCGTCGGGGTAATTGAACTGGGCGATCGCCCCGAGCAGTTCTTCCTGAAGGGGCTGAAGCTCCTCGGGGAACCGGTGCAGACGGACCGCCGCACGAGTGCGGGGCGTCGATCGCTGGTTCTCGCCGGAGCCGTTGGACATCAGCGGGGGATCTCCCAAAGGTGAACAGAAGGGGAGGGCTGGCAGGATCGTCGGGAAGAGGAGGGTGTGGGATCA
Organism: uncultured Phycisphaeraceae bacterium; assembly: GCA_964543335.1. Classification (GTDB taxonomy): domain Bacteria; phylum Planctomycetota; class Phycisphaerae; order Phycisphaerales; family UBA1924; genus JANSXG01. The sequence goes on along the minus strand of CAZIXS010000053.1, from coordinate 12,586 downwards.
GCCTGCGCACCCGGCCGCGCATCTGGGCGCGGATCGGGCCGACTTCACGCGAAGCTTTCGATCGCGCCGTCGCGCGTTTCGTGGATATCGAAGAGCTTGTTGAGTTTGGTGATCATGAACACCTCGTAGATCTGGGGATCGATGTTGGCGAGGCGCAGCTGGCCGCCCTTTTGCTTCAGGCGGTTGTGGATCGTGATCAGGGTGCCGAGTGCCGCGGAGGACAGGTGGTCGACATTGGAGAAGCTGATGAGCAGCTTGGGCTCCGCGTCGCTGTCGATGATCTCGCTGATCTCTTCCCCGATGCGCTGGATGTTGGCCTCATCGAGGATGTTGCGGTCGACAAACTCGACCTGCGTAATGCCGTCTTCCTTGCGGACTCGCAGTCTGGACTCGCTCGATGCCATGGCAGCCGATCTCCTGTTCACCGGTTCAAACCCCAGTTTAGCACGCTTGGCAGTGGGCGTGCGATTCCAATGAAAAAGGCGGGCCGAATGGCCCGCCTTGTGGTATCCCGGAGAGGGGTGATTCAGTAGCTGAAGTTCTCGCGGAGCTGCTCGTTGAGGCCCGGGAACGCCATGTCTTCCTCTTCGCCCTGCAGGATGATGGTGGGCTTGATGAGGACCAGCAGGGTCAGTTCGGTCTTATCGGTGACCCGGTTGGTGAAGAAGCGGTTGATGAAGGGGATCGAGGAGAGGACCGGCACGCCGACCTCGGTCTCGGTCTCGGTGGTGATCCGCTGGCCACCGAGGAGGATGGTGCCCTTGTCGGGGATGGTCACGCCGGTCTGGACGCGGGTGACCTGGACGATGGGCTGCTGGATGTTGGTGGCGGAAGTCACGATGTCGCCGCCGCCGTCGCCGCCGCCGACCTGAGCGCTGATCGGAACGCCGATGATGTCTTCGATGACCGCGGTGGTCGCTTCGACCGAGAGAGTCACATAGCGGCGGTCAGCGGACACCACGCCGCGGAGCAGCAGGGTGAAACCTTCCGAAGCGGTGGACAGGGTCGGGTCGAACGCGACCGACGAGGTGCCGACGACCGGCTGGAGGTCGGAGATGAACGCACGCTGGGTGGTCACCGAGACGTTGGCGGTCTTGCCGTTGGTGAAGGTCAGGCGCGGGGCGGTCAGCACGACGCTCCGGCGGTCGGCCTGCGTGGCCTCAACCAGGAAGTCCACCTGGATGTCGTCGAAGAAGGTGCCGGCGACGCTGAGGGCCGGACGGAGGCCGAGGATGGTCGAGGCGAACTCGGAACCGCTGAGCAGGCTCGCGGCGAGTTCGTTCGAGTTGCCCTCAGCGGGGACGATCGAGAACGAGCCCTGCGGGACCGGACCGGTCACGAAGTTGGCTCCGGGCTCGAAGACCGGGCCATCAGGGGTGATGAAGAAGCCGGGGGCGGTGCCGGTGAAGATCGGACGACCGTCTTCGGTCAGCACTCCGCCGGGGTTCGGAAGCGGCTGCACCGGAGCACCGACATCGAGACCGAAGGTCGCGTTGGCGTTGTCGTACTGCTGGTTGCGGCCGTTGAAGTACACATCGAGGTCGAAGCCGATCTGCTCGAAGAAGTCCTGGCTGACGGTCAGGAAGCGGCACTCGCAGGAGATCTGGATGTTGCGGATCTCGCGGAGCTGGCGGAGCAGGGTGTTGATGTCGCGGTGGTTGCGCGAGGTGTTGGTGATGATCAGGTTGCCGTTGAGCTCCTGCACGATGCCGGTGTCGCCACCGTTGTCACGCCAGCCGTCGAAGTCGACGGCGGTCTGGATGATCTCGAGCAGGTCTTCGAGGTTCTCGGCTTCGCTCTCGCCGGGATCGCCGCCTTCGTCGTCGGGGTCATCGAAGATGCCGCCGCCGCCACCGCCGCCGCCGCCCTGACCGCCCTGGTCGAGCACGTCGTCGATGTCGAGGTCGGGCACGTTGGCGTAGTCGGGGATCTCGAAGACGAGGTCGCGGACATCGTAGATCACGATGAAGGTGCGGCGACGCAGGTCGCGGTCGGAAGCGATGACCACGATGCCGTCCTGAACCGCCCAGCTGGCGCGGTCGAAGTCGTCGGGGCTGATCTTCTCGAGCACGCGATCGAGGATGACGCGGGCGGGCACTTCGTTGAGTTCGAGATCAACGGGGGTGTCGCGGTCGATGCCGATCGCCGAGAGCGAGTCCCAGTCGACATCGAAGTTGAGGTTGGTGACGGTGGCGAGGAAGCTGAAGACGCTCTCGGCGGTGTCGTTGTTGAAGCGGGCCGGGATGCGGCGCGAGTTCAGGGTCGCGAGCACGCGGCGGTCGGCCTCGGAGTCCACATAGGCGTCACGCATGCCGCGACGGAAGCTGATCTCGGGCCAGTCTTCGGGGTAGTCGAGGACGGCACCGGGGATGATGGTTCCCTCGTACATGCGGAGGGATTCTTCGCCGAAGGAGTAGGAACGCTCGCGCTCGATGCGACGGTATTCGCGGTACAGGAGGATGTCGCGGAGGACTTCCTTCATGAGCAGGGCGGAGGGGTTGTTGGGGTCGATGAAGATGATTTCCTCGACGACCTCAAGGGCCTCTTCGTACTTCTTCTCGGCCTGCAGGGCGCGGAGGCGGTTGAGGCTCTCGGCGACACGGGCGGCACGCTCTTCGCGAGTGCGCTGCTCCTGAGCGTCGATGGTCTCGTTCAGCGTTTCTTCGGTCCGCTGGATTTCGATGAGACGGGCCTGCTCTTCGGCGGCGTCCAGGCGACGCCCGGCGGCTTCGATCTGGGACAGGCGCTCGCGGTACTCGGCTTCGCCGAAGTAGCCGTTGTTGTAGCCGGACTGCCAGCGGAGGCGGGCCTCGGCGATGTTGATGTTGGCCGACTCGAAATCGCCCTGTTCGATCGCGGCGTTGGCGATCTCGAGCAGGTTGGCGACTTCGGTCTGGATCTGGCCGCGGATGATGCGACGGGTGGCCTCGACATCGTCGAGGTCGCCCGGCTGGGCGGCGCCGATGAGCTGGTTGGCTTCGCGGCTGCGCATCTCGATGCGGTTGAGTTCCTCGTCGTTCAGCACGCGAACAAAGGAGGTGCTGCCGAGGATCGCGGCGTAGGCGCGAGCGGCCTCGGCGTAGCGACCGGCTTCGAAGGCGGCGTCGGCGGTCTGCAGGGCCTGCATCGCGGCGTCGCGGTTGGCGCGACGGACGAGGTCATCCTCGCCGCCGTCCTGAGCGCTGCTGGCCAGCGAGGCGAAGCTCGCGGCGGCGGCGGGGGCGGACGGGTTGACCACACCGAGCGAAGCGGCGTCGGTCGCGAGCGGGCCGTTCTCGCGCTCGATGTCGGTGATCTGCATCTTCAGGCGGTTGAGGGTGCGCTGATCGTTCTGGTTCAGGCGGGCACCGAGGCGATCGATCGCTTCCACACCGGCCTTGGCGGCGGCGTAGTTGCCGTTCTCGAAATCGCGATGGGCCTGGAAGAGCATGCTGTCGAGGTTGGACGACAGGTCGAAGCGGCGCTGGGCGATCGCATCGAGCAGGTCGCTGGCCTGGCTGCGGTCGGACATCGTCACATCGCTGGAGCGAGAGACGGCGTTGGCCTGGCGCTCGGCTTCACGCAGGTCGTTGCGCTCGAAGGCGTACTGCGCCTTCTGGAGGCTGACCGTGGCGCGGCTCATCGAACGGAGCTGCGCATCGGCCTGGCCCAGAAGTTGGAGAGCCTCGGCACGCACCTGCGGATCGGTTTCATTGGAACGGATCGAGAGCAGGGCTTCGCGAGCTTCGATGACGCGTCCTGCCTCCAGAAGCGTGCGGGCGGCGGTCAGCGAATCGCTGCCGATGGCCGCATCGGTCGTGCCGGCACTCGAGGCGAGCGCCGCGGGGGTCAGGGTGGCGGCGGTGAGCGTGGCAGTCAGGGCCGCCAGGGCACACGCGGATCGAAGGATCGTGGTTCGCATGCGAGTCTCCAAAGGATCGCTGTGTTTGAGGCACGGGGTTGCACCCGATGCCTTTCGAATGGGTACAGATGGTCAAAGCTCCAGCATCCGATCTGAAGCCGCGGAACCGGGCCCGCGTCTCGTTCTGAAATCGGAGGGGCCCGTGGGCTATCCGCTTTCTGCAGAACGATTGGCGGAACATACCGGCCACCTTTTGGCGACGCAACCGTTCGGATGTTCCCCAATTTCTGACCACAGTTTGACATTCGTGGTCCCGCGTCTGTTCGGAGCCTCGCGCCGACCCGCTCGCACCGGTACCCTTGGTGCGTGAGCGATCCTCGACTGTTCGAGACCAAGCCCGAGCGCAGACAGGCCGTGGAAGCGACCGGTTCCGACGACGCCGGCGATCGGCCCCGGCTTGTGGCGATCGTTCCGGAGCGTGGGATCGAGTCGGTCAGCGGGGCATTTACCTACAAAGAGACCGGCGATGTGTCGGGCCTGCGTATCGGCGAGCGGGTCAGAATCCCCCTTGGCAAGGGCAATACCCCGGTCTCGGGCATCGTGGTCGGTGTGGATTGCCCGCCGCCGGACTCCAAAGGCCCCATCAAGGCGGTGCTGGCCCGGGAGGGGCACGCCCTCCATCCGTCGCTGGTGGACCTCTCGGAATGGCTCGCCCGGTACTACTGCTGCCCGATCGGGATGGTCCTGGCGACCATGCTCCCGGCGGCTGTAAAGAAAGGTACGGGGCGTCGCCGGCAGGTCACGCTGCATCCGGCGGGTCTTCCCGCGCCCGAAATCGTGGCTGGGCTCCCCCCATCTGCACGGGAAGCATGGGGTCTGTACACCGCTCGTTTTGGGGTGGACCCTGAGCGGTGGCCCCGTCTGACCAAGAAAAGTTTGGTGTCTGAACTGGGTCTGAAGTCCGCCGCGCCACTGGGTCGCCTGCTCAAAGCCGGCGTGCTGGTCGAGCAGGAGCGGATGGTGGTCAAGGGGTCGGTGGAGGCGGAGTACGCGCGAGGGCCGGCGGCCCCCGAACCGGCGGTGACCTCTGATCAGCGGGCAGCGATCGAGGCGATTCTGCCCACGCTGGGGAGTTTCGCGCCGCACCTGATCCTGGGTGTCACCGGGAGCGGCAAGACCGAGGTGTACCTGCAGTTGCTGCGGCGTGTGCTCGATCGGGGGCAGTCGGGTTTGGTGTTGGTTCCGGAGATCAGTCTGACCCCCCAGACCGCCGGGCGGTTCGTGCAGCGGTTCGCGTCGGAGGAGATCGGCGTCGCGGTGCTGCACTCGGGCCTGACGGCAAGCCAGCGCCACGCGGAGTGGCGCCGGGTGGAGTCGGGTGAGGCCCGGATCGTGATCGGGGCACGCTCGGCGGTGTTTGCACCGTTTCCGGAGGATGAGGGCCGGGCGTCGCTCGGGATCATCATCGTGGACGAGGAACACGACGGGTCGTACAAGCAGGACCAGTTGCCGCGTTACCACGCGCGAGATGTGGCGCTCAAGCGGGCGCAGATGATCGGCTGTCCCGTGGTGCTCGGGTCGGCGACGCCCTCGCTGGAGTCCTGGCACAACGCGCGGAGCGGACGGTACCGGTTGATCCAGATGCCGAATCGTGTGGGTGGGGGGGTACTGCCCACGGTGCGCATTGTGGACCTCGCCGAGGAGCGGCGCAACCGAGTGGTGGATGCGCACAAGCAGCACGCGATCGGCCCGGTGTTGGAAGGGCATATCGCGCAGACGCTGAAGAAGCCGGTCGGCGATGGCGGGCAGATCCTGCTGCTGCTCAACCGTCGCGGGTTCGCGCACTATGTGTGCTGCGCGGATGAGAAGTGCGGTTGGAAACTCGAGTGCGATCAATGCACTTCGACCATGGTGTTCCACAAGAATCGACTGCCGCAGAGTCGGTCCGGTTCGGGTGGGTATCTGAAATGTCACCACTGCCTGAGCATGCAGGAGTTGCCGCTGCAGTGCCCACGGTGTTCGAAACGGCTGATCCTGTTTGGATCGGGAACTCAGCGTCTGGAAGAGGAGCTGAAGGCGAAGTTCGGGCTGGAGCAGGATGCGGCGGATGGGCTGCTGCGCCTCGACAGCGACACGATGAACAGCGCCAAGGACTACTTCATCGCCTTGGAGCGGTTCCGAACGGGTCAGGTGCGCATGCTCATCGGCACGCAGATGATCGCCAAGGGGCTCGACTTCCCGAATGTTTCGCTGGTGGGAGTGATCAGTGCGGACACCGCGCTCGCGACGCCGGACTTCCGCGCGGGCGAGCGGGCGTTCCAGCTTGTCGCGCAGGTCGCTGGGCGGGCGGGGCGAGCCTCTGCGGGCGGGAAGGTCATCGTGCAGACAATGGAGCCTGAGCATCCGGCGATTCTCGCCGCGGCAGAGCACGACTACCGATCGTTTGCGGATGCGGAACTCGAGTTCCGCAAGGCGTTCGGGCTGCCTCCGGTGGGGCGGATGGCGCGGCTGATATTTCGGGATACGGATCCTGAGAAGGCGGGCAAGCGCGCGTGGGAGGTGTCGAGGGCGATTCAGTCCATCCGGGCCGACCCGGAGGCGGGCTTGGCAGACCTGAATACCAAGGGGCCGATGGATGCGCCGATGGCCCGCGTCGCGGGTTTCTACCGCGTGGCGATCGAACTGCTTGCCCCGAGCGCGGGACAGATCCAGCGGGTGCTGACGGCCTTGAGATCGCAGGGGCTTGTGAAGAGCGATGCGAGCTGCGCGGTGGATGTGGATCCGATTTCGATGTTGTGAGGTCGCACCAATGAAAAAGCCCTGCGATTGCAGGGCTTGTGGATTTGGTGATGTTGATTCGGCTCAGCCGAGGTTCATCGTCATCAGGAACTCGGCGTTGGTCTTGGACTTGCTCAGGCGGTTCTTCATGAGTTCCATGGCCTCGACGACGTTCATATCGCTGAGCACCTTGCGGAGCCGGTAGACGAGCTCGAGTTCTTTCGGGTCGAGCAGCAGTTCCTCGCGGCGCGTGCCGGAGGCGGCGACATCGATCGCGGGATAGATGCGCTTCTCGACCAGCTTGCGGTCGAGGTGCAGTTCGCTGTTACCAGTGCCCTTGAACTCCTCTAAGATGACTTCGTCGGCCTTGGAGCCGGTGTCGACCAGCGCGGTTCCGAGGATGGTCAGTGAGCCGCCGTTCTCGATGGCGCGGGCCGAGCCGAAGAACTTCTTCGGGCGGGTGAGCGCGCCGGAGTCGATGCCGCCGGACATGATCTTTCCGGTGTTCGGGCTCGCGGCGTTGTAGGCGCGGGCCAGGCGGGTGATCGAGTCGAGCAGGATGACGACATGCTCGCCGTACTCGACATAGCGCCGGGCCTTCTCCATGACCATTTCGGCGACCTGGACGTGGCGGGAGGAGTGCTCGTCGAAGGTCGAGGCGACGACTTCGACGGATTCGTCGGTGTTGCGCTTGAAGTCGGTGACTTCTTCGGGACGCTCGTCGATGAGCAGGACGATGATCTTCACTTCGGGGTAGTTGGTGCTGATGGCCTTGGTGATCTTCTGCATCAGCACGGTCTTGCCGGTGCGGGGCGGCGCGACGATCAGGGCGCGCTGGCCACGGCCGATCGGGGCGACGAGATCGACCACGCGGGTCTCGAGGACATTCGGCTCGGTTTCGAGCACGAAGCGTTCCTCGGGGTGGAGCGGGGTCATGTCCTCGAAGATCGGGAGTTGGCGGGCGAGCTTGGGGTCCTTGCCGTTGACCGAGTCGATCCGAACCAACGCGAAGAAGCGTTCGTTCTCCTTCGGCGGACGGATCACGCCTTCAACTTCCATGCCGGGGCGCAAACCCATGCGGCGAATCTGCGAGGGGGACACATAGATGTCCGAGGGCCCGGCCATGTAGGAGTCTTCGGGCGTGCGCAGGAAGCCGAAGCCTTCCGGGGCGATGAACAGGGTGCCTTCGCCGAACATGATCTGATCCTGCTCGGCGCGCCGGCGCAGGATTTCCATCATGAGTTCGGCACGGGGCAGCTTGGTGGCCTCTTCGATGCCTTCTTCCTCGGCGAACTTGTGGAGTTGATCCACAGGCATGGCCTGCAGTCTGGAGACATGGAGCGCGTTCTCAGCGGCTTCCTCGTAGGCATCGCTCTTGGCGAGCTCTTCGAGGGCCCGGGCTTCGCGTTCCAGATCGTCCTCGCTGGGCAGCACGGAGGAGGGGATGCCCGAGGAGCTTGAGCGGAAATACTTGGGCGAGCCGCCCTGCTGACTGGGGGTCGGGCCGCCGCCTCCGCCCTTCTTTTTCTTCTTGCGTCGACGACCACCGGTCGATGTGCCCGAACTCTGGTAGGGCTGGCCGCCTCCTCCGCCGGAAGAACCGCTTCCGGATCCGCCTCCGGACTGGTTGTCGCCGCTCTGGCGATGGCGGAGGTCGGTGGGTTGGCGCTCGGAGCGAGAGGAATCGGAACCGCCGGTGTTCCCGGAATTGGTGTCCTTTCGGGACTCCGGTCGGGATTCGGGTGCGCTGGGCTTGTCCTGCGTCTTTGCTTCGGCTTTGGGCTCGGGCTTGCTGGGCGACTTCTTGGCCTCGGCGGTGCTGTCGGCGCTCTTCGTGGATGCCGCCTTGCTCGAACTGCGGGTCTTGGACTTTGCACTCTCGGGCACGGATTCGAGCACCGAGGCGGGGGCCTTCTTCTTGGTGGTGGTCTTGCGGACCCGCTTCTTCGTGACGGTCTTCGAAGCGCTGTCGGAATCAGCCATTGCGCGTGTTCCTCATGGGGTGTCCCGCTCTGGGTTTGACCTGAGCGGAGTTCGGACGAGTGAAGTTGTGGAATGAATCGGGGAGCCGGGCACCTGCCGCGGCGGGAACCTTGGCGGTCCCGCCTGACCCGAATTGGTCTGGGAGAATACCGATACGCAGTGCCGAATCGCTCGCGAGCGTCGGCGGGTCGTTTCGGCTGAAAGTGCGAGATGGCGTCGGGCAGTTGACGCCGGATCGATCAGGCCCGGCCAGTCTCTGGCGAGCCCTCGTTCAGGAGTATAGCAGATATTTCCGCAACTCGGTCTTGGAGCGTGTTTTTTCCCCGCTCGTTCTCCACGATGAACCTGGATCGGGCCTTTTTCACAGCGAGGGGCATTTGTGCAGCCTCGCGGTGGTGCAGATCATCAGCGGTCCAGCCTCGGTGCTTCCGGACCCGATCGAGGCGGGTTTGCTCCGGGGCTTCCACGAACACGACTGCGTCGCACGCCTGGTCCTGGCCCGACTCGAACAGCAGCGGGGCATCCAGCACGATGCCGGGGGCCCCGGCCTCGCGGGCCTTGGCCTGCGCCTGCTGGCGGGTCAGCAGCACCATCGGGTGGAGCAGGGCTTCGAGGCGTTTGCGCTGGTCTTGATCTGAAAAGACGACCGCCGCGACCGCCTTGCGGTCGAGGTTGCCGTCATTATCGAGAATCGTGGTGCCCCACCAGTCAACGAGCGTGTCCCGCACTTCGACTGTGGAGAGGGCTTTGCGTATCTCGGCATCGAAGTCGATGACGAGCCAGCCAATGTCGCCGAACAGGCCGGCGACCTTGGACTTGCCCGAACCGATCCCGCCGGCGATGCCGAGGACAACCGGGGCTGCATTCGGCTTGGCGGGATCGGTCATCGTGAGATCTTACCTCGCCGCCTTCACATCGAAGCGGTCGAGCATCATCACCTTGTTCCACGCGGCGATGAAGTCGTGGACCATACGCTCGTGGCCATCGTCGGCGGCGTAGACCTCTGAGAGGTTCCGCAGCGTGCTGTTGGAGCCGAAGACCAGGTCGCACCGGGTCGCGGTGTATTTGGTCTCGCCGGTGGCGCGGTCCTTGATGTAGAAGCCCATTTCCATCTTGTCAGCGGGCTCCCACGCGTAGTCCATGTTGCAGAGCGTGAGGAAGAAGTCGTTGCTGAGCACGCCCGGACGATCCGTGAACACGCCGTGCCTGGAGTGATCGGCGTTCTGATCGAGCACGCGCAGTCCGCCGACGAGGACGGTCCACTCGGGAGCGGAAAGCGTCAGCAGGTTGGCACGATCGAGGAACATCCGCTCCGGCGCGACATCCATGCGGACCTTCATGTTGACATAGTTTCGGAAGCCATCGGCGACCGGCTGCAGCCAATCGAAGCTCTCGACATCGGTGTGGTCCTGGGTGCAGTCGGTGCGCCCGGGGGTGAACGGAACGCTCGCGTTTACACCGGCATCCTTGGCGGCCTTCTCCACCGCGGCGCAGCCGCCGAGCACGATCAGGTCGGCCAGTGAGACCTTCTTGTTGCCGGACTGTGCACCGTTGAACTCGCTCTGCACTGAGCGCAGGGTGTCGAGCACCTTCGCGAGTTCCTGCGGGCGATTGACGGCCCAGTTCTTCTGCGGGTCGAGGGCGATGCGTGCGCCGTTGGCTCCGCCTCGTTTGTCGGAGTCGCGGTAGGTCGAGGCCGAGGCCCACGCCGCAGAGGCCAGTTCGGACACAGAGAGACCCTTGCCGAGGATGGTGGCCTTCAGCGACGCGATGTCCTTGTCGTTGATCAGCTCGTGATCGACAGCGGGGATCGGGTCCTGCCAGATCAGGTCTTCTTCGGGGACTTCGGGGCCGAGGTAGCGACTCTTCGGACCCATGTCGCGGTGGGTCAGCTTGAACCACGCCCGCGCGAAGCAGTCGGAGAAGTAGTCGAAGTCTTCCAGGAACCGCTCGCAGATGCGGCGGTATTCGGGATCGACCTTGAGGGCGATGTCGGTCGCGAGCATCATCAGTTCGTTCTGCTGGCCCGGTTCGTGCGCATCGGGGGTCTTGGGTGCGCTCGGATCCTTGGGTTTGTACTGGATGCCGCCGGCGGGGCTGCGCGTGAGTTCCCAGTCGTATTTGAAGAGGTTCTCGAGGTAGGCGTTGTCCCAGGCGATCGGGTTGGGCGTCCACGCGCCCTCGATGCCGCTGGTCATGGCGTACTTGGCGTATCCGGTGCCCTCTTCGTTCTGCCAGCCCAGGCCCTGGGCACTGATCGGGGCGCCCTCGGGAGCCGGGCCGATCTTGTCGGCCGGAACCGCGCCGTGGCTCTTGCCGAAGGCGTGGCCACCGGCGATCAGTGCCACGGTCTCCTCGTCGTTCATCGCCATGCGCGCGAAGGTCTCGCGGATGTCCTTGACGGACGAATAGGGGTCACCGTCGCGGTTGGGGCCTTCGGGGTGGACATAGATAAGGCCTTGGAAACTCGCGGCGAGCGGTGCCGCGAGGTCGTAGTTCTCGTCGCCGGGCTGGCCGGTCCAACGCTTGGTGCGGGTCACCATCTCGCCTGGGTGTGAGCCGGGCTGGGCATCAGGCTCGCGAGCGAACTCGCCGACGGCCTGGCCATTCCAGAACTCGTCGCCGAAGTACATGCCGCGATCGGGCTCCCAAGTGTCGATGCGCCCGCCGCCGAAGCCGTAGGTCTTGAAGCCCATGTCTTCGAGGGCGACATTGCCGGTCAGGATCATCAGGTCGGCCCACGAAAGGGATGCGCCGTACTTCTTCTTGACGGGCCAGAGCAGGCGACGGGACTTGTCGATGTTGCCGTTGTCATCCCAAGAGTTGGTGGGGGCGAAGCGCTGGAGTCCGGTGCCGGCTCCGCCTCGGCCGTCGGCGATGCGGTAGGTGCCAGCGGCGTGCCAGGCCATGCGGACCATTTGCGGGCCGTAGTGCCCGTAGTCAGCCGGCCACCAGGGCTGGGAATCGGTCAGGACTTTGCGGATGTCGGCCTTGACCTGGTTCAGGTCGAGTTTCTGGAAGGCCTCGGCATACTCCACATCACGAAGCGGATTGGCCATGGGGGGGTTCTGGTGGAGCAATTCGACCTGGAGGCGGTTGGGCCACCAGTCGGAAATCTGGGGTCCGGTGCCGTAGGCACCGCTCACGCGGGCGCCGCGGAACGGGCACTGCGAGGCTTGCGCGGACTGATCAGCGGTGTTCTGGATCAAGGTCTGGTCCTTTCTGAAGAGACATCGAGAGGGAGGGGAGAGAGGCCAATCAGGGATGGCCTCCCTGCTGACAGAGGATAGCGCCGCAGGGGGCTACGGGGTCAATTCCATTGTACTTTTGCTGGTCCCGCACCGGTCCACGCACCGGATGCCCGGGCTGGCTTTCGAAAGCACGGCGTTCGACGATATACTTGGTGATCTGCAGGACCTCTCGCGGGTGTAGTTCAGTGGTAGAACGTCAGCTTCCCAAGAGAGGCAAGCACGACTTCCCCGGCCATGCGATACGATGTAAGTCGTTGTTCAGAAAGGCCTTAAGCGATTTAGGCTCTTGTGGATAAGGGGTGGATAATCGCACTTTGTCGTGCAGGATCGGGCCAAAAAGTCGTGCACCGTTCTGCGAGACGCTTGTTCTGCGGGTTAATCCCACCGCGCCATTCCGAAGGTTCGCTGGCGGCTCTATCCGAGCCCCGTGCAGCCGCTTCTTGTTCAAGCCAATACTGTGTCGGCCAAGCACAGCACACGAGCCGAGATCATCACACTCGCCACCAAGTGTACCCACGAGCGATTTGCGCCGATGGAATCTGGATCATCTGTCTCGAGTCGAGCCACATTGATTCTACGAATCACGGGCCAGTTTTAGCCCATGACAATCCTGTGCAGATCTACGGCATTTCGCTTCTGACTAGGTTCTGTTTGACGGATCACTTGTTCGGCGCATGTGCGGTTGCGCGGGCTGTGGGGTTGTGGGATGCTGTCGCCGGCAAGGAGGCCGAGG
>CAZIXS010000052.1:0-18828 GCA_964543335.1 uncultured Phycisphaeraceae bacterium | reverse complement strand
GCCTCGGCCTCGGTCTCCACGGCGAAGCGGTGTTTCTTGGCAATGCCGGTATCAGGATCCCGGTAGTTGATGTGCCAACCGAGGCTCCGGGTCGTGGTGTGGCAGAGCTGAGGAATCCGCTTCTTCAAATTGACCGAGCCGGGTCGCTTCGCCATATACTGCCAGAGCCTCCGATGGACGGGCCGAGCAGAAAAAGACGTGCAAGTCTAGCTCAAAAAGTCGTGCATCGGAGGCGAGAACCCAGTTTTCAGCACTCTCGCGGGTGTAGTTCAGTGGTAGAACGTCAGCTTCCCAAGCTGAATGTCGCCGGTTCGACTCCGGTCACCCGCTTTGAATGGAAAAGAGCCGTCCCAATCGGGACGGCTTCTCTCTGGCATATACGCGGGTTATTGAGCGCAGCCTTTCGTGCCGCCGACGGGCGCCCGCGTCCACGCCGTTCGGAGGGGCTCAGTCCTCGACCCGGGTGAACCCGTCGTCCATGTGCGCCTGTCGCGGCGGGCAGTCGTCGGCGACCAGCGTCATGTGCAGCGATTCATCGGCGTGGATCGCCCAGTCGTAGAGACCGGGGACGTCGGGACAGACCGGGCCGTCGGCGTCGTTGCGGAACTCGATGACGGATTCATCCGCGGTCCAGCGACCCGAAAACGGACCCCGACCGCTCTCGGCGGGCGGCCGCACGGTGAAGGAACGGTCCGCCCGCAGGTCGAGCGTTAGACCATCGACCTTCGACCGCCACGAGCCAATCAGCGTCGCCACGCTCTTCGCCTCGACGGAACGGGGCGTCATGGTGCAGCCGGCGGCGAGGAGGGTGGTCCCGGTCGCGGCTACGAGGAGAACGGAGAAGACGGGTCGGCAACGAACGAGGTCGAGCAGGCGAGCGGGCATGGGGGAACTCCGGTTTGTGAGCGAGGAAACTGATAGTAAATTTGATTCTAGGCGAGCCGGGATCAGGGGCTTGGGGGTGAGGGGAAAGGGGAGAGAGGGAAACTACGAGGGTTGCCCGCCTTGCGAATCGGCATCCGATCTGCCCCGTTCACCATCCGAACCTTCCGTTTCGGTCCGCTGTGAGCAGGGCACCCCCGAGCAAACATTGTTTGAGGTAGCATCTTCCTCTCTCTAGCTCGTCTGACGTGTCTCTCCCCCGGACGCCCGGGGACACAGAAAGATATCCCCCCCCCCCCGCAAGCCAAATCAGGTTCTTGCCAGCGAATTGGCGAAAAATGTGCGCTTTCGAGGTCGGATATTTTACCCATCTCCACACTCTCCACGATCCGTCTAAGCGCGGTGTAGACCGCCTCTACACCGCGCGACGGCCGCAAATCAGCCGGATCCGCCGCAAGACCCGCATCGCTTGCAATCCGGAACCCTCGGCTATAGCGTCGCTTACGCGTTTCGGATCTGCAGCCTGGGGCGTTCCTGACCTGCCCCCCAGAATCTAGTCCACCCGCTATGCGACACTGCTGCGGATGGACGCATCTGGGAAGGCAGGTAGGACATGGCTCGCAAGAGGCATTCGGCGGAGCAGATCATCAACAAGCTGCGTGAGGCGGAGGTGCTCCTGGGTCAGGGGATGAAGGTCCCCGAGGTCACGAGGCGGCTGGGGGTGACGGCCCAGACGTCCTACCGGTGGCGCAAGGAGTACGGCGGTTTGAAGACCGATCAGGCCAAGAAGCTGAAGGAACTGGAGAAAGAGAACGCTCGCTTGAAGAAGCTGGTGGCGGATCTCGCTCTGGACAAGGCGATGCTGCAGGAGGTCGCCTCGGGAAACTTCTGAGCCCGCGCCGGAAGCGTGAGGCGGTCCGTGTGCTGCGAGACCGCTTCGGTGCTTCGGAGAGGCGGGCGTGCAGGATCCTGAAGCAGCCGCGTGCATCGCAGCGGTATCTGCCGATCGAGCGTGATGATGAGTTGCCGCTGACGCGGCGGCTGATCGAGCTGGCGGCGATGTACGGTCGGTACGGATACCGCCGCATCACGGCTCTGCTGCGTCTGGAGGGGTGGCGCGTGAACCACAAGCGTGTGGAACGGATCTGGCGGCGTGAGGGGCTGAAGGTGCCCAAGAAGCAGCCCAAACGCGGCCGGCTCTGGCTCAACGATGGATCCTGCGTGCGGCTTCGGCCCGGGCACAAGGACCATGTGTGGAGTTACGACTTCGTCCAGGCCAGGACGCACGACGGGCGGGCGTTCAGGATGCTCACGGTAATCGACGAGTACACGCGTGAGTGCCTGGCGATCGATGTGGCCAGGCGTCTGAGGAGTGACGATGTGCTGGAGCGTCTGGCGTGGCTGATGGCGACGCGGGGTGTTCCCGGGCATATCCGCTCAGACAACGGTGCCGAGTTCACGGCCAAGGCGGTGCGCGGTTGGCTGGGGAAGCTCGGCGTGAAGACGCTGTACATCGAGCCTGGCAGCCCGTGGGAGAACGGGTACGTCGAGAGCTTCAACGGCAAACTGCGTGACGAGCTGCTCAACGGCGAGGTGTTCACGACGCTGCTGGAGGCGCGGGTGCTGATCGAGCGTTGGCGTGTGCACTCCAACACGGTGAGGCCGCACTCGTCTCTGGGCTATCGTCCGCCAGCACCCGAGGCGTTCGCTCCATCAGAGGCCTGCTCCGCTACGCTCCGCAGGCCTCTGACTGCACAGGGAGCAGCCCTTGGAGTAACATAGTCAGTGGTACAAACACCGGGGGCAGGTCACTGAGAAACAGTCACTCTTCAGAGCCACCGTCGCCAGACTCTTCGTTGCTCTCTCCGGCGGGCACGATTCTCAGCAGTTTGCCGTTCCGTTCGTCGGTCAGCACGTAGAGGAAACCATCCGGCCCCTGGCGGACATCGCGGATGCGTTCGTCGAACTGCATGATCTCGTGCCCGACTACCCGCTCGCCGTCCATGATCACACGACGCACCTGACGAAGCACCAGACCGCCCGCGAAGAGATCACCCTTCCAGTCCGGGAAGTGATCTCCGGTGTAGAACGCCAGACCGCTCGGGGCGATGCATGGCGTCCAGACGACCAGCGGATCTTGGAGGCCAGGGAGCGAGGTGTGCTGGCTCACGCGGGGGCCGGCGTACTCGTACCCGTAGGTCACCAGCGGCCAGCCGTAGTTCTTGCCCGGCTCGATGACATTGAGCTCGTCACCGCCTCGCGGCCCGTGCTCGGTCGCATACACTTTGCCGGTTTCGGGATGCACGACAAGCCCCTGCGGGTTGCGGTGACCGTAGGAGTAAATCTCCTGCAGGGCATCGATGCGGGCCTGAAAGGGGTTGTCCGTCGCCGGTGACCCGTCATCCATGATGCGCAGCATCTTGCCCCAGTGCACGCTCATGTCCTGAGATCGATCCTGGCTCGCGCCCTCGCCGACTCCGAACAGGAGCGAACCGTCCGGCAGAAACACCATGCGGCAGCCGAAGTGGAAGCCGCCGGACTTCGCCGGTTCGGTCGTGAACAACACCTCAAGGTCCTTCAAGGCGTGATCTTCGAAACGGGCCCGCGCGATCCGGGTGTGGTTCCCTCTGGCCGTCCCGTGCGAGTACGCCAGGTAGACGAAGCGGTTGTTCTCGAAATCAGGGTGTACCCGGACATCGAGCAGCCCACCCTGGCGCTGTGCGAACACCTCGGGATCGCCCTCGACCGGGTCCGGGTGCAGCGTGCCATCGGGGTTCAGCAGCCGAATACGCCCCGGGCGCTCGGTGATGAGCGCCGATCCGTCCGGCAGCCAATCGATCGCCCAGGGATGGACCAGTCCGGTGGCGACCACCACTGGCTTCCAGCCGGTCGTCCTGGATGCATCATTGCCGATCTGCTCCACCGGCCCCTCCAGCAGAGGCAGGCGCTGGGCCTCGGCCCAGGACGCAGAGAGGAGCAGCACGCTGGAGATCACCGACGGGATAAGGTATGTTCGATTCATGGCAGTAGTTTAGCCGGCGAAGAATCGCCCGGTTCGGGTGAATTCGAGGCCTCCGAGTCCGAATTGAGCCGTTATGCTGAGATTCAGAGTCCTGGAGGGAGGGTTCTCCTGAGTCGGATCGAGGAGGTCCTGTCGTGAACGCACCGTCGCCACCTAGCCCGCTCAGCGATCCGGCATCGCTTTTCGCGATTTTCGTTCGCCGATTGCCGCTCTACCGAGGTGGCGGCTACATCGCCTCGCGCCCTCTCCTGCAGCGACTCGCGGCTCGCGAGCCCGTGGCGACCTGGGCCAAACTCCGCACCGGAGACCTGGTCCACCTCAACCGCACCGACCTTGTGGGAAGGACCGTGTTCTATTACGGCGACTTCTCGCGCGAAGTCACCGGGATCGCCAAGCGTGTCCTCTCCCGTGGCGACACCATGCTCGACATCGGAGCCAACATCTGCGAAACCGGTCTGCAATGCGCCCGCTTCGTCGGGCCTGAGGGGCAGGTCCACGCATTCGAACCAAATCCGCGCATGGTCGCGCTGGTCGAGGCCTCCGCGAAGGCGAATAGCTTCACCAATTTCACTGTCCACCCCATCGGTCTCGGCGATCAGGATGCCACGCTCGACTTGCACATCCCTGCTGGGAACATCGGTGCCGGCTCACTCGTCCGTCACGCCGACGGAAACTCCATCGACCATTTTTCCGTATCGGTGCGCCCCTACAGCGCCTACGCACGAGAGAAGAACATCCCGACGGCGCGCTTCGTCAAAATCGATGTCGAAGGCTTCGAAGCCCCCGCGATCGCCGGCGCACGCGATCTCTGGTCGTCTGAGCCGCCGGCGGTGATCATCTACGAAGTTAATCACACCGACGACACCCTCGCGTCGCACGACGCCACGACCGCGCTCCGCGAACTCGGCTTCGGCATTCACCGCATCATCCGGCGATGGGGCCCGCCCAAGGCCGAACCCGTCACCGATCTCACCGTCAGCGCGACCGCCCACGGCAACGACCTGCTCGCCATCCACAAGGACGCCGACCCCAAGGTGATCCTCGCGAAGATCAACCGCTGATCGATCGCGCTTCATCTTTCGCGCAAAATCTTTTTAGATGAGGGATTGACTTCGCCCACTGGCGAGTTATCTTCCTCACCCCAGCGTTGGCATTGGCGTCACGCCGGTTTCTGATTTCCCGAAAGCCCAAGTCATGTTTGCCCCGATCCTGTCCCATCCCGATCACCTCGAGCGCCACGCGGCGTCGGCGATCTCGTGGAAGGAGCGGGGGGCTATCTCGCTCAGTTCAAAAGCGCCCAGCGTTTTCTGAGCCCCGTGCTGTTCACCGGCACACCCTCCTGACAACCACGCAATTACTTACGTCGTCAACACAAGGCCGTTTGTGCAGTGCGCTCGTCCGCGCGCACAACCGCACCCCCTTCGCCCTGCCGCACCGCGGCATGCGCGATCGTTCTGCACTGAAACAGCACAGATCACATGGAAACAGATATGAACACCAACACGCAGACCGCCTCCGAAAGCCGGCTCGCGTGCGTCCTCGCTCCGGATGACTTTGCAACAGGCATCTACATCGCCATCCTGAAGGTCCGCCACGAGTACATCTCGTGCGGTTTCTTCAGCGGAATCGATCCCAATGCGCAGCCTTTCCAGGTCTCCATGATGCCCTGGGACGACGAGCCGCTCGTCGTCATGCGGGTCGTGGAGTATTGCCTTCCCTTCGCGCTCGTTCGCAAGCCCTGTGGCGAGGTTGTCACCATCGACACTCGGCGCTATGTGCTCGCGCAGGTCTCGGACCGTTTTGGCAAGACCATCTTCGCCGAAGCCAAGCGCCTCCGGCGAGAGGCCTGCCGCAAGAAGAACCGGGCGACAAAAAACGCAGAGTCCTGAACTCTGCGTCACATCATAAGACCGGCGCGGGTTGAATCCCGCGCCGGTTTATTCATATCGATATCGCGTTTCTCAGCCGAACCGGTTCTCGATCACCACCTCGCTCAGAGGCAGTTGACCGGGCTTCGGCCAAGGCTGCTTCGTGCCCTTGCCGATCGCGATCATCGGTCCCATCACATGGTCTGCGGGCAGGTTGATCAGCTCGGCGACTTTCTCGATGTCGAAGCCGATCATCGGGCACGAGTCGTAGCCCATGCTCTTCGCTGCGAGCATGATCGTCTGCATCGCCATGCCGATGGATCGCTGTGCCTCATCGCGCTGCAGCCATTCCCGCCCTTCGTGGAAGGGGCCCATCCAGCCCACCAGCAGGTCCGCGATTTCCTTCGGCGCGTTCTCCCAGTACCGCTGAGGCGACTTCTTCCACGCGTCGGTGTCCGCCGTCATGATGATCAGCAGGCTCGCATCGGTGATCTGCGCCTGGTCGTTGCCGTTCGCACGGATCTGCTTGCGCAGCTCCGGGTCGCGGGCGAGCACAAATCGCCAGTGCTGGATGTTGAAACTCGTCGGAGCCTGGATGGCCGCCTCGAGGAGTTTGGTGATGTCCGTTTCCGGCATGGCGTGGTTCGGGTCGAACTGCTTGACCGAGCGCCGGGCGTAGATCGCGTCAAAGGTGTCCATCGGTACTCCGTGAGAGTGGGGGTTCGCGAGGGTGGAGGAGGTGACCACCCAGATATCTGTTCAAACAGATTATGCCACGCTCAACCCGGTTCATTCCGCGTTCTTCCTCAGGGTTTTCCCGGTGCGGACGAATCTTCAAATTTGATCCGGCTCCAGATCGAGTGTCCCCCCGCTCCGCCGGTTCTCGCCTGCTCTGCGGAGAAGGCCCTTTCGGCCACCCGCATCACTCAGGAGAGACACATCATGCTGACCCCCAGCCCCCGGGCCATCCGTTCCATCGCCATCACCGCCGTTGCCTTCGCCGTCGCTGCTCCGGCAGCCCTTGCCGGTGCGGGTGACTTCTTCGTCCTCGACAACTCTGCAAACGGCCTTTACCGCGGCCAGACAGGCGTCAACGGCAGCGACACACTTGTTGGCGCACTCCCGGCCATGCAGTGGTACGACCTTGCACCCGGCTTCGATGGCTCCTTCGTCTTTGCGATCACCGATGCCGACTTTGTCGCCCTCAGCACCAGCGACGGCTCGGTCCTCACCAGCATCGTTCCCGACCGTGATTTCATCTCGATCGCGACCGACACCGCCACTTCGACGGTCTACGCCGTGACTCAGGGTGTCCCGGGCACACCGCAGGTCGGGGAGCTCATCACCCTCGACACCGCTACCGGGCAGACCACCACGATCGGCCAGCTTGGCGGAGCCGCGGATGCCCTCGATCTGGTTGGCCTCGGTTTCGATCCCTTCACCGGCGGACTGTTCATGACCGCGGCCAGCGGCGAACTCTTCGCGGTCAACGCTGGCACCGGTGCCGCCACGCTCATCGGAAACACAGGCCTCGAAGCCCCGTTCGATGTGGACTACAACCCGGCGGATGGCCAGATGTATGTCACCGACGCCCAGCGCGATCAGCTCTTCCTGCTTGATCGCACCGACGCCAGCGTCGCCCTGAGCACCCTGTACACCAATGCCACCTTCACCACCGGTCTCGCCTTCGCGATCCCCGCGCCCGGCAGCGCGGCAATCCTCGCCCTCGCGGGTCTCGGTGCAACGCGCCGCCGGCGCTGATCGCCTCCTGATCAGCGTCGAGACGCACCACGGCAGCACCCGCTCCGCACAGGGGGCGGGTGCTGTTGTGTGCGCGTTGAATTATTCAGCGATGCGACCCAAGCACCCCCGCCAGCAATCCCGCAAAGGGCCAGCCCCAACTAGCCGCGTCCGGCAGGAATCGGCTCTTTTCTACTTTTTTCGCGGTACCCGCTTCGGATCAGGTCGCTCAGGTGTTGGAGGCCAAAATTCCGGGACAGTTCCATCAGGGTATACCGGTGGTTCAAACTGTTTGGCCGCCGATGTCATCCGCTTCAGAAGCCCCCGGGCAGCATGCTGATCCTTGTACTTGGATCGCTGATGATTCTTCTCAAAACGCGCCTCTTGAAGTCCATCCAATAGTTTGTCTATCGGAGTTTGCCACATCCATCCAGTAATGTTCGGATTTGCACCGCGATCCAGCAGAAAGTCAGCGATCTTGAACTCCTCATTTTCGACAGCCAGCGCGAGGGCAGTACCTCCGGCGATCGGTTCATTGTGCTGGTTCACATCGGCACCGGCGTCAAGCAGGATCTTCACAAGGCGGAGGTCGCTTTCGCTCACCGCCCAGTGCAGAGCAGTCCAATGGATGAGGTTGTCGTCGTACCGCGTGAGAACATCAGGGTGCTCGGCGATGATTCTCTCCACCTCTACGTAGTCCGTGGCAAACATCGCTTGGGTGAGCTGATCGAAGTGGAGCCACCCGAGGTAATCAGCCACCTCCGGATGCTTCATCACGCCGGGGTGTACGTCGACGAGCTGACTCAACTGCTCCCAGTCATCGTCCTCAATGTAGGCCAGTGCCTTTGAGAGCACTTCTTCATCAACGTCGCCCATGGACACCTCCCAAAGGCCATGCCTCGACTTCGCAGGCTTGGCAGAACTCTAAAGCCAGTCTACGAAAAACGCCCGGGCCAAACCCGGGCGTTCTTTCAATTCACGACCTGTCGCGAACCCTTACAGGTTCCCGCGCTTATCCTGCTCCAGCTCCAACGCCTCGAACAGCGCCTTGAAGTTGCCCTTGCCGAAGCTCTGGCTGCCGCGCCGGCAGATGATCTCGAAGAACAGCGTCGGCCGGTCCTGCAGCGGCTTGGTGAACAGCTGCAGCAGGTAGCCCTCGTCGTCCGCATCGACCAGCACACCGAGTTGCTTGATCTTCTCGTGGTCTTCCTTCACCGGGCTGTGACCGTTCTCGGTCAGCATGGTGTTCACACGGTCCCACACGATGTCGTAGTAGGTCTCGGGGATCTCGAGGAAGTCCACGCCGCGGTCGCGCAGGGCTGCCACCGAGTGCAGCTCGTCGTTCGTGCGGAGCGCCAAGTGCTGCACGCCCGGCGTCATGTTGTGCCACTCGAGGTACTCGAGGATCTGGCTCTTCTTCTTACCCGCCGCTGGTTCGTTGATGGGCATCTTGATGAGGTTGTTGCCCGACGCCATCACCTTCGACATCAGCGCCGAGTGCTCGGTGGAGATGTCCTGATCATCGAAGTGCTTGAACATCTTGAACTCGAGCACATTCTCGTACCACTCCACCCAGTAGTTCATCTTCCCCTCTTCGACATTGCCGACGCAGTGGTCGACATACATCAGGCCGCAGGGGTTCTTGCGGTTGAACGCGTTCAGCGCGTGCTCGCCGACATTGCGGAACTTCGGCGCGAACGACACCGGCTCGTATGCCATCGACGCCTTCTTGATCCGGGCCAGGTCGTATCCGCCGGTGCGGCTGACGAACGAGTGGATCGCTCGCCCATAGCTCTGGATGCCCGCGTAAGTCACGCTCCCGTGCTCGTCGCTGAGCGTGTACGGCTCGTAGGCCGACTTGCCGCCGTTGGAGATCGCCCGCTCGTACGCCGCTTCGGCATCGTCCACATTGAAGGCGATGTCCTTCACACCGTCGCCGTACAGCGCGGCCTCCTTGCTGGCCGGGTGGTCCGGGGTCAGGCCCGACACCAGCAGCAGGCGGATGTTGCCCTGCGTCAGCAGGTACGCCGCCTCATCGCGCGATCCGGTCGTCAGGTCGCGGACCTGCTCGATCTGGAAGCCGAACGTGTGGGCGTAGAACACCGCGGCCTGCTTGGCGTTGCCGACATAAAAGCGGACATGGTCCACATCGATGAGCTGCAGCGGATCAACCGCGGTCGAGGTGCCGGAAGAGGTGTTGGGGGCGATGGTCATAGGGGGTCTCCCGTCTGAGTGATGGTTCGGGTGTGCAACAACAGCATAGGGCCTCCGGGCCGCCGCTCCGTCGATTATCTCTCGAAATCAGCCCGATGGCAATGGAAAATTTGGTCAAAGCATTCTGCGGCCGAATATTGTTCTTGCTCGGGGCCGATTTCTCGTCAAAGATACGCCCTTGACCGCCCCGTCCATCGCTCCGGAGCCATCCATGGCAACCGATACCCCTCAGGCCTCATCCAGCACCCGCCGCCGCGCCAGGTCCCGCGTCCGCTTCGACGCGATTGACCTGGCCATCCTCGAGCAACTGCAGGCCGATTCCAAGATCACCAACGCCATGCTCGCCCAGACCGTGGGCATCTCCCCGGCCAGCATGATCGAGCGCGTCAAGAAGCTTGAGGCCTCCGGCATCATCCGCGGCTATGTGGCCCTGCTCGACCCGTCCGAGGTCGACAAGTCCATGACCGCCATCGTCAGCGTGACCCTGCGCGAGCACGGCGAACAGCGGCTCCGCGAGTTCACCAGCACCATCGACTCGCTCTCCGAAGTCCTCTCCGCCTGGCACACCACCGGCGAGGAAGACTTCATCCTCCGTGTCATCGTCACCGACATGGCCCAGTACGAGGACTTCGTCGTCCACCGCCTCAGCACCATCCCCAACATCGCCCGCGTCCGCACCAGCTTCTGTCTGAGCACGCTCAAGGACACCACTCGTGTCCCGCTCGACGCCGTGGGGGACCCGGATACCGGCCTCGACGGCGCGAAATGACTCAGCGGTTCACAGCACAGCGCCGAACAGCTTCGCGCAGTTCTGAAGGATCCGATCCTTACGGGACCGCTGGCTCCACTCCTCGGCGCTGAGCAGACGCGACTGGCCCATGTACTCTTCCTGCAGCGCGACCAAATCCTTTGCCAGCGTCCCGCCCGCCATGAGCAGGCTCAGTTCGTAGTTCACATCAAACGACCGTCGGTCCATGTTGCCCGACCCGATCAGCGCGATCTTCCCATCCACCGTGAGACTCTTGGCGTGCAGGAGCCCATCCTGGTGCAGGTGCAGGTTCACCCCCGCCTGCAGCAGTTCCTCATACTGTGCCCGTGAAGCCAGATTCACCAGCCGATTGTTCGACCGCTCCGGCACCACCACATCCACGCAGACACCCGCCTTGGCCCTGATCTTCAGCGCCACCAGCGTCGGCTCGTCGAGCACCAGATACGGCGTCGTCATCACCACCCGTTCGTCTGCCTCGCTGATCGCCGCCAGCATGATGTCCCGGAACGCACCCGGACGAAGCGAGGGCCCGCTCGGCACCGCGACCGCAAGCGTTTCGCCCACCGGCGCAAGGTCCGGCAGCAGATCGTCGGACAGTTCCTCGTTCGTCTCTGCCGCCCAGTCTTCGAAGAAGACGGCCTGCAACTGCGTCAGCACCGGGCCTTCGATCCGGATCATCAGATCACGCCACGACCCATCAAAGGTCCCGCCGTAATCCGCATCCACGATGTTCTGCGAGCCCGTGTACCCGATCCGCCCGTCGATGATCGCGAGCTTGCGGTGGTTGCGCACATCGATCCGCGCCACACGCCGGCGCAGAATGCCCGCGGGCAGCATCTCCACTACGCGGATACCCTTCGCCCGCATCTGCGGAGCGATCGCCTTGAGCGCTGTCGGCGAGCCCTGACTATCCATCATCACGCGGCAGGCCACCCCGCGCTCCGCCGCCCGGGTCAGCGCATCCGCCACCTTCAGCCCCGTCGTATCCGCCGCGAAGATGTAGAACAGCAGGTGCACATGGTGTTCCGCCGCGTCGATGTCTTCGATCAGCCGATCGATCACCGCCTCGGTCTCAGGGATCATGGTGATCCGGTTGCCTTTGACCGCTGGCATCCCCGACAGGGCCATCGCCAGCCGTGCGAGATCCCGGCGGTAGTGGGGCAGCTCGTCCAGTTCCACCAGATGTTCCTGCTGGGCGCGAAGCCGGATCCGCTCTTCCGTGGCCTTCGCGACACGCTCATGGTGCTCGATCCGCTTGCGCCCGACGAGCTGGCGACCGATCACCAGATAGATCACCAGCCCGATGAACGGCTCGAAGAACACAACGATCAGCCAGGTCGTCGCCACCGCCGGCCGGTGTCGCTCCAGCACGACCGGGATCAGAACGATCCGGATCACCCATTGCGCGATCAGAATGACCGCCGCAATCGAGATCCCCGCAACCACCGCCAAGTGTGATTCCATGCCTACTTATACCCGGGATTCGTTCTGTCCCCCCTTGCACAGGAAGGTCGCCAAGGCCCGCTTCCGGGCGGCGTCTGTCTCTCACCCTCGGCGCACCAAACCCACGCTGCTACCATAGCCCTATGCTCAACAAGGCCCACAACACCGCCGCTGATGCCATCGCCGCCGCCAAAACCGCCGGTTCCCTCACCGACGGCATGACCGTCCATGTCGGAGGGTTCGGGCTCTGCGGCATCCCCGAACAGCTCATCATCGCCCTCCGCGACTCCGGCGTGAAAGACCTCACCTGCGTCTCCAACAACGCCGGCGTCGACGACTGGGGCCTCGGCCTGCTCCTGCAGACCAAGCAGATCAGGAAGATGGTCTCCTCCTATGTCGGCGAGAACGACGAATTCGCCCGCCAGTTCCTCGAAGGCGAACTCGAAGTCGAGTTCAACCCCCAGGGCACCCTCGCCGAGCGTATCCGCGCCGGCGGCGCGGGCATCCCCGTCTTCTACACCGCCACAGGTGTCGGGACGCAGATCGCCGAGGGCAAGGAAACCCGCGCCATCGAGTTCAAGGGGCGCACGCGCGAGTACATCGCAGAAACCGGCATCTGGGCCTCACTCGCGCTCGTCAAGGCCTGGAAGGCGGACACCGCCGGCAACCTCATCTACCGCAAGACCGCCCGCAACTTCAACCCGATGATGGCCACCGCCGCGGCGTTCACCATCGCCGAAGTCGAAGAGATCGTCGAAGTCGGCGCCATCGACCCCGACGAAGTCCACACCCCGGGCAACTTCGTGGATGCCATCGTCGTGACGCAGAGCGAAAAACGCATCGAACAGCGGACGACCAGCAAGGGCTGATGTTCTCATTCTCCCCGTGATAAACTGCTTGATACGCAAGATTGCGGAGTGCTCTCAGTGCTCCGTCTATCCAGAAACACAACCCACGTCAACGCACGGCCAAACTCGCGCCGCAGACTCAGCGCACTTAGTTCAACGGTTCAGCAACCCAACCGGCGCACGCAGGGTTGCTCGCGTCCGCGTCGCACAGCGTGCGCGGCACCGAGGGGTGCGCCGTGCGCGATGTGATCCTGGTCTTTCCGACCACTCGAACCGCGGCTGCGCCCTCGCTGGTCAGGGGCCACATCAAATCCCCGTGATCCGCGCAGCGCAACGACTGCCGGTTGTCCTGAATCTCAGCCCTTGCTCGGGTGGTATTCCGATTGTCGTTGGTCGCTTGCATCGTCCGCCTCCCCCGTGTGCTGCGCGGCTGTCCTTTGCCGCGTGCTCTACGGGTGAACCATTATGCTTTCACCATAACCGCATCGGTTGGCTCAAGGCATTCAGATTCGGTGAATTTGCCTGTATCTCGGGCGATTCTCCCCAAACCGGGTAGTCCGCTAGGAGCCAGTATCCGCGTCACGCGCAGCGCGGCAGAACGCTGCGATCTTGGCTGGGTCTTTCACGCCCGGTTCCGATTCCACGCCGCTGCTCACGTCCACCGCGTAGGGCTTCACCAGCCGGATCGCCTCGCCCACATTCTCGGGGGTCAGGCCGCCAGCAAGGATCACCGGGTGGTCGCAGATGTCGATCACTTCGGCGAGATGCGCCCAGTCGGCCTTCTCGCCGGTGCCACCCGTTCCGCCATCGATCAGCACCGCATCGAGTTCATCGATCCGCGACCATTTGCGCAGGTCGGCTTCGATGGTGTCGCGGCTGTAGCGAATCGCCTTGATGAGGTCCGGACCGATCTCGCGCACCAGCGGTTCGGGCTCCTTGCCATGAAGCTGCCCAAGGTCGAGATCGGCCTGCACCATCGTGGTCAGGTAATCCTCGGCCTTCGGGTTCATGAACAACCCGACGCTCGTCACGAACGCGGGCAGGACGCTCTGGATCTCGTACGCCTCATCGATCGTCACGCAACGCGGCGAACTGGACACGAATACCAGACCGATCGAGTCGGCCCCGCACTCCGCAGCGATGAGGGCGGTCTCGGCATCCCGTACGCCGCAGATCTTGATGCGGGTGCGGATCGGTCCGGTGCGTTGGTCGCTTGTCATGCCAGTTCCTCTCGGAGCGTGAGAGCGAGGTCGCGTTCGCCCTCGGAGAGTTTGTGATCTTCGATCGCGTCGAGCTCGCGCTCGGCACCGATCGGATCGTTGAGGTATCGCGCCAGGAGGATCGCGTGCATCAGGCGCACCCGGTTGGTCTCCGAATCGGCCGTGAACTTCTGCGTGAATTGGCGATAGGCCAGTGCCGCGTGCTGGTGATCGCCTTCGGCGTGCAGATGATTGCCGATGGCGAGTTGGGCCGCGCGCGACAGACACTGCTCGCCGTGCTCCTCGACCAGTTCGAGGTACTTGCGGGCGGCATCGTTCAGGTCACCCGCTTCCACGGCACTGTGGACGGCCGCGCGAAGGTTCATCTCCTGCTCCGTCCGGGTGGACAGTCGCTTGGAGCGCGTGCCCGTCTTGCCGTCACTCGCCCCCCGCGGGGCATCCCAGACTCGATCCGACAGCGGCTTGGTGGTCAGCTCGCGGAACTGACGGCGCCGATGGGCCTGCTTGCCCATCGAGAACAGGTCATAGGGCTCTCTGGGGATGATCCGGCGCCAAAGCAGGAAGACGCAGATGGCGGCCCCGTAAAAATAGCCACCCAGGTGCGCTTCGTACGCAACGGTGTCGCTCCCCAGGGCACTCATGAACACATCGCGCGCGATCGCGAAGGCGATGATCCACCACGCCTGGATCGTGAACACGCCGATGACGAAGAACAGGATGAAGCATCGCACACCCGACTTGGGGAACAGCACGAGGAACGCGCCGGTCACCGCAGAGACCGCGCCCGAAGCCCCAACGACGGGCGCGGCGAGATAACCGAATGATGTCGCTTCTCCGCCAGCGAGCATGTGCACGCCACCAGCCGCGGCACCGCCGAGCAGGTAGAACGCGAGGAAGCCGATGCGCCCGAGCCGATCCTCGACCGCTGGCCCAAAGATGTACAGGAACAGCATGTTCCCCAGCAGGTGCATCATGCCGCCATGAACAAACTGGTAACTGAACAGTTGCCAGAACTCGAAACCGGTTCCGAAGGGCTCCCAGCCGGGTGGCCAAAGCATGAGGATGCCGCGCCCCAAACCCTGCGACGACATGAACAGGTCATCATGCAGCGGCGTGTTGAAGCGCAGCAGAACGACCTGGGCCAGCGAAACCAGCACGCACGCGCCGATCAGCCAGTAGGTGATCACCGTTGGCCGCTTCTTGGCCCGGTCCACTCCGATGGGGATCAGCACGCTCGGTCTCCCGTCTGTCGCTCGATGTTCTGGGGATCCACGAATTGGCCGTTGAACAACCGCGCCTCGATCAAACGCGACGACCACGAATAGATCAAGCGCCCGATCAGATGCTCATCGCGCCAGGCATCCGGCACGCGCAGAACCAGCAGGTCGGCCTGCGCGCCCTCTTCGAGTACGCCGAAGCGGTCGGGCGTGCCCGCCTGCTCAAAGATCCGCGCGTTGCCCTCGGTGATCAGCGTCCAGACCTCAGCCGGGCTGGGCACGCGGATCCGATCCGCCGCCGCCCCGCTGCGCGTCAGCTTCAAAGCCTTCGCCGTCTCGATCATCGCACGGCCGACGCGGGGCATAGCCACATCCGGACCGCCCGCGATGTCCGAGCCCAGCAGCACCCGCACGCCGAGGTCGTGCACGCTGCGTGTCCAGTCGAACAGGCCCGATTGCAGGAACAGGTTGGCCGTGGGGCAGTGGACGATCGTCGCGTCCCTCTCGCGGATCAGCGCGAGCTCCTCGTCGCTCAGGTAGATGCCGTGCGCGAGCAACGCACCCGGGCGCAGCAGGCCGGCCCGGTCGTACACGCTCGTGTAGTTCGGCGCGTCTGGGAACAGCCGAGCGATCAGATCGCATTCGGGCTTAGTCTCGGCGAGGTGCGTCTGCACCAGCACGCGCTCGCCCGCGTCCTCGCGCTCCTTGACCGCCCAGCCGATCTCAGCCAGCAGTTCGTCGGAGCAGGCGACGGCAAAGCGCGGGTTGGCCGAGATGAACCTCCGGTTTTCCCTGGGCTTCACATCCAGCTTTGGCAGCAGTGGGGAGGGAGTCGGCGACAGTTTCGCCCGGGCGCGGTCCTCGGCGGTCAACTCATCCGGCGCGTGCCGGTCCATCGCCGATCGCCCAAGGTGGAACCGCAGGGGCGTCCGGTTGGCGAAGTACATCGCAGCATCGCGCGAAGCCTCGGCGTGGGAAGTCAGGTAGCCGGCGAACCCTGCCGTGCCTTCGCGGATCAGTCGGCGCGCGGCGGTGCGGGCCGAAGCCATCGCCCCGCCGCGTCCCCACCAGGCTTCGGCCGGGAAGATCACCCGATCCAGCCATTCCAAGAGGTGCAGTCCGTCGGCACCGACCGATTCCACCTGCGGCACATGGAAATGGGCATCGGTGAACGCTGGGCTGATGATCCGGTCGCGTCCGCCAAAATCAGGCGGTCCGAGTTCGCTTGGGAGCTCCCCGAGGCCGATCTCCGCGATCCGGCCGGGACCGGCCTCCGAGGGCCCTTGCACGCGAATCCAGCCGAGTTGGGGCGGCTGGGCGGGGTCGGTGAGCAGGAGGCCTTGGACAATCATGGGCAGATCGGGGTTTTCTTGGGACTCAGCGATTTGAAGCGGTGGGCGGGGGGTTCTATAGTCGCATCTCGCGGCGAGCCCGGAGCCCCGAAAGGGACGCTCGGCATGCCGCAGTGGTGTCACCATATCGCGATCACCCCGGTTCGGGGTCGCGTTTCCCGAGGGCTTTGCCCTCCTTGGCTGTTCCAGCCGAAAGGTTCGACGAGCATGTCCGCTGTAGCCAGTGCCCCCAAGGGTCTTGAAGGTGTGGTCGCCGCCGAGACGGAAATGTCCTTCATCGACGGTCAGAAGGGAATTCTCGAGTATGTCGGGATCCCGATCGGCGAACTGTCGTCGAACTCCACCTTCGAGGAGACGGTGTTCCTGCTGTGGAACAAGCGCCTGCCCAAGCAGGACGAACTCGACGCGTTCACCCAGAATCTCCGCAAGCGCTACGAACTGCCCAAGGGCATGGAACAGCGCGTGACCTCGCTGCCCACCACCGCCGAGCCGATGCATGTGCTCCGCACGCTGGTCTCCTCGCTGGCGATGTACGACTCCGACCCGAACGCCAACGACCTCGAATCCGCTCAGGACAAGGCCCTGAACATCCTCGGGCACGCCCCGACGATCGTCGCCTACTTCGACCGCCATCGGCGCGGCCTCGACCTCGTCCACCCCGACCCCTCGCTGAGCTTCGCCGAGAACTTCCTCTACATGCTCAACGGCGAGAAGCCGACCGAGACCATGGCCCGGGCCTTCGACATCTGCATGATCCTGCACGCCGACCACGGCCTGAACAATTCGACCTTCACCACCCGCGTGATCATCTCCACGCTCAGCGATGTCTACTCGGCCATCACCGGCGCGATCGGCTCGCTGCGTGGCCCGCTGCACGGCGGAGCGAACGAGGGCGTCATGAAGATGCTCAACGAGATCCCCACCGTGGACGACGCCGAGGCCTTCATCATGGGCAAGATCGAGCGCAAGGATAAGATCATGGGCTTCGGCCACCGGGTCTACAAGACCAAGGATCCCCGCGCCACCGACCTGCAGTCGCTGGCCAAGAAGCTCGCCGAGGACACCGGCAACCAGGAGCTCTACGCCAAGAGCCACATCATCGAGCAGGTGATGGAGCGCGAACTCGGGGCCAAGGGCATCTACCCCAACGTCGATTTCTACTCGGCCACGACCTACCACTGCATCGGCCTGAAGCTCGACCTCTTCACCCCGATGTTCGCCCTCAGCCGAATTGGTGGCTGGGCCGGCCACATGCTCGAACAGCTCGCCGACAACCGCCTGTACCGCCCGAAGGCGCAGTATGTGGGCGCTCACGATCAGCCCTATGTGGCGATGAGCGACCGGTGAGAACCGGGGCAACTGAGTGATTGGAAAGCCGCCCGGTTGGGCGGCTTTTTCTTTAGGGTGCTTGTTTGGGTGCCGTGGTCGGAGCGAAGCGCAGGCCACGCGGACAGCGGATGGGCCCTTCGAACTTTCGCTCCGAATTCGAATCGCCCATGCGCGACTTTGTCGTAGTTCGGCAATTGCACCTTTGGAAGTTCGCAAGGGTTGCCCTTCGGGCAAATCCGTTGCTACTCGCTGGCAGTCAAAACTCCGATCGCTCATCGACAAGGCGAGCGACTCGAAATTTCACATCGGGTCTCAGTGCTACCGTCTCTGGCCAATCTGCGTGTACTTGAGGATTCGAATTCCCTTCGGGTGGCTCATAACAAGCATCTAACGCATTCACTTTGTCATCGTAAACATCTATTTCGGCTTGCTTGCCCCAAAGTGAGATGGTCCAAGTGCCGCCAGTCCCTTTCGGGTGCCAAGTCATGTCGCCGCCCATGTCTGATACTACTGCTCGAAGTAGGCTGTACGCTGATCTTTCAACGCCGTTCATTGCAGGCTCCTTTCGCCTTGTGGACTTTTGGAATGACAGCCGTAGGTAGTCCGCGAGAATGTCTGCAGACTCCATCGACAGAGCACGCTCACCATTGACCAGTCTGGACAACACGGATTGGCTGATTCCAGTTGCCTTACTAATGGCGTATCTGGATTCTCCTGAGCGCTCAATGGCATCGACGATTTGATCCACTATTTTGGCCACAGCAGTAATATAAAGCATGCTTGCCAAAAGGCAAGTATGTCTCACTCATTTTCTCACAGACTTCACGGCACCCTGCTGACGCAGATCGCATAGTCGCCTCAATGGGCGACCATGCCACCCCGTGGCATCGAAGCCGATGAATTCAACCGCCACAACCCCATCGA